>NZ_LR734808.1:649375-974062 GCF_902506655.1 Marinoscillum sp. 108 | reverse complement strand
GCCTACCGTCAGCTTGGGATTGTGGATGCAAGCGGTTTGGCAGCTTCCCATACGGGAGCTAAAAACATTCCGGCTGCAGGACACCTGGTTGGGGGAAACTTTGCCGTACAGGCTAACCTGATGGATAATGACAAGGTTTGGCCGGCAATGGCAGAAGCGTATAAGAATGCCAAAGGACCCCTGGCCGAGAGGCTGATTGTCGCTTTGGAAGCGGCACAAGCTGCCGGAGGAGACATCAGAGGTAAGCAATCAGCGGCAGTATTGGTGGTTTCGGGGCAGCCTACAGGAAAACTATGGTTGGATCGTAAAGTAGACATTCGGGTGGATGACCATGCAGAGCCTTTGGTGGAAATCAGGCGTCTATGGGAGGTGCATCAGGCTTACGAATATATGAATAAGGGCGACCTGGCTGTGGAAGCAGGGGATTTTGTGGCTGCGAGCGAGCTATATGAGAAAGCCGAAGGCATGTTTCCTGATAACCTGGAAATGCAATACTGGCATGCCATCAACCTGGCTAATACTAACAAAATGAGTGAGGCACTTCCCATGTTCAAATCTATTTTCAAAAAGGACGAACACTGGCGGACGCTCACCCCCCGACTGATTAAAAATGGTGTATTGAACGTTTCGGATGACCAGCTTCAGGCAATATTGGCACAGTGACGTCTGTGGAGGTTGTAGGTCGGGACATACATCCAATAGAATGATTTTAAGCAGATAAGAAACTCCCCGAGGGAGTGATAAAATGAAATAAAGAGTAACGTGTGGAATTTGGATCTAAATGTAAATTCTATAGCAAGTCAAAATACAGGATCTCATGAGTGAAGAAAACGGCAGAGAAGAAGAAGAGCTGCATGAAGTAATCCCGGTTTCGGGAATGTATGAAAATTGGTTTTTGGATTATGCCTCCTATGTGATCATGGAGCGAGCCGTACCGGCCATTGAGGATGGGCTCAAGCCCGTACAGCGCAGGATACTCCATGCCCTGAAGGAAATGGATGACGGACGGTTTAACAAAGTAGCCAACGTCATAGGAAGCACCATGCAGTATCATCCTCACGGTGATGCGTCTATTGGTGATGCCATTGTCAATATTGGGCAAAAGAACCTCCTGATCGATACGCAGGGTAACTGGGGAGATGTGCGCACAGGAGACAGTGCTGCTGCTGCCAGGTACATAGAGGCACGCCTTTCGAAGTTTGCGCTGGATGTCATATACAATGCTCAAACCACCACCTGGCAGCTGTCCTATGACGGTCGTAAAAAGGAACCTGTTACTTTTCCCGTCAAGTTTCCGCTGCTACTGGCGCAGGGAGTAGAGGGTATAGCCGTAGGCTTATCCACCAAAGTGCTTCCGCATAATTTCTGCGAGATCTTAGAAGGAGCAATCAATATCCTGAAAGGAAAGAAAGTAGTGCTCTATCCGGACTTTCTGACCGGAGGGAAAATAGATGTATCAGACTACAATGATGGTAAGCGAGGCGGAAAGGTCAGAGTACGGGCGGTTATCGAGGAGATGGATAGTAAGACGCTGATCATCAAGGATATCCCGTTTGGCACCACCACTACCTCACTCATTGAGTCCATCATCAAAGCCAATGATAAGGGTAAAATCAAGATCAAGAAAGTTATTGACAATACCGCCAAGGATATTGAGATACAGATCCAGTTAGCACCAAACACTTCGCCAGATATCACCATTGATGCACTTTATGCATTCACCGATTGTGAGGTGTCCATTTCACCTAATGCCTGTGTGATTTACGACGATAAACCACAGTTTTTGGATGTGACAGAGATCCTGAAGCATTCGGTGGACCAAACAGTGGGGCTACTGAGGCAGGAGTTGGAGATCAGACGAGGTGAGTTGATGGAGAAAATTCTCTTTTCTTCCCTCGAAAAGATCTTTATCGAAAACAGGATCTATCGCGACATAGAGGAGTGTGAGACCTGGGAAGCCGTACTCCAGACCATTGATAAAGGGTTGGACCCTTTCAAACCTCAGTTTTACAGGGACATTACTCAGGATGATATTATCCGGCTGACGGAAATTAAGATCAAGCGGATCTCCAAGTTTGATGCCTTCAAGGCAGATGAACTGATGCGTAAGCTCACTGAAGAACTTGAGGAGACAGAGCACCATCTGGCACACATTACCGAGTTTGCTATAGCCTATTACAAGAATCTGTTGGATAAATACGGCAAGGGCCGGGAACGCAAAACCGAAATTGCCAACTTCGATACCATATCAGCTGCTGTGGTAGCCGCTAATAATGCTAAGCTCTATGTGAACAGGGAGGATGGATTTATTGGATATGGACTTAAAAAAGATGAGTTTGTTTGTGAATGCTCTGACATTGACGACATCATCATTTTCCGCAAGGATGGTGTGTGCCAGGTAACCAGAATACAGGAAAAGGTCTTTGTAGGTAAGAACATTATTTACGCCGGGGTATTTAACAAAGCCGATGAGCGCATGGTCTATAACCTGGCTTATGTGGACGGGAAGAGTGGGCGCAGTATGGTGAAGCGCTTTCAGGTGCTTTCGGTGACCAGAGATAGGGAATATGACCTGACCAAAGGGGGCAAAGGTTCTCGGGTTCATTACTTCTCAGCCAACCCTAATGGAGAGGCGGAGGTAGTGACCGTGTATCTCACTCCGGCCAGCAAGGCGCGTAAGAAGGTTTTTGACTTTGACTTTGCAGAAATTGAAATCAAAGGAAGAGGAGCCGGAGGAAATATCCTCACCAAACAGCCCGTAAGAAAGGTGCAGTTTAAGTCGGCGGGAGTATCTACGTTAGGTGGTCTGGATGTATGGTATGATGAGGTGATTGGCCGACTCAATACGGACAAAAGAGGTAATCACCTGGGAAACTTCAAAGCGGAAGATCATATCATTGTGTTTTACAAGGATGGGAGCTATGAACTGACCAGTTTTGAACTCACCAACAGGTATGAACCCAACCAGGTTCTTGGGCTTTTCAAGCATGAAAAGGATTTACCGATCAATGCGGTTCACTATGACGCTGGCAATAAGGTCTATTACGTCAAGCGATTCCTGATAGAGACAACCACCCTTGACAAGCGATTCAGTTTTGTTTCTGAAGCCAAAGGCTCTAAACTTATTTTTGCCAATAACAGCGATAATACACTGATCTCCGTTACTTATAAGGACGGGCGCAAAAATGAAACTGCCCAATTGGATCTGGCAGAAGTCATTGACGTGAAAGGATGGAAAGCACTGGGTAATAAATGCCCATATCAGAACATTCTTTCTGCCGCGGAGGTCACTCCTCAAAAAGAGGAAGAGGAGGTGGATGATGAAAAAGAACAAGAAGAAACAGGCAAGACAGCAGTGGATCTGGAGGCATTAAAGAGCAATATTAAGCATGAAGTGGAGGAAGAGGACAATCAGTTGGGGCTTTTCGGAGGGAAAAGTAAAGATGAAGAAGACTAAGCCTGTAAAGGACAAATCAATTAAAAGCTAAATGCAATTGCTCAAGAAAATCGCTAAGTATACGGTGATCATGGTTGGGGCTGTCAGCGTACTCGTGTTAGGCCTCAATTTCTGGATCATTTCAAGTACAAGCGGTCAGATCTATTATAATATCACTCAGGTTCCCAGTAAGAAGGTGGCGCTTTTATTGGGAACCAGCAAGCGGACAGTAAAGGGCGGTACCAACAAGTACTTTAAAGAACGAATAGACGCCACTGCCGAGCTGTATCATCGGGGGGTGATTGATCATGTCATTGTGAGTGGAGATAATAACACAGTTTATTATAACGAACCAAAGGATATGCTCAATGCCCTGATGGCTCTGGGGGTGTCTCAGGCTGATATCACTCTGGATTTTGCGGGGTTCCGTACCCTGGACTCGGTTGTTCGCTCAAAACTCATTTTTGGCCAGGATGAGCTGATCATTATCACTCAGGATTTTCATTGCTACCGGGCACTTTTCATTGCGGATTATTATGGCATGGATGCCGTTGCTTTTTCTGCAGACAATAAGGACCAGCTACCGCTATCCTTGGCCATTCGAGAGATTTTGGCACGTACTAATACGGTTCTGGACCTTTACGTTTTCAATAGGGGACCCAAGTTTTTGGGTGAAAAAGAAAAACTCCCTATAGATTGAAGCGATTGTTCATCTCCTGAACCGCAGCTTTACACTCACTTTCTATTTGCAGGATCTGCTCCAGTGTCACCGTTTCAGGTTGCTCCTGTATACCAACGGCTATTTCTAGGCTGGCAAGCCCCAGCATTTCCAGGGAAGGCTTTAGTTGATGTGCGAGTTTTTTGTTGCTGTCAAAATTACCTGTCTCCAGGGAAATTTTGAGCTTCTCTATGATACTGGTTGAGTTGGATTCAAACGTCGATATAAATTCTTGAATGAACGCCGTATCACCGTCACTGATCGAAATCAAGTATGAAAAATCCATATTATCAGGCATTGTAAATTCTAATAAATTTAACTTGCTCCCAGTTAACACGCACGAATGGCGAGAATAATTATTACTCTACTCTTTTTTGTTACTCTGGGAATTACCTCACTTTTTATTGTCGCTTCAGAAGGCAATCTGGAAAAAGATCAACACTTCAGTACAACGCAATATGACAGCAAGATAAAGCAATTTGAGCGATCAGACACCCTCAGCGTTGTGACGTTCAATATAGGCTATCTATCTGGGATGACCAATAATCTCGCGGTGGAACGCGTAGAGGAATTGTATCACCAGAACTTGTCGGTGGCTCTGAAAACCCTTGAAAGGATCGAAGCGGATATGATAGGTCTCCAGGAGGTTGATTTCGGTTCGCAGCGTTCCTTTATGTACAACCAGCTGGATAGTTTGGCCCTGCAGTTGGACTATCCCTATGCCTACCGTTCTGTGAATTGGGATAAGAAATTCGTGCCATTTCCCTACTGGCCATTGGGGCATCAGTTTGGAAAAATGCTCTCCGGTCAGGCTATTTTATCCATGTTTCCGGTGGCTAACGCACAGACCATCACCCTGATCAAACCAATCAACACTTCTTTTGTATACAATGCCTTTTATATCGATCGACTGGTACAGGTGTGTGATCTCGTATTGGCCCCTGGGGATACCATTCGTGTGATGAACCTTCATTTGGAGGCTTTCGACCAGGAGACCAGACTGGCACAGGCCGAGACCGTGAAGCAACTCTTCGAATCCTATTCGGATCAACTCCCGGTATTGCTGATCGGTGACTTTAACAGCCCGCCGGAGTACCTGCAGCCAGATGATGCCATGAGTGTGATCATGTCCGCCAAACATATACGGTCAGCTGTAGACTCTTTGACCTATGAAAGTTCACCCGCGTCATTCAATACTTTCAACAGTAGGGAGCCCTATCAGATGATCGATTATATACTTTACAATGAGAATTTTATCACAAGCGTGGGACAAAGTGTAATCTCCGAAACAGGAGAAATTTCCGATCACTTACCTCTACTGATGAAGTTTGTGCTACGGGGTGAAAATGATGAGAATTAATTACGGGTAAACACTCATTTTTTACTATTTTCGAGCGAGTTTCAATAGACACAATAATGATCAAAGAATTCGAAAACCTAAGAGAAGAAGAGATTGATGTTTTGCTGACTGCCCCGGTGTATGTAGCAATCCTGATAGCGGGCGCTGATGGCAATATTGACAAGAGCGAAAGAAAAGAAGCCATAGACGTGGCACATAGCAAGCAGAGTAGAGCGAGAGAGCAGCTGGTAGATTATTACAAGTTAGTAGGGGAGAGCTTTGAGTCTAAATTCAATAAATTAATAGATGAGCTTCCTGAAAGTGCTGAAGAGCGCAATAAGGTGTTGACGGCCGAGTTGAGAAAACTGAATTTTATTCTTCCCAAAATGGATAAGAATTTTGGTGTGAAGTTACATGCCTCACTCAAGGAACTGGCTAAGAAAATAGCTGAGGCATCTGGTGGCGTCCTTGGATATTTGTCTGTGAGCTACGAAGAGTCAAAATTGATTGAGCTTCAAATGATCAAGGAGCCAGGTAAATAAACCAATAATATTTAAATGATAGAAGCTGCCACTGGCAGCTTTTTTTGTTTCTTTAGCTTACCAATGTACAGATCCAGTGTCATACCACCTCTGAGGTTAGTCTTTCTGATGTGGCTCAGCTTTAGCATTCAGTTCTATGGTTACATAGATTTAGGCTTTCTGGGTATTCTTCCCAGAACAGTCAGTGGTTTGATCGGAATTCTCGCCGCGCCCCTCATTCACGGGTCTGTTTCTCATCTTGTTAGCAATACATTTCCAGTTTTATTTCTTGGGAGCGCCGTTTACATATTTTATGACAGGATTGCCACTCAGGTATTTTTCCATGGTTATTTTCTGACCAATGTATTGGTGTGGGTTATAGGCAGGCCATATTACCACATTGGTGCGAGTGGGCTGGTGTATGCACTGGCCAGTTTTTTGATCTTTTTCGGGATTTTTCGCAGAAACTTTCGCTCTATACTGATTTCCATCATTGTGCTGCTCATATATGGAGGGCTCATTTACGGCATTTATCCGCAGGATTCTTTTGTGAGTTGGGAGTCACACCTGATGGGATTTATAGTGGGGATGGGCAGTGCTTTCGGACTTAGCAAAATACGGAAAGTATACAGCTAATATATTTAGCTTAACTAATAATATTAGTATATTTACTAATATGAAAGGTAAAGGCGCGCAGTACAATCCCTCAAATCCATTTTTTAAGCAATCCATGGGGCAGTACCATGATGAAGGGATAGACGAGTACACACAGGAGGAGCGGCCAAATACAACTATCTTTCATGAATCCCCAAAGAATGTACTGAGCAAAAACAACAGTCCCGATTTGCAATTTACTTACTCGGTAAACCCCTATCAGGGGTGTGAGCATGGATGTGTGTATTGCTATGCACGCAACTCCCACACCTATTGGGGCTTCAGTGCCGGGCTGGATTTTGAGAGTAAGATTATTGTGAAAGATAAGGTGGCTGCGCTGCTGGATGCGCAGCTGAGCAAAATCTCCTGGAAGCCTCAGCCCATCATGCTTTCCGGTAACACCGATTGCTACCAGCCAATAGAAAAAGACCTGAAACTCACCCGTGGTATTTTGGAGGTTATGCTCAAGTACCGAAACCCTGTGAGCATTATCACCAAGAATGCACTGATTTTGAGGGATATGGATTTACTTCAGGCTCTGGCGGAGAAATCTCTTGTGCATGTTTACTTCTCCATTACTACACTGGATGAGTCTCTCAGGGCCAAACTGGAGCCAAGGACTGCTACAGCTACGAAAAAACTGAATGCCATCAGGGAGCTGAGTGCGTTGGGTGTGCCGGTGGGGGTGATGAACGCGCCCATCATACCAGGCCTCAATGATACTGAGGTTCCTGCCATCCTCAAGGCAGCATCGGAGCATGGCGCACTGGCAGCCGGATACACTGTGGTGAGACTGAATGGTCAAATTCGTGAGATTTTTGAGGATTGGATAAAAAAGAGTTTTCCTGATCGAGCCGAAAAAACCATGAATCAGATCAAGGAGCTTCATGGAGGCAAGGCCAATGATACCGATTGGGAAAGAAGGCTACACGGGGCAGGTAACTATGCGCTGATGATCGATCAGCTTTTCCAAAATTCGAAGAAGAAGTACTTTGAGGATAAAACAATGCCTCCCCTTAACCTGAGCATTTTCAGGAAGGGAGGCAATTACAATCTGTTCGATGTTTAATTGGTCAGCTTGCTGCTCATAAAAAAGGCTGCACCCGCCAGGGAGGTAGCTTTTAGGAAATTGGCTGTGTCTCCCTGATCTCCATCCATAAATCCACCGAAATGAACCAGCAGTGCAAATGACAATAGCATGATCCCGAGGAGCATGGTAGCTAGTTTTGCTTTTTTGTCAATTATGATGGCGACTACTGCCAGAATATGTCCAAGCCCGGCCAAATACACCCACGCCTCTGGTGCGGGAAATACTGATGGCACCATTCCAGACATAGCTGAGGCATTCATGAAGTGGAAAAAACCAAACATGGCAAAAGGCAGAGCAAAGAGCAGTTTCCCAATGAATCCAAGACTTTTCATAATCAATAAGAGGTTAATGGTTCAAATAAGTGTATCAACATAAAAATTAACCATTAAACCTATGAATACCAAATGGGTATGGGCTATCGCTCCAGTATGTCCAAAATACGCGATTTAATTTTAGCAGCCTTGGGGCCGGCCTGCTCATCGAAGAGCTGATAGCCAGACATAGCGTCCTGATCAATCCATAGTCCATCCCCGGATGGTTTTTCTACCGATTCCCCCTCAAAGTCTATGGTGTACACATCGCTCATTAACTGATGCAGTTCATCCCAGCTGATGTCCTTTTGGTTGATCTGACACGTTTTGTGTTCAAAGGAGCCCTCCAGCTCGTAAAACGACCGCTCACCATTGGCCTGATGAATAAACTTGAGCTTGAGTTTATCCTCTATCCCTGCTTTTTCATAGATGGCCTGTATCACCTCCTGAAGCCTGTAGTCCCAATCTTCTGCCATTACAGCGATACCACTGTCTTCCTGACCATCATGCGATATTTCCATGTGCAGATAGATATTGAAATCCTCGCTTTCGTCTTCCAGGTCAACTTCCAGGAGGTCATCATAGAGGTCCTCTACCCATGCCTTGCCCAGGGTGCCGGTCCAGCTATAATCATCATTCTCACTGAATCCTTCTTCTTCAATTTCTTCAAGAGTAATCTCATCCCGGTTTAAAAACTCCAGATCGTACTGAATTTTAATTTCTTCCTCGTGAAACTCCATTTCCAACGTGTAGGCAAAAGCAAGAGGAGGGGGCAGTTGCAGCGTCTGGTAAGATACTTTTACTTTCATAAGTTCAATTTTTTGAGTGTTTCAGTCCGATTTACCTTGCCAGAGGGAGTATAGGAAAATCCTGGGCTGTAATAGACTTCTTTAGGGCGACTGTATTGACTGATATGGCTGAAATCCAATGTAACTGGCTCTGGAGACTCCACGATCATCACTACCCTTTGACCCAAAGAAGCGTCTGGTAATCCAGCCACAAAGAACGGCATTTTCAGTTGAGAACTTAAGGATGCTTCCAATATTTCAGGATGAACTTTCACTCCTCCGGAGTTGATGGCAAAATCAGCTCTGCCCAACCATCGGAAATGGCGTGGATCTGTCATTTCTACTACATCGTTGGTTTGTATCCATTGGTGGTCTGTTACCGACCCTTTGATCTTTAGGCATCCACGGCTATCCTGCTGAATCTCGGTATCTCCCAATACCTCGAAACTGTCATCACCGTCGGTCAGGTTTTTCAAAGCAATGTGTGAGGCCGTTTCAGTCATCCCGTAAGTTTGAAAACACCTCACGGCCTTTAGTGATTTGAGTTTAATAATGTACTCCTGAGGCAGGGGAGCACCACCGATTAGAATGGTTTTGAATTGCAAAAGCGTATCCGGATGATGATCAAGCAGGTACTGTACCTGCATGGGTACCATAGATACAAGATCGTAGCACTCCTTGCCCAGGACATCAGCCAATCTGGAAGTTGGCGCCACCATGCTCACATCCAAATCATGCGTCAGCGCTCGAATCACCACCATGAGCCCTCCGATGTAGTCGGGGTTGATACAGAGAAGAGTAGTTTGATAACTTCCGGTAGGGTCTATGTATTCCATTGATTGCCGTGCGCTGTATTGCAACGCCTCGCGGCTAAGGTGTGTCTCTTTCGGGGTGCCCGTGGAGCCAGAGGTAGGCATAGCAAATTCCTTCTGTCCCGTGAGCCATGAGATTATGAATTTTACCACACGAGATTCAAGATTGGAAAGAATATTTTGGTTTATTTTTCCGCTTTTAAGCTCGCCAATGGTTAGCTTTTGCCTTTCAAATTTGAATAACATTAACTGGTATAGTTTGCAAGACCCTGATCAAGTACTGGTAGAACGCCTACGCAACAAAGATAAGCGCGCTTTTGAACTTGTGTTCAATGAGTACTATGGATTGTTGAAATCCTATGCGATGAGATTTATGGATGATCCTGATGATGCCGAGGAGGTGATTCAGGAGGTTTTTGTGAAATTTTGGGAGAAGTGTGATACACTGGCTCCAGACTCATCCATCAAAAGTTATTTATACAGGTCTGTACATAACACGTGCCTCAATTTTATCAAACATCAAAAGGTAAAGGACTCTTATCGACAGTACGTGATCACATTTATGGAAGAAGCTGTAGAGGGGCCTTCTCCTGATGGAGAAAACAGTAACGTGCAGGAACGTATTTTTGAAGCCATTGACAACCTGCCTCCCAGGTGTTCTGAAATTTTTAAGCTCAGTCGCTTTGAGGGACTGAAATATCAGGAGATAGCAGACCACCTGAGCATCTCTATCAAAACGGTGGAGGTTCAGATGGGTAAAGCACTGAAAACATTAAGAGAAAAACTGAAAGATCTTAATTGAGGCGATGAGATGGAAATGGCTATTTGGGTTTGTTCTGTTCGCCTTTCTCCATTCGGTAAAAGGACAGGACACCACAGATACGCTTTCCTTATCCTTTAAGGACCTTCCATTGGAAATTGTACTGGACAGCATCACCTATAAGAGTGGGTATTATTTTTCCTACAATGCTGATGCCATCCCTAAAGGGAGTTTGTATACCCTCACCAGAAAAGGTATCCACATCGACAACCTCTTGAATATACTCCTGGTAGGTACCATGCTGGAGCATTCGAGGTACGAGGATCAGATCATCATCAGAGCCAAGCAAGGGGTCTCGAAAGAGGGAGTAGATGGCAGCAGAGGCAAGGTGCAGATAACCGGCTGGGTGCGTGAGTACAGATCTAAAAACGCCATTGAGGGAGTTAATGTATTCATTAATGGAACGACCATCGGCACAGTGACGGATCAGTATGGAAACTACCGACTGACGGATGTGCCGCACGGAAGCTATATTTTGGTTTTTTCCCATGTGGCATATGAGCTGGCTTCCTATTCCTTTAAGGCCGAAAATAATAATTCTTATGCCATCAATGGGCTGTTGGATTTCAAGGTGCGGACACTGGATCAAATAGAGATCATTTCTGACCCTATCGTCTCTGAGGATGAGTGGCCCAGGTACTACAGGATGTTTAAAAAGGAGTTTCTGGGATCCTCTGCCAATGCCTCCCGATGTGAAATACTAAATGCTGAATCTTTGGATTTCTCTTACAATGAAGATACCCGGGTTTTTACAGGAGAAGCTCAGGAACCACTGATTATCCTGAATGAAGCGCTGGGGTATCAGGTGAGCTATGAGCTTGAGCATTTCGAAAGAGACGATGACCGCACGAGTTTTTATGGGAAGGCACGGTTTACACCATTGGATCCCGAGAGCAATCGAATCAGGAAGAAATGGCGAAAGAACCGAATGAAGAGTTATTACGGGTCAATCACGCATTTCTTTAAGTCTTTAATTGCTGATGAACTCAAAGAAGAGGGCTTTAGAATTTATAGTGTCAAGGATGTTTCCGAAATATTCAATAAGAAAATGGTCGAGATAGAGCCAGATGACATCCTTGCACGAGGCACCAATCGGTATGAGTGGAAGCTCGATTTTGATGATTATGTAATGGTGAGCTACGACAAGGAGGTCGAAAGCACCCAATACCTAAGTAGCCTTAATGAAGATGAGATTTCATCCAATGGATTAGGTCCAACTTCCGGGATCAACAGTCATCAGCCCGGAGCTCAGAAATCCATGCTTGAGTTGAAACGTACTTACGTTACTTTGGATCACAACGGTCAGATTAAAGAGCCTTTGGGCCTAACCACCATTGGGTATTGGTCCTGGGAGCGGGTGGCAGATTTGATGCCTGCCGATTATGACCCGAAAGCAGATAATCTCTGAAAAAGAATAGGGGGTATATCCATGTTATTTGTTTATTTGTCGGAGTATTAAAGGAAATGGAAGAAGTATTATCAAAGTATTTTTCGGGAGAAGCATCGGACGAAGAAATTAAATCCGTGCACGAGTGGAGGAGTGCCACAGAAAATAACTCAAAAGAGTTTCTTGAGTTCAAGAAAATTTGGTTAGCCTCCCAACCAATTGAAGAAGGAAATCCGGCCATGTTGAACAGTATTTTGGCCGATGAGGAGAGCGCACCGAAAATAATTCCGATTTGGAACCAAAAAATTTTCAGAATTGCTGCAGCGATTATTGTGGCATTGGGGCTGGTGTTTGCGCTTTATCCTAAGAAAGCAGATAACCACTATGGCCAGGTGGTTGCCACGGTGACACCCTTTGAGCTACCAGATGGCACTATTGCCACCTTGCAGCGTGGAGCCAGCATTACCATTGGCGATTTCAAAGACAAACGCGAGGTTTTTCTGACAGGAAAAGCATTCTTTGAAGTGGAACGAAATGAAAATAAACCCTTTATCGTGAATACCACCAATGTCCTTGTGGAGGTTTTGGGGACTTCATTTGTGGTGGATGCCCGTGAGGAGAGAAATGCCGTGGAGGTAATGGTGAGTAGTGGATCAGTGGCTATGGCTCAAAACCCCGAGGTGTTTGGCAGAAGAGCTATGAAAATCAACCTGGAGAAAGGGGAGATGGGTATCATTCAGGTAGGAGAGCGCGGTATCAAGAAGCGCAAAATTACTGATGATAATTTCCTCTCATGGAAAACCAGGGTGATTACCTTCAAGTCTACCAGCTTGAATGAAGTTTCTAAAACGATGAATGAGGTGTATGGGGTGACATTTGATTATGAGAATCAGATGCTCAAAAACTGTGTGCTTACGGCTAAGTTTAATGAAAAGACCGTTGATGAGGTGGTCGATATCATTGCTGAGACATTCAATTTCACTTATGTGAAAACTGCAGATAAGATATTATTTACAGGGAATAGCTGTAAGTAGTCGAGACGATTATTGTACGCTAATTAAACAAAGAAAAAGCCGGAACTCTTCCGGCTTTTTTAATTTGGTGCGGGTTGAGTATTGTCAGGAAATGAATGCCTTTTTTACCTGAGCAAAGACCTCATTGTTGGTTTCTGGGTCAGTGAATATTTCCAGTAGTCTTGGGGTTTTTCCTTTTTTCACAATGGACTTCATGGCTTTTTCCACACCTGCAGCATCTTTGGCCTGGTAGTAATCAAAACCGTACTCCATGGCCGTGAATCTTGCAGAGTGGGTGTGTCTGGTTTCAAAGTGCTGTTGCAGCTCTGGTAGGGCTGATGGCCCGGGAATTAACCGGAAAATGCCACCACCACCATTGTTAAATACGATGATAACTAGTTGACTCAAGTCGTAGTGGTGAAAGAATGCGTTTCTGTCATAAAAGAAGCTAAGGTCACCGGTGAGCAAAACCGTCAGTCGATCGGATACCAATGATCCTCCCACGGCAGTGCCGTTTGTGCCATCTATCCCGCTGGTGCCTCGGTTGGCAAAAACCTCGGTGCCTTTCGGTAATCCTTGTATGAAGTTGACATAGCGGACAGGCATGCTATTCGCCACGTGCAGGTCTGTGGAGTCGGGCAGGAGCTTGATCACTTTCGCAAAAGCCAAAAACTCAGAAAACTTCATGTTTTCAAAGCTTTCGGTTAGTCGTCTTTCTCCCTTACTATCCTCCACGGCCCAGTTTTGGGCAAAATTCTTTCTGATCTGAAAACTGAAATCACTAAGGTCTCCTTTCGAGTCAGCCATAGCTGCCAGAAAACGCTCGGGCTTGGCCTGAATGAGCTTGCTCATGCTCTGAAAAGGATCAGCTGATACCATGGCTTCATCGATGTGCCAATGTTCTTTGGGTGGATTCTTACGTAGGAAAATCTTAAGGTTCTTGGAGATCACTGATCGGCCAAATGTCACGAGTAGATCCGGCTGCAGACTCTCTGCGAGCTTACCTTCTACGGAAGCCAGAAAGAGGTCGTGGTGTCGGATGGCGGCCTGTCCTGATATGTTGGAGATCACATCACCAACTACCACCGCCTCACCCGTGAGCCTTCCCAACGCCTCGTTGAGCTCAGGGGTCAGGGGTTGTTGCCCGGGTACGATCAGCCTTTTGTCAAAGTGTTGCCATGCTTCGGCCAAGGATGAAAAGTCAGGTGACAATTCAGAATAATGAGGAGAAATAACCCAAGGGTGATCTGAGAACGTCAATTGATCGTTCGGTTGAGGGTAAAAAGGCTCCCTGAATGGGATATTGATGTGAACCGGCCCTTGCGGAAGCTGTGTGGAAAGGTTCACCGCCTCATTGAGCTTTCGCGAATATTCCCAGGCCAAATCCTCATGCTCAGTCTGAGCAGGTAGTTCAAACGTCTCTTTCACAAAATTCCCAAGTGCACCTACCTGATGGATAGTCTGGCCATCTCGTTGTCCTTGCCATTCAGGTGGTCTGTCTGCAGAGATCACGATAAGGGGGATTTGCTGATACCAGGCTTCAGCGATAGCAGGTGCATAATTGAGCAGAGAGGTACCAGATGTGCAGCAAAGCACCACGGGTTGCCGGAGCTTTTGGGCCATCCCAAGAGCAATAAACCCAGCGGATCGCTCATCGACGATGTTATAGATTTTTATGTCCGGGTTTCTGGAAAAACTGATGGTGAGCGGTGCATTTCTGGAGCCCGGGGAGAGTACCACATGGGTGACACCTTTCAAACTCAGTATTCTGGAAGTATCGAAAACCGTTTGACTAATCATGAATAAATCACCTTTAAGAGGGTTTGCATTTTATTGTTGGTTTCCTGCAGCTCCTTTTCCGGGCGGGAGTTTTCTGTGATGCCTGCCCCGGCATAGAGTCTCGCCTTTTCTTTGAAAAGCTGCATGCATCGCAGGTTGACAAACAGTCTGGAGTTTCCGTCTAAGCCTACAGGGCCCAGAAATCCCGCAAAAAGTTCACGTTCGTAGCCTTCATGGGTGCGGATAAAATCATTGGCCAGCCCTCTCGGAGAACCACATACCGCTGATGTAGGGTGTAGTAGTTCCAACATCGTACTGCCCAGCAGTGGACTGTTGGTTTCCTTCATATCCACCTTAAAGGAGGTTTTTAAATGCACCAGGTCGCCGGCTTTTACGGTTTTTGGACCCACCTCTTCAAACTCCCTCAGTCTTATTTTTTTGAAGCATTCGATGATATAGCGACTGACCATGGCTTGTTCTATGATCTCTTTTTGAGTCCAGGGTACATCGCTGAGGTCTTCCACCTCACCCAGCACCTGTGTGCCTGCAAGGGCATCAGTACTGAAGTAGTGTTCGTCCTCAATAGCAATGAGCTTTTCTGGAGTAGCACCCATCCATGCACCAAATGTGGAGGTCTGTACCAGGTAACAGAACGCGTTGGCGTAGGTTTGATCCAGCTTTTCAAAAATCGCGATGGGATCGAAGCCTTCCGGGAGATCAAAATCCTGATAGCGGGAGAGAACGACTTTGTGTAATTCGCCTGATTTGATGTGATCGATGGCCTCAGTGACCATTCCTTCAAAATCAGGATGGAATTCACTTTCCTGAGGGTTTCTGCCTAGTGCCGACAGTTCCACCTGATCTATGGCCAAGGTGAATGCCTCCAGATCAGATGCCTTTAGAGTGGTGCTCAGGGTTACTTTTGATTCGGGCCCCTGAATGTTAATTATAATATCGCCTTTGAGGACCAACGGATTTATTGGATGGCTTTGGTCATAGCTATTGATCACAAAGCACTGTTCAAGACGTTCTATTTCTGCCTCTGCGTGACGTTCTTCACTGGTGATGTCTATCAGGGCTAGAATGTCGGTGGTGTTGGGAAGTCTCCACAAAGCTACTGGGTAGGTGGTGTTCAGCATTTTTCTTACAAGCTCCAAGGCTTGATGTCTCGTGGAGATTTGCTCAATTGTACTGGCTGTAATTTGCGTACTCATAAGGTTTATTTCTTATCTAAAATGGCCATGGTGATTTTACTAATGGCCACCAAATCTCCAGCTTCGTTGGTGATTCGGATTTCCCAAAGGTGGGTACTACGGCCTACATGCAAAGGTGTTGCTTTGCCATATACGTAACCTTCACGAGCAGATTTGATATGATTGGCATTGATTTCCAGCCCCACCGCAAACTGCCCCTTGGGAGTCACAATCAAGCTGGCTGCCACACTACCCAATGTCTCGGCCAATGCTACCGAGGCACCACCGTGTAACAGTCCCATGGGTTGTTTGGTTTTCTCAGAAACCGGCATTTTAGCGATAAGATAGTCTTCACCCACTTCGGTGAACTCAATGTCAATATGAGAGACGAGGGTATTGATGGAAAATTCATTCAACCCCTCTGGGGTAATTCCTTTGGGAAACATGCTTTCTATTTTGCCCTAAAAGTAAGCAAAGGTCGCTATTACACCATGATGGTTTTGGATAATGAATGGTCATTATTGAAGGAAAGTGTTTGAATGAATTAAGTTTGCGGCTTTGGTAAAAACTGAGATCTTTTGAAAAAGCTTTATATCATTCGCCACGGCGAAACAGAATACAATAAATTGGGCATGGTGCAGGGTAGTGGGATAGATGCTCCCCTCAATGAAACCGGAGAACTACAGGCGGAAGCTTTTTATCAGGCTTATCATCACATCCCTTTTCAGAAGATTTATACCTCCAATCTAGGTCGCACACAGCAGACGGTGCAAAAGTTCATCGATCAGGGGATTCCGTATGAGGCATTGGCAGATATGCGTGAGATCAGCTGGGGCTCCCAGGAGGGTGTGGCTTTTACCCCCGAGTCATCCACTGAGTACCAACGGATTTGTGAGTCATGGACTCAGGGAAATCTTACTGCCAAAATTCAAAATGGTGAGAACCCACTGGAGGTGGCTGAACGTCAAAAAAGGGCCATGGATTACATCCTGAGCCAACCGAACGAAAACCCGGTATTGATTTGCATACATGGGCGGGCCATCAGGATCATGATGTGCTGGATGCTCAATTACCCATTGAGCCATATGGATCATTTTGAACACACCAATACCGGACTTTACCTCGTTAACTGGACGGGAAGTCAATTTTCTATTGAGTTATTCAACGAAACTTCGCATCTTGAGCCGTAACGAAGGTGCTGGTGCATGGCTAAGAAAAGAATTCATGTAGAAGTAGGTAAATACAAGCTTGAGCTCTCAAACCTGGATAAAGTACTCTATCCGGAAGGTGAAATACTGAAGGCCCAGGTGATCGAGTATTACCTCACGTTGGCACCCACCATTCTCCGGCACATCAAAGGCCGACCGCTCTCGCTGGTGCGCTATCCTGATGGCATCTATGGCGAACAATTTTTTCAAAAAAACCGACCCGACTGGACACCGGACTGGATCGATTACATCAGGCTGGGAAAGGAGCGAAAGAAAGAATACATCGTGGCTAGAGAAGAGGCTACTCTTGTTTGGCTCGCCAATCTGGCCTGCCTGGAGATTCACCAGATCCATAGCTTCAGTGAGTATGCAGATAAACCCGACTACATTGTTTACGATCTCGACCCCCCCGAAGGAAAGGATGATTTTGAAGAGGTTAAGTCATTGGCATTCAGTCTTAAAGAAGAGCTGGAGCAGTTGGATTATCACGTATTCGTAAAAACCACGGGTGGCAAAGGGCTACATCTGATCACGCCACTTGAAGTCAATTATAGTTTTGATGAATGCTTTGATACGGCCAAGAAGATTGCAGAAGCTTTCATCCGAAAGCACAAGAACACTACGCTGCACCTGAACAAAGAGGCAAGAAAAGGCCGGGTACTCATTGACATCTTTCGAAACAAATCTTCGCAAACCATAGTGAGCCCGTACAGCCTTAGAGGCAGGGCAGGAGCTCCTGTATCTGCGCCCATCACCTGGGAGCAGCTTCAGGACATACAAGGCGCTCAGGAGCTCACCATTGCACTCGTGAAGGACATGGTGCTGAATGATGGTGATCCGTGGGAAGATATTCGCAGTTGGGCAGTGCCATTGCATACAGATACTCAAAGAAGGTCTGTTTATAAAAATTTACCACAGAACCCCAAACACAAGAGTCCCGAGCAGCTGGCCGAATATGAGCAGAAGCGTGATTTCGGAAAGACACCTGAACCTTACGTGCCTGAGGATGATGGTAGGGGCAATCGATTTGTGATTCAGAGACACCATGCTTCTCACCTCCATTATGACCTGCGTCTGGAGCAGGACGGTGTGCTCAAATCCTGGGCGGTGCCCAGAGGAATGCCCCCGGTGCCTGGTGTGAAGCGGCTGGCGGTGCAAACGGAAGATCACCCGCTGGAATACTTGTCATTCGAAGCGGAAATCCCCAAAGGGCAATATGGAGGAGGTATGATGTGGATTTATGCAGCAGGCCGGTATGAGATCACCAAGGAGAAGAAAAACGGCTTTTACTTTAGACTATCAGGTCCACAGATCAATGCAGAATATAGGATGCACCTGATGAAAAATAAAGAATGGCTGCTGGAGCGGGTAGATAAACCCCAGCAGAATTTTCTAGAGATGGAGGTTCAGCCCATGGTGGCAGAGGCCTTAAAGAAGCCGCCGAAAGGGAATTATCGCTATGAGGTGAAGTGGGATGGGATCAGGGTCATGATTACGTTGAATGAGGGGAAAATGATCATCAGGAGTCGAAATATGAATGATATCACCGCTCAGTTTCCCGAGTTAAATATTCCCGAAGAAGCCTTTCGTGTTAACAATGGTGTTTTTGATGGCGAGATCGTATGCCTGGATCCGCAGGGCAGGGCTGATTTCCGAAAGGTAATTAAGCGCCTGATGACCAAAAAGCAGATGGAGATTGACTATCAGGTCAGGAAGAGTCCCGCGTATTGTTACCTGTTTGATGTTCCTTATCTGGATGGACGGTCATTAGTCAATGATCCATGGATACGCCGCAGGGAATGGCTGAAGGACTCCTTCCGGAAAAACACCCCTTATCGGTTCAGTGAAGATATAGAAGATGGACAGGCGCTCTTTGAAGCCGCCAAGACGATGGGTATAGAAGGTATCATGGCTAAGGATCCACTGGGAAAGTACTACCCAGGCAAAAGATCCACCGCCTGGTATAAAGTAAAGGTGAAAAACACGGTTGATGCCTTTGTGATCGGGTATACCAAAGGAGAAGGGGACCGGGAGCGGTATTTTGGTTCGTTGCACCTGGTAGAGCTGGAGGGCGATCAGCTGGCTTACAGGGGTCGGGTGGGCACGGGTTTTACTGACAAGCTGCTTGCGGAGCTCAAAGACTATTTTGATTCACTGGAAGTAATCGAAAAACCCATCTCCGAAAAAGTATCAGAAGAATCAGTTTGGTTTAGACCAGTTCCATGTGAAATCGAGTACACTTCCCTCACCAAAGACAGGCACTATCGGGATGCTGTGTTCAAGCGACTCAGAGAAGACCTTTAGAAGATTACAACAGGTAATGGCTATTCAGTTGAAATTCAGGTGGGTGTTGCTTTAAAATTCAATCTGCGCTCTAAGCAGTGGGGCGGGTGATGAGAGTAGATTAATTACGAATTATAAAGGGCTGATAATTAATAATATAAGCCTATTGAGTTGGTTTAATTATTGAATCTTTATTAACTTTCTGCTGAAAGTTAACGCGACAGAGTCATGAGAGCAATTTGGAAGGGTCACATTCGATTTTCCCTGGTCACCATCCCCATCAGGATTTACAATGCCATAGATAACAAGCAGACCATATCTTTTAATCTGCTGTCTAAGGAAACCCACAATCCGGTAAAGTATGAGAAGAAGGATAAGGTAACCGGGGAGACCTTGCGTACTGAAGATATTGTAAAGGGCTATCAGTATGAGCCGGGTCAGTTTGTGATTGTGGACAATGATGATTTTGAAAAAGTAAAACTCAAGAGCACCAAGGTAATTGAGATTGAGGGGTTTGTAGACGCCAGTGAAGTGCATGCCACCCTGTTTGACTCACCTTATTTTGCCGGCCCGGATGGAGATGTCGCCGCCAAAACTTATGGCTTGCTATCCGAAGCGCTCAGGGCTTCAGGAAAAGTAGGGGTAGGTAAAGTAGTACTGCGTGATCGGGAAAACGTCGTTTTGCTCACACCACATGAGGGAGGCATTTTACTGTATAAATTGAGGTATCCTGAGGAAGTAAGAAGCATTAAGCAGGTACCAAAGCTGGATACGCTGGAAGAAGCCATCGACGCGGAGCAGCTCAAAATGGCAAATACCCTGATCGACTCTATGACAAAAAGTTTCGAAGATATTAAATTAGAGGATCGATACAATGGTGCGCTTAAAGAGGTGATCATGAATAAGATAGAAGGCAAAGAGGTGATCAGTATCACCGAAGAGGAGCCTGAAGTAGTGGATATCATGACCGCTCTGAAGCAAAGTATTGAACAGGCCAAGGCAGACAAGAAGCCTATGAAAAAAGCCAAGAAAGAAGTGGAGGAAACCAAAAAGAAAAGAAAGGCTAGCTAATGGCCAGAGTGATCAAATTTCCAGTAACCCCACCAGAAAAGCTAGGGCCCAAGAAAGTAAAGAGAAAAAGAAGGCGACCCGACCCAGAAGACTATGGCCAAATGAACCTGTTTGATGGCCCAGTTAAAGAGGGGCGACTGGTGAGTTTACCGCAGTCCGATAGCTTTTTCGAAGAAGCCCTGATGCTGGATGAACAAAATGATCCAGAGGCAGAGAAATACTATTTACTGGCTATTCAGCATGATCAGTCGGTGGTGGATGCTTACTGCAATTTGGGTATCCTCAAATCTCAGCAGAACGAGCTCGCCAAGAGCATTGACTATCTCACCAAGTGCCTGGAGCTCAACCCGAGGCATTTTGAAGCCCACTATAACCTCGCCAACGTATATTCCGATATGGGCAATTTTCCGTTGGCCAAAACCCATTATGAGGTGTCCATCAATATAGACCCGGATTTTCCGAACAGTTACTACAACCTTGGTCTGGTACTGATTTCGCTAAAAAAATACAAAGAGGCCATTGACGCCATCGATCAATACATTAACAGGTCACCAGACAATGACCATAAAATTGCTTCTGAACTGATAAAAACCTTAAAATCCTTTGCCTGATGAATGATAAAAACCAAATACTCGCTGAGCATTTCGAACGACTCAAAGAACTGATTCCTGAAGTTTACAGCCAAAAGATGATGAGCGCAGGAGGTGATGAAAATACCCAGCTATTTCAGCTACTCAAAAGAAGCCTTGGGATAGTGGAAGCCATCTACTTACAAGGAGGAAGTCCATTCAATCCGGCCACTGTGGAGGAATACGCCCAGGTGATCAAAGAAGTGAAAAGCATGGGCTATAACTACAACGGAAATGAGGGGCTTTTGGAGAAAGCCACTGGTCAGCTCATCATGAAGGCTAAGAAACCCATGGAAAAGGCCAAAGGGAAGAAAAAAGAATCTGGGAGCGATAGAAAGGCCATGTGATGCAGAATTACACCAAGAGTTTGCTAGTCATTCTGGCTGTTTTGAGCCTTATTGTATTTTCCCACTGCGGTGATGATGATGTGACAGGTACGTGTGCCGGGTGCCCGGACGATGCTGTTTGGTCGGTTTTTGGTTCAGAAGAGTGCTACGAAACGATCGAAAAGTGTGAGGCAGCCGAAAAGGGTGACTGTGTCATTTGTAATTGATCATACAATTCGCATATTTTTAAACACCGAAGAATCCACGATATGACTAAGAAATTAAGACTTTTCGCCCTTTTGGGCACATTTACCCTTGCAGCGCTGACCATTTCCTGTGGAGATGATGATCTGCAAAGTTGCACCCATTGCTCAGATGACGCTCCTTATGGAACCCTGGATGGTGGCTGCTACGCCACTTTGAGTGACTGTGAGAGCAATGAGTCAGGGAATTGTGTCATCTGTCAGTAGTCAATCCACTTTAAGCAATTCTACAATCTGCTCTGTCAGCTGATCAATATTCACGGCTTCCAGATTCACTTCCTCAGGCTCGGTTCCTTTTTTGATTAGGCTGACCCGTGCGCGAATGAGGTCGCCGGATTCGGTGTATCTACCGCTGATGATGGTTGCTCCACTAAAACTCTTATCATCTACGAAGACAATAGGCGCGTCTTTAGCTTTACTCAGCTCCACTAGTTTGCTGTCCATCAGATCGCTGACTCCCAGCCGATCATAGATGGAACTTTCGTCCTGAAAGCGACTATGAACGTACACTGGTTTTGGTGCTTTGATTGCAATCTTCTCGCGTGATGATTCAGAGAGTTTACCGATATCAAAGCTTTTCCCGTCTTCGGGCATTCTGATTTCAGGTCTTTGGATTCCTCCGATTTCCTCTGCCAGTTCGGGCACTTTGTTGGCTGCAAACTGAAAGAGGTCCATTACATCCACGAATCCGTCTTCATGAAGCGCAGCTCCTTTCATACCGAAGAGCAGTGAGTAGGTGAGCAGCCCCTGACCAAACAGCGTAGTTTCGTAACTCACAGCATCTGCAGCAGAGCCCGCCAATACAAATAGTCCTGTGCGGTCTTTCATTCGCTCCAGGGCACGTATTTGCGTGGAACTCATAGCACTTCTGGAAGTGGCCAGAGAGGATGCCAGCCGTCCGGAGTGGCACGCATCGATAATGAGGATTTGCTTCAGAGCCGGCACAGATTTGATATATTCTGTAAACTCGCTGCTCGCAATAGCCGAGTTCTCCCTGGTCAGGCTATTGTTCATGTCACCACTTTCTGCAGTACAGGTGAGGTAATAAAAGTCACTATTTTCACCACCCTGGTTTACTCCGTGTCCCGAGAGATACACTAGCAATACGTCATTGGCTTTGGCTTGTTTGGAGTAGCTTTCAAAAGCAGACTTGATGTTTTCTTTGGTCGGCCAAAAAGCCTTTTCCTGATCGGTCGTCAGGAGTGTGATATGCGTGTTTTCTGCACCCAGGTATTCCTGCGCACTTAGGCCTATAGCATTGGCCAGGTCTGTGGCATCTTTGGCGGCATATTTCAGATCCAGCGCTTCTCCCGCATAATCAGAGCTACCCGCGATAATGGCGAACATACGTGGCGTTACGGTGTTTTTCTCTTCTCCGAAAATGTACAAGCTCTTTTCTTCCGAACTAAGTGTTCCATCTGAGTTGTAGGCCTTAATGGATACTTTATTGACCCTGTCATTATATAGAAAAGGGTGGTTAGTGATGTCATAGTCAATCTCTATTGATGCTTCATTGGTCACTGATGCCGCCCGCACATCGCTGCTTACTTCTTTTCCATTGATCATGATGATCACCCGTCCGATGCCTCCACCACTGTTGCTGAGATTGATTCCTAACTTGCCGTTGTTTTTGAGTGGGTGATCCAATGATAGCTCCGGGTAAAGCGAAACTCCCGACAGATCTGCTGAAGTGCGTATCGGCTCAGCATTCAGCCCCAGTAGCTTAGAAAGGAGGTGTGGCTCATAGTAAGCAGATTTCATCTGGGATAATGCCACGATCTTGCCACCCTTCACATAATGCAGTTGATCCATCGCACGAGGTGTAGCGTCAAACAGACCTTTCGGGGTGGTGATCACATATTGGTCATCGTCTAAAGGAACTACCGACCCTTTCAGTGGGTTCTGTGCATTATTCAGGTCCCAGATGTTGATTTTTCCATCCACAGCTGAGCTAAGCAGGTGTCCATTGATAAATGCAATGGAGTTGGTAAACCCGGCATGTCCCTTTAGAGTAGAAGTGACCTGACCGTCCCGAACATCGATGATTTTGATGCTGAAGTCGGGACCACTTTCACCACGTTTGGTGGAGTTTCTGATTCCAATGAGATATTGACCATCAGGTGACCAGTAGATTTTATCGCTGTGTCCCTCTGTAGGGATCGTAAGTGTTGAGGTTTTTTGATAATCCTTATCAAAAATGTGGATCGTCTGATCGTCTCGAAGGAGCGTAGCGGTAAGCCCTTGCGCAGAAATGGAAATGTCCTGAATCTCCTTGATTGGGATTTCCTTGATTGCTTTTAGGGTGATGGGATCATAAATACTAAGGCCAGAGGGCGTTTGAAAAACGAGCCTTCTGCCATCGGGCGAAAACTCATACTGCTGACCATCCTTTACCTTAAGGTTCTTGGGTGTTTTGCTTTTGAATTGATAAAAATCAAAGTCGCTGCTGCTACTCTTTCTGAGGATGTATTTGCCTGTGGGATCAAATGTGATGGGGGTGGTGCTGTATTCGCCTTTGGCTTTCAAAGTGAAAATTTCTTCCCTTGAGATCAGGTTCACAACCCTGATTTGTTCATCCATTCCATAGGCTGCTATGACCGGATTCACCGGGTGAAAGTCAATGGCCCGGGTTCCCAATTCACTTCCTGTGAGGATCATATCCGATTGAGTACCAGTAAGGTCTATTACTTTGATGGAGCCATGACCTGAGGCAATGGCCAGCTGATTTTCTGCCCGATTCACGGCAAGGTCATAAACTGCGGCGGCTGTCCCTTTGAATATGGGGCTTGTCCACAGCTTGTTTTTCAGATCGTAGGTGCGTATAACCTGCTGATAATCTGCTATCAACAATAGGGTATCTGCAGCTACGGTCATTGCCCTTAACCCAAACTTAAATGCTTCGGAATTTTTATCTGTTTCGATCTCGAAAGAGAGCGGAAGGGCCTGGAGGGTTTTAGCGTCAAATACTTTCACATTTTCATTGGCATCCCGGCCACAGGCATATACCAGGTTCTGAATCGGATCCGAAACCACCCGATAATTTCTCAGACTGAATGGCGCCGACTTGGTGATCCCAAATGTCTTCCAATCAAGCTTGATGAGTTCTCCCGCATCAGTGCCCAGAAAAGCACCTGTTTGACCTGAACTGATACTACCAATGCGCGCTTCGGAAACTTTCTGTTGATTGATCACCTCTCCGGTGGTGACGTGGATAATAGCCAGCTCCCCCTGACCACCGCCTATGATCAGGTAATTTCTCATGACTGAAATGGATTCGATGGATTCAACTGGTGACGACCATTGAGCAATTTGACTGCCAGATGCAGCATTCCATATTCCGATCTGCCCGGCTGAAGCAGTCACCAAAGTGTCTCCTCCAGAGGTAAATCGTACTTGTTTAATTTTTTCGTCATGTGCCTGGATGGTCCATTTTTTCAGGCCATGGTCACTCCAGAGGATGAGCTGACCACCATCATCTCCGCTGGCCAACCACTGCTTCCGGGGATGGTAGGAGATGGCATTAACAGATTGCTGATGATGCAGGTGGTATAGCTCTCTTCCCGACACATGGTCCCAAAGTTTTACCTCAGTGGATCCATCAATGGAAGCCACCCACTGCTGTCCAGGTGAGACAGCCATATCCACTACACGCCGGGTATGTCCCAGGGGAATGATTAATTCAGTGTCCTGTGCAGCAACTTGTGATAAAGCTGTGATGAAGAAGAATAGGGTAGCAAGTGATCTCATGAGGCAATAAATTAGCGGGCTAAATTTAGGTAAAATATGACTTGAAATCTCTTACCAAAAACCAAACCAATTTGCCAACCCGTGAGCGCTACTCACACCTGATACTTTCGGATGGGTTGGATAGGGCCACACCGAGCGATCGAAACCCAATAGTCAGAAGTGCCACGACCAAGGATACGATACCACTTGCTGCAAATACATACCAATAATCCTCCAATGCAATGCGATAGCTGAAGGCCTCCAGCCAGTTGGTGACAAAGAGCCATGCAAGAGGGATAGATACCATGAAGGCCAGGAGAATCAGGATGGTAAATTCTTTCGAGATCAAAGAGAGGATCTCGCCAACAGAAGCACCAAGCACTTTTCGAATACCAAATTCTTTCTGGCGACGCTGTGCGGAGTAGGTCACCAACCCAAATATCCCCAAAGTGGCCAGGAAAAGTGAAATGACGGAGAAGGTGGTAAACACATGGTGCTGCTTTTGTTCATTTTCATAGAGTCGGGAGAGAGATTCATCCAAAAACGAATAGTTCATGGGAAACCCGTCAATGAGTTCTTCCCAGGTGTTGTTCATATGTTCGAGTCCCTGGTTCAAACTACCTGCCTGTACTCTTACCACTACTTTTCTCGGTCTGCCACCCAGGACAATGCAAAGTGGTTCTATTGGGCTTTTCAAGGATTGAAAATGATAATCCTCCACTATGCCCACTACTTTTCGATTATAGTCATCCCATAGCGGCATCTTCACCGTTTGGCCCAGCACTTCTTCTGCGGATATTCCCAACTCTTCCAGCGCCTTTTCATTGATCAGCACACTTCCGTTCATATCCGAACCAAATGAACGATCAAAATCGCGACCTTCTACAAGTTGTACATTGAGCGTTTCCAGAAAGTCATAATCTGCAAATAACGTCCTGATCTTCAATTGCTCCTCGATACCACTAAACTGGAGACTGGCTCCGTCGTGAAATCCTCCCGGCTCACCTGATACTGCTGTAACCGACTCGATGGCCGGGTTCGCTAGCAGTCGCTCTTTGAAGGTGTCTATTTGCTTTCTGATGTCACCATTATTGATGTCTATGGTGATGATGGATTCTTGGTCAAAGCCAAGCTCCTTATTTTTCATGTACTGGAATTGAATGGTCACAAGGAAGGTGACGGCTATCAGGAAAATGGCAATGACAAACTGAGTGACCACAAGGCCTTTTCGAATGAAAACCCCTTTGGTGCCTTTGATCATTTCGCCTTTCATTACCCGCAAGGGCTTAAATGATGACAGTAGAATGGCTGGGTAAACCCCTGAAGACAAGACCACCAAAGCTACCAGCGCACCTATGAAAAGCATGATATTGGGGTCTGACCAGTTGTAGGTAACCTCTAACCCGAATAAGCTATTGAACAAGGGGAGGAATAATTGACTCAACCCCCCGGCGAGAAATACAGCCACTAATATCACCATCAGGGACTCACCAAGAAACTGGACAATTAAACGACCCTTTTTGCCACCCATGATCTTTCTGATTCCTACTTCCCGTGCCCGCTTGAAGGAGAGGGCCACGGACATATTCACATAGTTGAAGCAGGCTATGAATAGGATGGCAACGGCTACCATGGCGAGAATATAGACGCTTGTGAGGTCACCATGACGAGCCAGATCATATCTAACATCGCTGGCAAAATAGGTCTCTGACAGAGGCTCAAGTACCAAACCTATTCTGGATTTGGTCTGATCAAAATCATCCCCCATATATTTTTCCATAAACCACTGTAATTGGCCCTCCACATACTGCCTGTCTTTCGGGGAGGTGAACTTGGCATAGGTAATCAATCCATTGTTCCACCAGTTGCTCATCCATTCATACTTATCCAAAAAGGCAAACGGCAGTATAATGTCAAATTCCAGATGTGACTTTGATGGTATTTTGTCCATGACACCTGTCACAATGAACTGTTCACCTTCTGTCTCTATGATTTGCCCGATGGGGTCTTCATCACCAAAGTACTTTCGGGCGAGTGCTTTAGAAAAGACCACATTATTCGCCTGACTCAAAACGCTCTCAGGATTCCCAGTAGCCAGTGGGTAGGAGAAAAAAGTAAAGAAATCAGCATCTGCGAAGAGGATATGTTCTTCAAAGAATTGTTTGTCTTTGTATTTGACCAGACTGGTTTCCAGGCTGGCACGGCAGGTATGAATTTTCCCTTCAAAGTCAGTTTCCAACGCTCTCGCATAGGGTCCGGAGGTGACGCCAATTTTAAATGGACTTCCGTTCATCTCAGCGGTTCTGAGCACGCGGTATATTTCATGGTAGTCCTTATGAAAAGTGTCGTATTTCAACTCACTGGAGACATAGAAATACAGGAAAAACACGCACAGAAGGCCAATGGTGAATCCCGCAATATTAATGACAGTATTCATTCCTTGTTTGCGCAGATTGCGGATGGTCAGAAGTGGGTTAAAGATGAACATGGGATGTTGGCTTGATAAGTGGATGTTTTTCAGACAAGAAGGACGGAGGTACAGGAGGCACTCACGCCACAGACGTGTTTTGCTTCCATGGTTGTGAAATGACTCTTCCAGATTACCCAGAATTTCCTCCTGAAGGTCATGTTTACATAACCTGGAGATCAGGAGTAGGGCAAGTCTCGGCAGGCCTTTTTGATTATATGGTTCCATAGGTATCTAGTGAGAATTTGGGAGCCTGCTGCCATAGACTTTCACGCTGGGTGCGTACCTGATTCAATACGATTTTACCATCAGATGAAAGCTGGTATATGCGTTTCCTTCTGCCACCACGTTCGGCAGTGGCACCGGTCATTTCAGAACTCAAAAAACCTTTTTCTTCCAGTCGGGTGAGGGAGGCATGGAGGGCGCCCATAGAAGTGTCCCGCTGAACCTGATTTCTGATTTCTTCCTGAATTTTCAATACATAGGCCTGATCCTCCAGTATCAAGACAATGAGTAAAAGAAGCTCTTCAAATTCACCCAGATTAGTACCTTTCATTTATTTGTTTCTATTTTGTATGAATACTCATACGAAAGCACTAATGATTTTGTTCTGAATAGTAGAAACAAATAGTTGGAATCCATTATGACAGGCCATTTGTGATTACAAATAGTGGCTATTCAGAAAACGGTCACTATTTAATACTCATCCCTTGTCTTATCCCCTTGAATCCATTAAGTTTCGTTTTCAAATAACTGCCGCCATAGTTTTGAACATAAGCATTATCATACCGACCCTTAATGAGGTCGCTAACATCAGAAGGCTATGTGCCTTTCTATGTAACCACCAGGCAAATGATCACTTCGAGATCATTGTAGTGGATGGAGGAAGCACAGACGGAACCATTGACTCTATTTCTGATCTTCGGAAGGTTACCATTCTCAATAGTCATATCGCCTCCAGAGCTGTACAGATGAATCTGGGTGCAGCCAATGCCAGTTTTGATGTTTTGTATTTTGTGCATGCTGATGTGATACTCCCTTATACTTTTTACGCCGATCTACAGCAAGCTCTGGTTGACTATCAGGTCGGGAGTTACCGTTATCGTTTTGATTCCACCAAATGGTTACTTCGTATCAATGGCTATTTCACCAGGTTTTCCATGCTATGGTGCAGGGGAGGTGACCAGACACTTTTCATTCAGCGATCACTATTTGACCAACTGGGTGGTTTTGATGAGTATTTCTCTGTGATGGAAGATTTTGACCTGATCCGGCGTGCGAAGAAGCTCACTCATTTTTACATTATTCCGAAAGAGGTGATCGTCTCCGCTCGTAAATATGAACATAATCATTATCTCCGGGTGCAGTGGGCCAACATGCAGGCTTTTCGGATGTATAGAAATGGTGTAAAACCGGAGGTTATTCGCCACTTTTATAAAGAATCCTTAAAGCTAGCTACTTACTAGTTTGTAAATTACTTGTCTATGAAATTGACGATTCTTGGCTGTGGGGATGCTTTCGGTTCTGAAGGAAGGTTCAATACTTCTTTTATGCTGGAGCAAGACCATCGGCGGATTCTTGTGGACTGCGGTGCTTCTACACTCATTCGCCTCAAGCAGTTGGGTATTTTAGTTACCAGTATTGACACCATTGTGATCACTCATTTTCATGGTGACCATTATGGTGGAATTCCCTTTCTGGTGTTGAGCAATCATATAGAATACCAGCGGACCACTCCGCTTACGATTATCGGGCCGTCGGGAGTAGAAAAGATGGTTTTTGCATTGCAGGAAGCATTGTATCCGGGTACTTCCAAAATACTGGAAGCACTTAATATCACTTTTGTAGAGTATAAGGATAAGCACTGGACTAATACGAATGATCTGGAGGTTTATGCAAGACCTGTTACCCATGCGATACCTTCCCACCCACATGGAGTGAAAATCAGGTGGGAGGATAAGGTATTTTCATTTTCAGGAGACACAGAATGGAACGACTCGCTTATCGATTTGGCGGATGGGTCGGATGTTTTTGTGATAGAGTCCAATAACCTCAAAGAAGACTCTCCGGGGCATTTGAGTTATCAAACAATCCTTGAAAGAAGGGCACTCTTCAACACCAAACGAATGTTGCTAACGCATATGGGAGCGGAAGTAATCAATCGGAATAGTCTGGAAATAGAGCGATTATCTGATGGTCAGGAAATAATATTCTGAGACCTCTTCAGGCCTTGGAGAGGCTTTCAATGTATTGCTGTACAAATTCTGTTTTTCTTTTCAAACGATACTGCATCACCCAGCGGGGATGGGGGACTGTCCGGATTTCATCAAAAAAATTGTATCTGGCATTCAGTGCATTGAGATACTTCAGGTTTTCACCCTGACCAATACTAAAAGCCACCTTTCGACTGATGGGCAATTCTAATTGCTCCCGGATACACGCTACCACATATTCCTCAAAAATGTCTGGCCAACCGTTGATGTCATAATAATTGAGGTTTTTGCCTTCTCTTACAAATCCGATTGGGGAGACTGCCGATAAATAGAAATTTTGATAAAACAGGGCTGGTCCGCCAAAGGCTGCGATCATCTCATAGATGAACCTACTGGATAGTTCTGGTCGCTTGTCCAAGTTATTTTTAATCCCACAAGTCTCCTCCAGGTGGATAGGGTCTGTAAAAGGTACACCGGTTAGGCCTCCGCCAAAACGCCCCGGATTGATTCCGAAAAGGGCGATTCGCTCTCGCGAATCAGAGTAATATTTTTGGTAAAATAAGGTGCAGGCTTCCATAGCTTGCTCATCTTTGTATGGATTCAACACCACCACATCCGGAAGCAATCCTGATGGGGGAGTCAGAGATTGATAGAAGTTTAGTATGTTCTCGGCTACAGTCATGTTTGAAAGTTAGATTACCCAATGGCGCGAACCAAGCAGTATTTCATTATCTATAAGCCCTTTAAGGTGCTCACTCAGTTCACCAGCGAAGATGGTAATCCGGGTTTGGGTACCATCTTTGATTTACCCAGGGACATTTATCCCGTTGGCCGCCTGGACCTGGATAGCGAGGGGCTGCTTATCCTCACCAATGATAAAAGGCTAAACTCCGCCCTTCTGAATCCCAAAAATAGCCACCAAAGAACATATTGGGTAGAGGTGGAGGGTATTCCTACGGAGACGTCCCTGGATGCACTCAGAAACGGATTGGAAATCAATGTGAAGGGGATTTATCACACCCTGCCATGCGAAGCAAGACTGATAGAAACGCCAGCACTCGCGGAGCGTGATCCCCCGGTCAATTATATCAAGCATCCGGTGAGGTCGTGGATGGAGATCAGACTAGTGGAAGGCAAGAACAGGCAGGTACGCAAGATGACTGCTAAAATCGGGCACCCGACCTTGCGACTGGTACGCGTGGGCATTGAGGACCTTTCTGTGTTTCCTCTTCAGCCGGGTGGTATTACTCAGATTTCAGAGAAAGTCCTTTACAAAAAACTCAGGTTGATCTAGTTATTCCACGCTTGGTGGGTAAAGACGGCATCCGTTATCTTGGCCCAATCAAGTATAAAATTCCAGCATGTATAGATTTATTTCAGCAATAGTAATCCTCACTATGTGTGCTCATTGCCAGACCCCAGAGCAGTCCCGGCAATTGGAGTCTTCCTCGTTGGTACAGGCGACTCAGCCGGAATGGATGAAAAACGCCGTATTGTATGAGGTAAACATCAGGCAATACACCCCTGAGGGCACCTTCAGTGCTTTCCAGAAGCACCTTCCAAGGTTGAAAGAATTGGGGGTGGATATACTTTGGCTGATGCCCATACATCCCATTGGAAAAGAGAAGCGCAAGGGCACCTTGGGGTCAGTTTATGCTGTTCAGGATTATTATGCCATTCATACGGATATGGGCACCAAAGAGGAATTTCGTGCACTCATCCAGGCCATCCATGAGGCTGGTATGTATGTATTGATGGACTGGGCAGCTAGTGCTACGGCTTGGGATCATGTACTCACCAAGTCACACCCCGATTGGTATCTGCATGATGATGAAGGAAATTTCATTACACCAGAGCATAACAGTCAATCCGATGTGATTGCCCTTGATTACAATGTGGCTGCATTGCGTGAATATATGAAGAACGCCATGACTTACTGGGTGACCGAATATGACCTGGATGGTTATGTTCTTCATGTGAATGACAAGGTGTTGCCATCATTTTGGGAGGATGTGCGCAAGACGCTCGAGTCCGTGCGTCCAGTGATTTTACTAGCAGATGCACCAGGTCATTCTGTGCCGACAGGATTTGACATAGTGAGCGGATGGGAACTGGAAAAGGCCATGCAGGCAGTTAGCAGAGGAGAAGTGAGCGCCGCTGTAATTCGCGTATTCATTCAATCTCAACTGGATAGTACGTCCAATAGGGGCATCCGAATGCTGTATACGTCCAACCATGAAAAAAATGCAGAAGAGGGAAGTGTATTTGAACGATTTGGTAAAGCCGCGGAAGCGTATGCGGTACTGACCTACACCATGCAGGGCATACCCATGATCTATTCTGGGCAAGAAGTGGGGCTCAACCATTCGCTGTCTCTTACCGAAAAGGATGAAATCTCGTGGGGCGATCACCCGTTTAATGCACTCTATTCGCGGTTGAATAAACTTAAAAAAGATAACCCAGCGCTTTGGAATGGGGCTTGGGGTGGCCGAATGGAGCTGCTAACCACCTCAAATCCGGATCAGATCATTGCGATTTATCGGGTGAAAGACGGCAACCGTGTATTGGCTGTTTTTAACTGCTCTCCCGAAGAGGTGCGTTTCACGGTCGATGCTCAAGAGTATCAGGGAGATTTTAAAAGTTTTAAAAGTCGGTCCACAGCCACTCTCACTGGGAAGGAAGCAATGACCCTGCCAGCCTGGGGATATGAGGTTTACACGGCCCGATAGTGGCCTTAGGAATTCTTGTTTTTCTTTTTCCCGGCAAACATGCCAAGGGTACGTTTCAGTCCATCACTCAGGAGCAGCAAATAAAGCAAGCCAATCATCACCCAAAGCACAATGACATTGAAATAAACCGTATCTATGTGCCAATCACCTATGATTTTCTCAGAAGCATAGAAATGCGCCCTTCCCATGTGGCTGTACGGGTCTTTGAAAATCGGATCCTTTCGCTGTATGAGTCGGTTATCCGAGCGAATGATTTTATTGAATTCATTCCTGTTTTCCACTAGGTCAGATACGCTCTCGTTAAAATGATTACGTTTCAGTTGGTAAAACTCTTCTTTTCCCATTTGGTCAATCAGGCTCTCGTAGATCGAATCTTTCTTAGCCACTGCATCTTTGTATTTGACTTGAAATGAGTCTTTCAGATCATCGAGATAATTCAAAAAACGATGGCCAATTGATGGTGAAAAAAGGGCAGGAGAGAATGACCCTATCATGGGAAAGGTTTTCACCTCAAAGTGCTCTACCAGATAATCATATTCTTTTTGAATCAGATCAAAATCGGCCTGGTGTGATTCATAGGCACCACTATCTCTGAGGATGTCTCTGGTGGCAGTTTCCAGGCCGGGGATCAGGTAAGACCTTTGGAATGAGTTTTGACTCATTGCTTTGTCTGCTTCGAAGAAATGACTTTCATAGGCATTGTGTTTGAATTGCGCCACGCTGAGCGCTTCATAGGCCCATCTGGAGGCCATCACATCTCCCACCAGTGGCACATGTGATTGCTTGGCTATGCCGGTGTGTAGCTCGTCAAACTTGATCATGGCACCACCCAATAGGAGCTGAGGCACCAGAATAAAGGGAATGAGAATATAAATGGTGATGATGGAGTTGAGTGCCGATGAAATGTTCAGTCCTATCATATTGGCAAAGCACGACGTGGAGAAAAGGATCATCATGTAATACCAGGTCATACCCTGAATCTCCAGCACGTAGTTGCCCACCAGTACGAATGATAAGGTCTGGATACCAGATAGGGCAAAAAGGAAAACCACTTTGGAATTGATGTAGCTAAATCGGCTGAGATTCAAAAACGATTCCCGCTCGAGTATCCGCCGATCCTTGAAGATCTCCTCCGCACTGACAGACATGCCCACAAATAGTGCTACAACCACCGCCATAAACAGGTACACAGGTAGGTTTTTATTATCTGCGAACACATATTCTCCACTTGGCGCGTACTTAGAGAAATAACCCAAAATAAAGGCCAGGAGCGGTGCTTCCAATAAATTGATCAGAATGTACTGCGTATTGGACAGCTTGGAGAACAGGTTTCTTTTGGAGAAAATCCTAAACTGATGAAAGAGCGAAGGAATATGGAAGTTGGTCGCAGGTAGCCGCTCTTCAAACCTGATTCTCTTGAGTTTGCTCTCCAGATTGGTTTGGTATTTTTCATACCAGGTATTCGGTGTCACCCTTCTCGCATTGGTCATCCGGCCAGCATCATCGATTTCTTTGGCCTCAATGATCTGCAAAATCTGATCCGGTATCACATTGCCGCAGCGGGTGCATTCGCTCTCCGCGGCATTTACCTGGGTGCTCATGGTCTTAAAGTAGACCACTGCATCTATCGGGTTGCCATTATAGATCGGATACCCGCCTTTGTCCAATATCCATAGCTTATCGAAAAGCTTGAAAATATCAGAAGATGGTTGATGAATGATCGCAATAACCAGTTTCCCCCTGCGGGCGAGTTCCTTCAGCAGGAGCATCACCTTTTCGGAATCCATCGAAGATAAGCCACTGGTTGGTTCATCTACATAAAGCACTGCAGGCTCCCGCATCAGCTCCAGGGCAATATTGAGGCGCTTGCGCTGACCACCACTGATAAACTTATTCAACGGATCACCCACCTTCAGATCTTTAATGTCCTGCAGGTCCAGGTCATCCAAAATTTTGTTCACAGTTTTCTCCAACAGGGTAGGAGAAAAATCACTGAAACAGATTTGCGCATTAAAATGAAGGTTTTGGTAGACCGTCAGTTCCTCAAAGAGCATGTCATCCTGAGGTACATAGCCGATCACTCCTTCCTGGCTGGCTCTATGAATGGTGTGACCATTGATGTGAATCCGGCCAGATGTAGGCTCTAGTTTTCCATTGAGCAGATTGATGAGTGTAGATTTACCTACACCACTTCCACCCATGATGCCTATCAGGTTACCAGATTCTTCATTGAAGCTGAACTTATGGATTCCATTGGCGCTGTTTTTGAACCGGTAAGTCAGGTCTTCTCCGGCCAGTACTATTTTGACTTTATTGCGCTCCTGGACGAACTGGCGGATGATTTCGGACTCATAAATGGACCTGATGTTGGGCCCTTTGATAATGGATCCGGGTTTTAGCAAATAGAATTTTCTGGGAACAATTTTGTTGCCTTCCAGGTAGAGGTTCAGCGGGCCGTCATACTTAAATACATATGTGTCTACGGAGGCAATATGCAACACCAGGATTTTACCAAAAAGGTTCTCCACGTACATGTGATGAAAACCAGAGGCGCCTGGAAGCTTCTTGCTCTTCTTTCGCATCATCCAGGCCACTTCTTCGGGCCACTCGGTCATCTTATTGTCGATGACCATGGCCTTATCCTGATCGATACCTTTGCCGTTTGGATCAATGATAAACGACTTCAATGAGTCCGCTTCCGCCGCATTCAGGTTGAAGTTCATCGCCACAAGGGAAATAAACTCGTTCTCACGAGGGATCACCTTCTCATCTGTATTGATGAGCTCCAACAGTTGCATAAACACGATGATTCGTTCCCTGGACTGGAGTTCTTTATTGAGCTGATTGCATATTTTGGCCACCTGCAAGATGCTGGAAGAGTCAATTTCCAGGATGTGATCGCTGGCCTCGGCATTTACCTCCCGGTAAAAGGAGAGGTAGTCATAAAACAACCGTAGGTACTCGTTGGTGAGTTCCTGATTGAGGAGCTTACTCAAATATGGTTTGATAATGAGCTCACCCGAATCCACCACGTCATTATCCTCTTTCACACTTTCGATAATAGCGAAAAGGTGGACTAATGCATTAATGATTGATTCGGTCATAGGTATGGGTCATAAAAAAACCGTCTCAAATATAGATCAAGTTTGTGCGGACTTTTTGAATTTGCCTTATGAGCTTTCGCTTGTAAAGACTTTGCAATAGTGCTCAACTGATCTGAACATACCTGAGACGGCTTCAGAGTCTATTTACTAAGGTGATTAACCTACAATCTTTGCTCTCATTTCAGAGATACTGGCAGATACATCATCAAACTGGCCTTTGCTGATTTCTTCACCTTCACCAATCTGATCGTAAAACAAGTTCACGTACCTGAGAAAGGGCAACACCTTGTTTACGTTTTCATCGCTGGCGTGTGCTTCCATAAGAGTAGTGAGGTCACCCACCTGGTCTTTCTGGGCAGCCAGTACATTCATCAGACTCGCGTTGTAGTCACTGGCTTCAATCAATTGAGCAGTGATGTATAGCCCTTCTATAACACTTCCGGCCACTACCAAAAGAGAAGTTTTCTCATCTCCGCTTTTGTTGAGGTAGTTATACGTCTGATAGAATGATTCAGTGATGATCATGATCAGAGAATCTTTGTTTTCCAGGTTATCCTCAATACGATCGGCAAGGCTTTTATTGAAAGCAGTTGACACATTCAACTCTTCGATCAATCTTCTGGATGCATTCAGGAAGGCTACAGACTCCTGCTGCTTATCGAAAGTACTGGCATAGCTGAGATCTGCACCGTAGACACCCAGGTTAAGTGCTTTTTGCCATTCAGCCACATATTTGTCCACGCTTCCGGCATCATTGGTGATCTCACTGTTATATGAGGCATTGGCATCCTGGAGCATTTTTGTTACTTCAAAGGAGGTAGGCAAAGGATATTCAAATTGCTCTTCTACAAATTGCTCCAGTTCTTGTTTTTTTTCCGCAGCTTTTTCGGATGCGGCTTCTTTTTTGGCATTGCTACAATATGTAAACACAAAACTTAGCGCAACTAGCAGCACAACGTTCACTTTCTTATTCATAATGGATTTAGGTTATTGAATATTCTTTAACTGGGATCAAAAATAATATCTTGGTTCTCTATATTGAATTATTTGAGGATATATTTTAGCCATCCGAAAGGAACTAACCAACTCAAATGAAAATTATCCAATCTTCCCACGACTCTAAACAACGCGTTCAAATCATCCATGATGATAAAATTTTATTAACGGTAGCTCCGTGGTATGGAGCTAAGCTGACAGCTATGAAATTGAATGCAGGTCAGGAATTTCATGATGTGCTTTGGCCAATCTCAGATGCGGATCTTGAGAGCAACGCCTGGTTTAAACAGTCGATATTGTTCCCATTTCCAAACCGACTCAAAGACGGACAATACCATTTCGAAGGTCGGTCTTACCAGTTTCCGATTAATGAGATAGAAGTGAATAATCAGCTGCATGGTATGCTTTTTAATGCGCCATTTAAGGTCACTGACACAAGGGAATCAGATCTGGAGGCCTCCATTACGCTGGCTCATGAGTATTCCGGGGAACTTCCATATTATCCATTTCCATTTGTATTTGAGGTTACTTACCGATACTATTTGTCCGGTTTCAGTGTGAAATTTCAGGTAAAAAACACCGGTCAGGAGCGTTTACCTTTCGGCATTGGCTGGCATCCATATTTTCAGATCGAAGGTATCGGAGTAAACGATTATGTATTCAGTTCGGGTGATCTGGAGGAGATTGCGCTGGATCAGCGAACTTCCATTCCTACCGGAGAGCGAAAGCTCATTCCCAATCCGGTTTTGGCATTGAACAAACACAAACTGGATAATGCTTATCAGCTAAAGGGAGAAACGACCTATTCCCTCAAAGGACCTGATGCGCTCAGGGTTTCCTTCAGAGTCTCTGATTCTCTGAGCTATCTGCAGCTATTCACACCCGATGGAGGTGAAACCATCGCCATAGAACCGATGACCTGCAATGTGAATGCCTTTAACAATCAGGAAGGCCTGCTCACCCTCGAACCTGCAAATTCTTTTGATTGTGAAGTGCAAATAGAGTTGATAAAAGACACTAATATGACACCATAAACCCCTTTTTTGGATCTCGATGTATACTTGGTAGTGGGTTTGTCCGTTATACCACACAGACATTTTTTTTACTGATGGTTTTTTGCGAGTGTAAATGGTAACCTGGCGAGAAACTAAAAGTATAGTTTTGTAATCACTAACCAATCTAGTTGCATGCTGAAGAATAAAAGGGTTCTGATTGTAGGAGGGGCATCCCTCTTTTTACTTATTCTGTTTTTTATTTTACGGGGCTCCGGTACCGGGATTTCTTCCGACATTATGGTTCCGGTATCTGTTGGTGAGTTCATCGTGGATGTGAACACTACCGGTGAGTTGGAAGCCAAGAACTCTACCAGTATAATGGGGCCTTCTGGTCTGAGAAACTACCGGATTTATCAGGTCAATATTCAAAACATTATAGACGAAGGTACTTATGTGAAAAAGGGCCAATATATCGCCCGACTGGATCCTTCTGAGCTCACCACACGGGTGAAAGACACGCAGCTTGAGGTAGAGGAAAAAGAATCACAGTTCATACAAACCCAACTGGACACCACGTTGCAAATGCGCGAATCGCGTGATGAGCTAATCAATCTGGAATATGCGGTAGAAGAGAAACGGCTAGTGCTGGAGCAATCTCAGTTTGAGCCACCTGCCACGATCAAACAGGCTGAGATAGAGGTAAATAAAGCCAAGCGTGCCTTTGAGCAGGCTAAAGAAAACTACGAGATCAAAAGGCAACAGAATGTAGCCAAGATGCAGGAGGTAGCCGCCAATAGAAAAAAGGTACGGTTAGAGCTGCAAGGGATGATGGACCTTCAGGAGAACTTCATCATCACTGCGCCCGAAGATGGGATGCTCATTTACCGCAAGGGCTGGGACGGAAAGCCCATCAAAGAAGGAAGCCAGATTAGTGCCTGGGATCCAGTGGTGGCGACCTTGCCAGATCTCTCTTCCATGAATTCCATTACTTATGTGAATGAAGTGGATATCAGGCGCATTGCTGTGGGGCAGAAGGTGGATATTGGGCTGGATGCTTTTCCTGACAAGCGATTGACGGGTTTGGTGAAGAGGGTGGCCAATGTAGGAGAGCAACGACCCAACTCAGATGCCAAGGTTTTTCAGGTAACGATAGAAATAGACAAAATAGACGAGTCTCTTCGTCCAGGGATGACCACCAGTAATAAAATATTCACCAATGTAATTCCGGAGACCATTTTCATTCCGTTGGAGTGCCTTCACAATCAGGAAGATAGCATCACCTATGTCTATCTGAAACAAGGGTTGGGTTATATCAAACAAGAAGTGCAGGTGGGTGAAACCAATGCCAATTCTGCACAGATCTTGATGGGCATTTCCGAAGGTCAGCAACTCTACCTGTCCATTCCCAACGGTGGTGATGAAGAAGTTTCTTTGCTCCCGGAACTGAACGGTAAGCGGGGCAAGAAGAGCGAGGAAACTCCTGCGGTGAAAGCCCCTGAACCAGAGCAAGGCAGAAAAAGGAAACCCAACGCCTGATGAATCAAAAGTTACTGATGAATCTATATATCGCCATTGAGGCGGTATTGGCCAACAGGATGAGGTCCGTTTTGACCGGATTGGGGATCATCTTTGGAGTGGCGGCAGTGATTGCCATGCTGGCCATCGGCAATGGCGCTCAGCAGGAAATACTTGACCAGATCAAGCTGGTAGGTGTAAATAACATTGTTATCAGACCGGTGGTGCCTCAGAGTGAGGAGAAGCTGACGGATGAAGACAACAAAGGGCAAACCCAGAAATTCTCACCCGGACTTAGCTCTAAGGATACAGAAGCCATTCGCAAAGTAGTGCCGGGAGTGAGCATGATCAGTCCTGAAATCACCCTGGACACTTACATCATCAACAATGGATTCAGGCGAACAGCCAAACTGGTGGGGGTAGAGCCAGCCTATTTTCAGATCTTCAATTTTGAGCTGGATAAAGGGGACATGTTTTCCGAGCATCACCTCATCAGTGGAGAACCTGTGTGTATTATTGGCAAATCCATCAAGGCCAAATTTTTTCCGACAGAAGACCCCATTGGCAAATACATCAAGTGTGGAAACAATTGGCTAAAAGTGATTGGGATCCTCAAAGAAAGGCTGATTAGTAAGAATAGTATCTCCAACCTGGGTATCAGGGATTACAACATGGATGTATACGTTCCTTTGCAAACCATGCTCATCAGGTATAAAAACCGAGCGTTGGTCACTACCGAAATGCTTAGAAGGGCCAATTCCTTTAATGATGATGATGAGGAAGCGATGAAGAATCAGGACCCGAACTATCACCAACTGGACCGACTGGTGGTTCAAGTGGATGAGACGGCCAAAATTGGCGCTACCGCTGATGTGATCAGCCGAATGCTTCAGCGAAAACACTATAGTGTGGTGGATTTTGAGATTGAAATTCCCGAGCTTCTGCTCAAACAGCAACAAAGAACCAATGATATTTTTAACTATGTTTTGGGTGCTATTGCCGGGATATCCTTGTTGGTGGGGGGCATCGGCATTATGAATATTATGCTGGCTTCTGTGCTGGAGCGGATCAAGGAAATTGGACTGCGACTCTCTCTTGGAGCCAAGAAGTTCGACATCATCAACCAGTTCCTGTTTGAGGCCATGATGATCAGTGTTTCGGGTGGCCTTATCGGGGTGATACTCGGTGTGAGTATCGCCATTATGGTGAGTGCTTTTGCGGAAATCCCTACTGTGATTACCTTCTCATCTATTGTTTTATCCTTCGGCGTAGCTGCTGCTGTGGGGCTTATTTTCGGAATTGCCCCGGCGAGAAGGGCAGCCTCTCAAAACCCTATTGACTCCCTTAGATATGAATAAAATAGCCTTTTTACTCTTGATTTTTAGCCTTTCGTTTACTGCGTCAGGTCAAATCAAGCTTTCACTCGTGGATGTGATTGACCTGGCAAAAGAACAATCTCCGTCTGCCAAAGCTGCCGAAACGAGAAAGAAGAATCTTTACTGGCAATACAGAAGTTTTAAGTCTGACTACAATCCTTCCCTGAACCTGACCGGAAATCTTCCAGGGTACAACCGCGATTTTTTTCAGGTTTCTCAGGATGACGGTACGTTTGCTTATAGAAGTCGTGAGCAGCTCTCGTCCAGTCTCAATTTGGGTTTGATTCAGCCTATCGCGGCCACAGGAGGAGAAATCAGTATCAATAGTAACCTGAATCAGTTTAACGACCTCAACGCCAATTCAACCACGATCAATCCTATATATAACACTACTTTGTTCAACATTCAGTTGGTGCAGCCGGTCTTTGGTTTCAACCAGCTAAAATGGGACAAACGAACCGAACCGCTCAGATATGAGGAGTCTAAAAGATCGTATGTAGAGGAGATGGAGTTTATTTCGCTGCAATCCACCAACCTTTATTTTGACTACATGGATGCTCAGATCAACCTGCAAATTGCTGAGTTCAACCTGGCGAATAATGACACCATATTCAACATTGAGCAGGGGCGATACAACATTGGGACGACCTCCAAGGACAAGTTGCTCCAGGTAGAGCTTCAGTTGCTGCGTTCCAAACAGGATGTGGCTCAGGCCAATCTGGACCTGCAAACCTCCCGACTGGCCCTGAGAAGGTACATAGGCGTACAGGACTCCACCGCCAGTAAGTTGGAGTTGTTGCTTCCTGAAGAGCTTCCTGAGTTCTCTATTGCTTTGGACAAAGCATTGGCCTATGCCAAACGAAACAGGGCGGATTATATCGAGTTTGAGCGGAGGAGAGCTGAAGCTGATAGAGATGTGGCCAGTGCCAGAGCCCGAAGGTTTCAATCCAACCTGGTGGCTTCCTTTGGGTTGAACAATGCTGCCGGAGACCTGCCTCAAACCTACAATAGTCCGAATGATCAACAGCGAGTAAATCTTACCCTGAGCGTGCCCATACTCGACTGGGGAAGGAGCAAGTCGCGGGTACAAACTGCCCTGGCCAATCAGGAACTGACTCAATATACCCTGGATCAGGAGATTCAGAACTTCGAGCAGGAGATCATCACGCTTGTGAGTAGGATGGATGTGATCAGACTACAGGTGGAAATCACTAAAAAGTCTGATGAAGTGGCTCAGGAAAGGTATGAGGTCGCGCAAAACAGGTACCTGATTGGTAAAATAGACATCACCAACCTGAATATAGCACTGACTGAAAAGGACAATGCCAGGAGGAGCTATATAGGTGCACTGAGGTCCTTCTGGGCTGCTTATTTCGACCTAAGAAGGCTTACACTCTATGACTTTATGAATGATGAGTTACTCTATCAGGAACTGGACTAGATCCAGAGTTCTGATCTCAAGATCTGCGGCAGTGTCGGGTTGATATTTCCCGTCTTCGTAAGCATCCCAAGCGCTGGTGGCTATGTAATAGAGGGTGTTGCCTGAAATGACTCCCTGAGTGGGCTCACCTTTGAGCGAACTGTTTTGCTCAATCAGTTTTATTTGCACGGCTTTGTGCGCATCGAATCTGACACCAGTAACCCGTTTGGGTTGGGTGCCATTCTGAAAACCAATAAGGTGCCCCTGATAGGACAAAAGCCCGTCTGTTCCTTTCTCAGAGTAAAGATCATTGGCCCTGAGTTTTCTCAATGATTTAGTTTCTAAATTCAATGAATAGAGCCCGGTCAGGTAATCAGAAATGTAAAGTTGGTTCTCAGACTTGGATAGGCCTTGAAGGTTCAGCAGGGTGCCACTCAGGTCAGCAAAAACGCTAAAGCCATCAGGCCTCAGCTCGTACAGTTTATTCCCCAACCCGTCTGAAGCCAGGGCAGTACCATTGCCCATGCTGATGAGGTCTCCCAATGTAGCCTCCGGTATCAGGTAGGAGAATTTCACCTTTCCTGTGGTGAGATCCAGGCCAAAGACTGACGACCTATTTTGGAGTGTGTCTGAGTAACCCTGCATTTCCGGGAGCGCTGCACTGCATATCCAAAGAATGTTGGTCTCAGGATCAATATCCAGCCCCATGATGGAGTAAAGCAGGGGCTCATCTCCCAGGAGTTGTTCTACAGCACCACTCTTGTACTTCATAGCTCTCCGTGTGTTGATGGTGCCGATAAAAAAGGTTTCGGAACCCGCGTCGTAGGTCATGGATTCATAATGATTCTCCTTTTGGCTCAGTTTGAATGCCACCTGTGCGTTGGTCATCTTTTTGGTCGATTGGGCGACTTGTTCTACCAGCTGTTCGTAAGGTTCATAGCCCCGCAGCGAATCGAAATCAGAGTCTTTCTGGTAATCCAGGCTTGCATTCATTCTCAGAAAAGTACTCAGTGCACTTACGGCCTCTTCTTTGCGATTATTCACTGCGTATGCTGAGGCCAGATTGTAAGCGAGTCCAGGGTGATTAGGTCTGATCTCATTGGCCCGAACAGTATACCTTAAGAAATCTCCGTATTCACCGGCTTTGTAGGCTTCTATGCTCAGTTGGTAATAGGTGCGCAAACTGTCCATTTGACCAAAAGACAGATGAGTGCACAGAATAAAAAGTATCAATACAAAGTGGCGCATAGTAAGGTTGGTTTAAGAGTAAGACCGATGAGCAGTTCCATCCCCATCACATTTGTGATAAGCGACCTGGTAGAAATATAAGCTGAGAATTAGGCATTTGAAAGGTGAGGGTTAGTTTTGCAAACTAAATTAAACCAATGGCCTCACTCACACCTTTTCACCTGGCAGTACCCGTTGATGACCTCAATGAGACTCGTGCCTTCTATCGGGATACCCTTGGGTGTCCAGAAGGGCGCAGTTCAGATCACTGGGTGGATTTTGATTTGTTTGGGCACCAGTTTGTGATTCATCTGCAACCTAAAAGGGTGAGTCAGGAAGTGCACCACAATCCGGTGGATGGTCATGATGTGCCAGTTCCCCACTTTGGTGTGGTTCTGGCAATGAAAGACTGGGAAGAGCTGGCGGCCAGGCTAAAGTCCAAGGGAGTGGTGTTTGTCATCGAGCCGTATGTTCGGTTTCAGGGTGAAGTAGGAGAGCAGGCGACCATGTTTTTCAGAGACCCTTCGGGAAACGCCCTTGAGTTTAAAGCATTCAAAGATATGAACCAGATTTTTGCCAAATAATGCCTGTAAATCCAAAGTATAGAGCACTTACAAAAGATGAGCTGGCCGGGCTCGAGAAGGAGTTTGTTGATTACCTGATTGTGAATGGCATAACTGCCGACGATTGGGTAAAGATCAAAGAAGAGGAAAAGGAGAAAGCCGAGGACATCATAGTCCTATTCAGTGATGTAGTATTCGAAGGGGTAATGAGGAAGGTGAAGTTTCTGGAATTCAGGGAAAAATCTGACCTGAAATCGTTTCAATGCCTGGAAGAAAAGATCATTTTGGTGGGAATGATGAGTGAAAACCCCGAGGTGAACTTTACCGAGAAAAAGTACCTGAAGACAGCTGCGCAAGAACCACCAAAGGGAGTAAAGGTCTACTCCACCGAAAAGCGCTATGCTAAGACAAGAGAACTGGAGCTTTTCGAGATGATCCAGGCAGGGTGTTCCATTTCTGACGGACAGATATTTAAAGCCCTGGCAATGGCCATGAACAAATAGACACTCAGAGGGGTGCAAATAAAAAGGGCGTTCATTTGAACGCCCTTTTGTTTTATATCAATCTTTTTGAAGTGCCTTATGGCTTGAAGTTGATCTTTCTCATTCTCAAAGACAAAGGAGTTACTTCCACATATTCATCTTTGTTGATGTATTCAAGAGCTTCTTCCAATGAGAATTTCTTCGGCGGAGCAATTTTCATACTTGCATCCGTACCGGATTTTCTCATGTTGGTTAACTGCTTTCCTTTCTGCACATTCACCGCCAGATCATTGGCACGTGAGTGCTCTCCGATTACCTGACCCACATACAATTCGTCACCAGGAGCCACAAAGAATATGCCTCTGTCTTGCAACTTATCAATCGCATATGCAGTACCAGGACCTGTCTCCATAGAGACCAGTGAACCATTCAAACGCTCTGGGATTTCACCTTTGTAAGGCTCATATCCATTGAACCTGTGCGTCATCACAGCTTCTCCGGCAGTAGCTGTCAGTACCTGATTTCTCAGTCCGATCAAACCACGTGCAGGGATATTGAATTCAAGGTGTTGAATGTCACCTTTAGGTTCCATGATGGTTAATTCACCTTTTCTCTTGGTTACCAACTCGATGGCTTTACCTGAAACATCCTCCGGAACATCTATTACCAAATGCTCGATAGGCTCATGCTTCTGGCCGTCTATTTCTTTATAGATTACCTGAGGCTGACCCACCTGAAGCTCGTAGCCTTCACGTCGCATGGTTTCTATGAGTACTGACAAGTGAAGTACGCCTCTACCATACACCAGGAATTTATCCTCACTGTCTGTAGATTCTACCCTCAAAGCCAGGTTTTTCTCTATTTCTTTCATCAGTCTGTCTCTCAAGTGCCTTGAGGTCACAAACTTGCCCTCTTTCCCGAAGAAAGGAGAGTTGTTGATGGTGAAGAGCATGTTCATCGTTGGCTCATCCACACCTACACGCTCCAGGGGTTCTGGATTGTCAAAATCCGTGATGGTATCTCCAATGTCAAAGCTTTCAATACCGGTCACAGCGCAAATATCTCCACATCCAACTTCTTCAACGCTTCGCTTGCCGAGTCCTTCAAATACATGAAGTTCTTTGATTCTTACCCTTTTGATGGTGTCGTCACTCTTAGTGAGTCCTAAGCTTTGTCCCACTTTGATTGATCCTTGATGGATTCTTCCGATGGCAATTCGGCCTGTGAAAGCAGAAAAATCAAGGGAAGTGATTTTCATCCTCAGTACACCTTCTTTTTGCTCAGGGGCTGGAATTTCTTTAAGGATAGTATCCAGTAATGGCTCCAGGTTGTCTGTAGGGTTTTTCCAGTCATGACTCATCCAGCCATGTTTGGAAGAACCATAAAGGGTAGGGAAGTCCAGCTGGTCCTCCGTAGCATCCAGGTTGAACATCAGGTCGAATACTTCCTCATGCACCTCATCAGGACGACAGTTTTCCTTATCCACTTTGTTCACCACCACGATAGGTTTCAGTCCCAGCCCTAAAGCTTTGCCCAATACAAATCGAGTTTGTGGCATAGCTCCTTCAAAAGCATCGACAAGCAAAAGCACACCATCAGCCATACTCAAAACACGCTCTACCTCACCGCCAAAGTCGGCGTGACCAGGAGTGTCAATAATGTTGATTTTAGTTCCTTTGTAATTGATGGATACGTTTTTCGAAAGAATCGTGATCCCACGTTCCCTTTCCAGGTCATTGGAATCCAGGATTAGTTCATTGTTATCCTGAGATCTTTTCGAGTCATTGGCTTGAGCTGCGTAAATGATCTTGTCTACCAATGTGGTTTTGCCATGGTCAACGTGTGCGATGATGGCGATATTTCTAATATTTGTCATGCGTTGTCTAAAAGAGCGCAAAAATAATAGGTATTACCCTCAAATATGTGAGTTCGGTAAAAAGAATTCGTTAATCTTTCGCGAAGCACGAATCTTAGGATAGAATTTGAGGCATGGGATAAGGTGATTCTTTTGGCTCACTTGTTCTAAAACTAAGTCTCCAACTCACTATATTTAGATATGGATAAAAGGGCATTTATAAAGAAAGCCAGTTTAGTGACCGTTCTGGCTAGTTTTGGTTTGACACTTGAAAGTTGCTCATCTGATGATGAACCAACGCCTGGCAATACATCTAAAACCACTATTGATCTGAATACCTCACCATTTTCCAGCCTCAAGTCTCCCGGAGGATGGGTGCTGCATCCTACCCAAAAGATCTTGCTCGTGAACGTGGGTGGCACGATCAGTGCCTTTTCCAGTGTTTGTACACACGAAGGCTGCTCTACAGACTGGAGCTTTAGTGGTGAATTCTTATGTGGCTGTCATGGCTCCAGGTTCGACACCTCAGGCAATGTCACCAACGGGCCAGCTTCACGTCCGCTTTCCAGAATATCAGTAGCGAGAGATGGTGATATACTCACATTGGGATAGGTAACTTATCTTGCGTAGATAATCCCGCAGATGTATGAAACGCTTGCTGAAAATTCTGATCCTTCCCCTGATCCTTTTTCTCGTCTATCTCCTTGGTCCCAGGCCTCAGTTTGATGAGTTAGAAGGCCCAAATATCAAGCTGATGAATATCTCGCTGGATAGTCTGGATCGCTATGTGAAGGCGAAAGATCTGGACATTCCTGACCTGAAGGCAGATAATGCATCAAGAATTGTATGGGCAGACAGTATCAGGAAAACGAGATACAGTGTGGTCTATTTACATGGCTTCTCCGCCAGCCCAATGGAGTCCAACCCAACACATTTAGATTTTGCACGACAATTTGGGTTTAACATTTACCTCCCTTTGCTCGCGGGTCACGGGCGCAATAGCGTAGAGTCCTTTGCTGACCTTCAGCCCAATGACCTGATCAGAGATGCAAAGGAAGCCATTGCCATTGGCCAACTCATTGGAGAGGACGTCATTGTGATGTCATGTAGTACCGGTAGCACTCTGGCTATCTATCTGGCAGGTGAAAATAAGGAGCTGATAGATGCTTTGATTATGTATTCACCAAACATTGCCTTAAAAGACCCAACAGCTAAACTCGTGACGGGCCCCTGGGGCAGACAGATCATTCAGCAGGTAGTGGGCCCTTACTGGAACCCTAACGCTCCGGAAGAGGGCGGTGACGGGCAAAAATATTGGACCAGAACGTATCGAACCGAGGGGCTTATCGCATTGCAGTCGCTGCTGGACCAAACCATGACCACAGAAGTCTTTGAGAAGATCACTCAGCCTTATTTTCTTGGTTATTATTATAAAAACGAGGCGGAGCAGGATGGAACCATCTCCACAGATGCGATTCGGTCGTTTGTCTTGCAGACAGCTACCTCTGAGACTCAAAAGATGGTGGTGCCTTTTCCTGATGCCGGAGAGCACGTAATTGCCAATCCCCTGAAAGGTAGAAGTGTACAGAATGTACAGGACTCTACTGCTCGGTTTGCGGAGCAGATTCTGAAGCTGACCGGCATTCGATAATTGCATTGCCAAAGGGAACAGGTTAAAATCAATTCCAGCGTTCCATTTTTCCGGGCTCACTACTCTGGCCAGAATGATTATTTTCATTCGTTACAATCAGGGCATCAAATGGGCGTTATGGTCTCATCAATGACTTGGAATAGTCGGGAAATCTTCATTGGGTTTTTACTTATGGGAGTGCAGCGCATTGGTGAACAACATGCGAAAATGATTCATTTCATGTGGTGCTTAATCTCATTTTCAGATTACTTCAATATTGTCTTATATTACCGTTTTATTAACTCAAATTAAATTTTTACCAAATTAAATGTTTGACAAGTTCCTTGAAGGCAATCAATATTATGACTATCCTTCATTCGAGGTGGCCATTTTTTCCCTCTTACTCGCCCTGGTACTCAGTACTTCCATTGCCTATATTTATCGTTTCACCAATGGTGATGAGTTCTATTCCAAAAGCTTTTTTCAGGCGATGGTTTTGAGTGCACTTGTCACTTCTATGATCATGATGGCTGTGGGTAATAACCTTGCTGTGGGGTTTGGAATTATCGGGGCTGTGGCCATTATTCGTTTTCGCACCAATATTCAAAATCCCAGAAATGTTATTTTCATTTTTGCAGCGCTTTCCGTTGGGATTGCATCCGGTGTACATGGGTATGCCGTGGCCATTGCGGGTACCATCATTTTCTGCATTACGGCCATACTTTTATACTGGTCACCTGCTGGGGGGAAGATGAGTCACAAGTTTGAGGTGATTTGCCAGTCTTCTGATCATGAGTTGATTCAGGAAGTCAAGGCATATCTGATTGCCAGGAGCAAGTCATTCGACGAATTGGAACTGAGGAAGCGCACCGAGTTGAACAACCGCTATGAATACCTGATCTTCCTGGAGGACGAAAGCCATATTCTGGAGATTTTTGAATACCTCCAATCCCTGGAGGGAATTTCCGATGTGCGGATCATTAAGAAACCAATCCCCGAACAACTTTAAGTTTCATGAGTAAAAAATTATTTGTATTGATCTGGGTTGTATTGGGTGTCTCCCTTGCGGTCATTTCCTTAAGGTATAAAAGCAGAACAGAGGCGTTGGTGGCAGTGGTGGAGTCGCAGGTGACTGCCGTGAGTTATCAGAAGCCGGTCATTATAGAAAGAATCTACGTCATTCCGGGCCAGGAGGTCAACGTGGGAGACACTCTGGTGGTGGTTTCCAGACCGGACCTTAACCTGGATATCGAAAGGAAAACCAACGAGCAGGAGCGCGTGGTTTCAGGTATAGTCCAGGCCAATCAGGACTACCTGAGCAAGAAAGAGCTTCTTACTATAGAAAGAGAAGGGAAGATCAACAGGCTAATCTCCGAAAGAAGCGAATTGCAGACAGAGCTCAACCAACAAACGCGAATCCGCCAGCAGTTGTCCGGAGGAATGCTTTCCACCACAGCAGACTCATTGAAAATCATTCAGCTAAAGGCCATTGAAACAGAAATATCTGACTTGAAGCGATTCTACGCCCAGGAGATCCAACGTCAGCAGTTGCAATTAAACGAGCAATTGGAAATCCAGAAAAAGGAGATTGAGCTGATCGAAAAAGAGCTTCAGGCCCTTTATGACGAGCGAAACACCCTCGTGAGGGTGGCTAAGTTTCAGGGCATCGTGGGCACGCTGGATGTACATTTGGATGAACTCGTGCCGGCTTTCAAAACCCTTTTGTCCATTTATGAGTCTCACCCTTCCATCATCAAAGCATATATCAACGAACGTTTTACCTCTATGGTAAAGCCAGGAGATACGGTGAAGGTGGTTTCTGAAAATAGGCTATATAGCATTACCGGGTATGTGAAGGAGCTGGGTGCGCGGATTACGGCATATCCTGGTAAAATTCAGTCACCAACGGCCAACACAGTGAGTTACGGACAGGAGATCTTCATCAGCATCCCTACGGACAATAGCTTTCTGAACGGGGAGAAGGTTTTTGTATATCCTCAGATGTCTACCACGCAATGAAAAAATGGATTTTGATGATCGGCCTGGCATTGACCAGCGCATTGACCAGTCAGGGACAGGGCCAATTAGAGTACCTCAGTGCCCCAATCACTGATGGGGAGTACATGATCGTACAAATGACGGAGGACTTCCTCTCTGATCATAAATTTGGCTCTCCATGGTTGCGAGATTTGGATTTCAGGGTGCGTTCCTCTGGTTCACAGATTGGGGTAGAAGAGTATAGGATGCGCCTGGGCCTTATCAATCCACTGGAGATCAAAGCCAACAGAGATTATAAACGTTTGATGGATAGGCAGTTGGGCGCAGAGCGACTGGAAGTTATTAACAATGTCATGTTGCGACGATATGAAATACTATTGGAGCATGCTTTTCTCTCCAGAAAAAAGAACCTGTTGGAAAGTCGGGAAAATGAGCTCCAGAAGCAATCGAATCTCCTGCTAGGAGCCCAGGGGTCGCTAAATGACCTGATTGACGTAGAGGAGTCGCTCACCAAACTGGGGCTTGAAAGCATCGGCCTTGATCACAAAATTGAATTGGTCATGTCGTCTGTTTCCTCCTCGGGCGTGCGGAACTTGGAGTGGGGAAGCTTTGATGTGATCCCGATTGACACTATCTGGCAGCGCACCAGGGAGATAGAATGGTCTAATGGAATGCTGCATGACCGGGCGCTGCGCTCTTTGGCTCAGAAGGAGCAGCTGCTGAAAATTGATCAGGCAGAAGCTTTCAGCAACATCGGCTTCATTCAAGGCGAATATGATCTTGACAGGGGAGACGCACCCGCCGATCACCTTGGGTTTCAGATGGGTTTGACCATCCCTATTTTTAATTCGGACAAGCCACAACTGGAGCGCAAGAAGTTGGCGTTGATAGACGATGAGGTAGAATTGGAGACATCTGTGAGCATGGAGAAGGAGCGGGTGGATTTTATGATCTCAGAGATGGAAACCTCTTATTTGCAGTTGATGCTGCTGGCTAAACGATCGCAGAAATTGAATGAATACCGGCAGCTGAACAGTGCGATCTCGGGTGATCTGGATACTTACATCAAATTGTCGGAGCTTGAATACTTTATTCGTGAAAAGACCCTGAACTATGAATCAGCCATTCGGATGAACTATATCCGACTATTGCATCTCAAGGGTAAGCTGGCTGAGTCGCCACTGATCAATTATTTATCGGCAGATGAGGTGTCATTTGAGTTGAAGTAGGACAATCCTGATTGGTGAATACGCCATTCACCAATCAGAAATTCCATTTTTACGCTTCAGTGATGACCACTTTCTCCATCACATCATCTTCTCTGATGGCATCAATTACTTCCAACCCTTCAACCACCTTTCCGAACACTGTGTGATTTCTATCCAGGTGTGCGGTGTTTTTTCGGCTATGACAGATGAAAAACTGTGAACCCCCTGTATTCCTGCCTGCGTGCGCCATCGAAAGCACTCCACGGTCGTGATACTGATTGTCACCGTCCAATTCACAATCTATGGTATATCCGGGGCCACCTGCTCCGGTTCCTTTTGGGCAACCACCCTGGATCACGAAATCAGGTATCACGCGATGAAATGTCAATCCGTCATAAAACCCCTTCTCTGCTAAAGAGATAAAGTTAGCCACGGCTTTAGGAGCGTCTTGCTCGAAGAAATTGATTTTCATCACACCCTTTTTGGTATGTATTTCTGCTTTTTTCATTGGTATTGTTATTTATGAACCCCGCAAAGGTAACAGAGGCTCAGTAAATAGAATACCTTTGTGGCTTAATAAGGTCCATAATGTCGTTACCATTAGTCGAAATAGGCAGAATCAATAAGCTTGAAGTTTTAAAGTCCACAGAACAAGGGCTATACCTCGGGGACAGTGTTGAAGAAATATTATTGCCCAATAAGTACATTCCCGAAGGTCTTGAAATAGGGGATTATATAGATGTTTTTATCTATACAGACTCTGAGGACCGATTGATTGCTACCACCTTGACCCCTCACATCATGCGGGGAGAGTTTGCTTATTTAAAAGTAAAGGATGCCACTTCCTTCGGTACTTTTATGGACTGGGGGTTGGAAAAGGACCTGTTGGTTCCCTTCAAAGAGCAATTGGAACGTATGGATGTAGGCAAATCTTATTTGGTCTACATGTACCTGGACAATGTGACCGATCGCCTTGTTGGTTCTACACACCTCAACAAGTTTGTGGAGCAAAATACGATCGAACTGGAAGAGGGTGAAGAAGTGCAGATATTGGTGGGCAATGATACTGATCTGGGCTTTCAGTGCATTGTGAATGGTAAATACAAGGGCCTGGTTTATAAGAACCAAATCTTTAAGGATATCCAGCCGGGAGATACCACGTCGGCTTTTGTGAAGCAAATAAGGCCTGACAATAAGATAGATCTGGTGCTGGAGCGTACTGGCCACGAAAGCATTGAACCCAATGCTGAGAAAGTTTTTGAGGTACTAAAGAAGAACGAAGGTTTTCTGCCACTTCATGATAAGAGTGATCCTGACGAAATCAAGCGACTTCTTCAAATGAGCAAAAAGAATTTCAAAAAGGCTATTGGTACCCTCTACAGACAACGACTCGTGACCCTTGATGACAAGGGAATTACCCTGAAATAGATCCGACTCTTCTGTTTTCTTAGTACTTCCTTATAACTCTGTTGTTTCAAAATAATAAAACATTATGGAGGTATAAGGAGTTTATTAGGATCGAATGTCTGTGAAATCGCGTTTGATTGGTGACAAAATTGTACCCATGAAATCGCAGGATCGTTGATATATAGAGTCACCGCCACATGAAAAACAAGATTAGGATCCTTTTGGTAGATGATCATCCCATGATCAGGGACGCCATCCGGCAATACTTTTCTACAAATGAAGAAATAGAGATTCTGGATGAAGCCAATAATGGACAGGAAGCCCTCCAAAAACTTGAAGAGAAAGATTTTGATCTGATTATCACCGATATGGCCATGCCAGATATGAATGGGGTGGAGTTTATGACGGCCCTTCAGGATCGACAAATCAAACAGGATGTCCTGGTAGTTTCCATGATCAATGAAGTCTCTCAAATTAAGAAGATGATAAGTCTGGGTGCCAAGGGGTATGTGCTAAAGAATAGCCCAAAAGAGGAAATACTCAAGGCCATCAAAACCATAAGTGGTGGCGAAAACTACTACACACGTGAAGTATATGACATCATCATGGGGCAGTTGTCTGGTAAAAAACCTGCCTTGCAGCGTATTTCACTGGAGGTATCTCTTACGAAACGTGAAAAGGAGATCGTAAGGTTGATTATGGAGGAGCATTCCAATCAGGTGATTGCGGATATGCTCTTTATTAGCGTAAGAACCGTGGAAGCACATAAACGTAACATCCTCGAAAAGACAGGTTGCAAGACCATGGCCGGCCTGGCCATATACGCCATCGAGAAAGGCATCGTTTGAGCCTCTTCTTAACTCATATAGGTAATTCACCTATTTTTCAATAATCAGGTTAACACTCTAATATCTCTTTTTGAGTCCGGATAGATTTGTATCATCAGCAATTAGAAAGATGGCAAATCCACATGATCTTATACGGAATACGGAAATAATTCTCATATCATCGAATCCCTATGAGGTGGATATGATGCTGAGTAGTTTGAAGGTTTCGGAAGAGACTTGTGATTTGCTATGGTTAAAAGACAGCCAGCGAACGTTTGATTATTTGCGCTCAAGAGGATTATATAAAGGAAATGAGCTCGGCAGTCGAGCCAGAATATTTATTCTCGGTAAAAATTTTCCTGAAATAGATGGCATCATAAGCTTACTGCAATCCGATCATCGACTTCTGGGTTACCCCGTCTATCGATTTGCATTGAACGCATAGGCTTTTTCCGAATGCCTGAAACAGAGACTATTGCGAATTTTAGCATTTGAATAAGTTTGAAATATGGGTTTTTTGGTCAGATACTCACACAAGAATCCCTCTCTTTATTGTAGATACCAGTGCGTGAGCATTTGAAAGTCGGCCAAGTGGCCGGCTTTCTTTTTTTCTACTTGGCAGAGTTACTTCTTTCTCTTAGTTTTAGCTTCTTCTAAAACATAAATGACCCATGTACAAAGCCCTCTTTATATTACTCATCGCCCTTGCCGGCTTAGGATGTTCTGAAAAGCCCACTTCTGAGGCAGTAGAACAGCCACCAGTCTTCAAATGGGAGAATGCGACGATCTATTTCCTGTTGACGGATCGTTTTTATAACGGTAATCCCGAGAATGACACGAACTATGGTCGTAAGCCAGATGGAGCGGTTTTAAGGAGCTTTATGGGCGGAGATTTGCAAGGAATTACGATGAAAATAGAGGAAGGCTACTTTGACGACTTGGGGGTTGATGCCATTTGGTTTAATCCACCAGTGGAGCAGATTCATGGCTATGTGGACGAGGGTACTGGTAAAACCTATGGATACCACGGTTACTGGGCGCGTGACTGGACGGCCATTGATCCCAATTTTGGTACCATGGAAGACCTCAAAAGTCTTGTGAAAGTAGCACACGAGCATGGGATTCGTATTTTAATGGATGTGGTGGTGAACCATACCGGACCCGTCTCACCAGAAGACAGCCAGTGGCCGGATGCCTGGGTGCGAACCTCCCCGCAGTGCACTTATACAGATGCCGCTTCCACCATAGCCTGTACACTGGTAGAAAACTTGCCGGATATCCTAACGGATAGTGACGAGGAAGTGGCGCTTCCCGATTTTCTGATTGAGAAGTGGACCCAGGAGGGACGATTGGAGGAAGAAGTGGCCGAATTGGATGCGTTTTTTGAAAAAACAGGCTATCCTCGTGCGCCCAGGTTTTACATCATGAAATGGCTGACTGACTATGTGCGCGAAATGGGAATTGATGGCTATAGAGTGGATACAGCTAAACATACCGAAGCTTCTATCTGGGGAGAGCTCTATAAGCTCGCCAGCGAAGCCTTTAAGGATTGGAAATCAACTTCACCGGCGGAAGTACTGGATGACGAGGACTTTTTCATGGTCGGGGAGGTGTATGGATACGGTATTCAGAATGGTCAAAATTACTTTTATAATGCTGAGGACAGTGTCAATTTTTTCGAAAATGGCTTTAAAAGTCTGATCAACTTCTCTATGAAAGGTGATGCTGGCAGAGTGCCGGAAGAGGTTTTTTCCTATTATGCCAATCAACTCAGCACTGTTCTTAGTGGCTATACAGTGCTCAATTATGTGAGTTCTCATGATGATGGTGGGCCTTTTGATCGCGAAAGAACCAACGGCTACTTGGCCGGTACCATGCTAATGCTCACACCTGGACAGGCCCAGATCTATTATGGGGATGAAACGTCCCGGCCATTACAAGCGGAGGGCGCTCAGGGAGATGCCAACCTTCGCACTATGATGAATTGGGCGGATCTGGATACTCCGGAGGTTCAGGGCTTGCTATCACACTGGCAGCGACTGGGACAGTTCAGAAAGGATCATGTCGCCGTTGGTGCTGGGAAGCATCAGCTCATGAACGAAACGCCTTATACCTTTTCAAGAACCTATAGTGATGCAGCTACAGGTGATCGGGTGATAGTGGTGATGGATAATGATGGTAGTGCGGTTAACTCCGAGGGGATTTTCGAGGATGGGGAGCGTGTAACGAATTACTATACGGGTGAAACCACTGATGTGGCGAATGGTGAAATCTCTTTTGAGGAAGGGGTAGGACTGCTCTTGATCGGAAGGCGCCCTTAACAAAAAAGCCCTTCAAAACTAATTGAAGGGCTTTTTACTAAATTTTTCTAACTTCAGCGTTGATGTTATAGTCTTTCACCAATTCCTGAGTGAATTTCATATGACCATGAGGTACAAATATTTGAAATTTGCCTCGCTTCATCGTTGCCAGTGTTTCCAGCAATTTCCATTTATTGATCAAATCATTCGGGTTATCCACTTTAGTAGAAATCTCAAAGTAGGCTTTTCCGTCGTTTTTCGTTGCCGTCACATCTGGAGTAAAATTCACATCTTTGGTTTGCCCAATCAATTGGTAAGGGGATTCATAGTCGCTCAGATCAGCTCTGATATTTTCGTAACCCTGTTTCTTAATGTTTTCGATTACGCTTGATAATAATTCTTCGTAAGAAGTTTTACTCCTAGTTTGTTGAAGCATAGGTATTTAAAATTTATGATTTTTTCGTTTGTCGAAGTGCAGCTGCCTAAGTGGCAATTTTTCAGTGCATTAAATAATCCACTAAGTTAAACAATAATCTCACCACATTGTTTTAAACCGGCATTAATCTTTTCTAGGAGGGGTAATCATGATGTGAGCGCGATGAGTACCCGGATCCATAATCCAGGGCCCCCCATCAGACATGGGGCCGGTAGGTAGTCCTGTTTCCTCTGCTGTGGCAAATGGTATATACACCACATACCTCAGGTATGGATTAATGGGGCTGCCATTGTCATCCAGATCGGCTTGATATACAGTCAGCGTAGATTTATCTGGAATCACCAATTTACCAGCTTGAGCTTCTGCCTCACGGGTGGCAAAGATTTCATCGAACGACTTTCCCATGGATTTCAATTCACGTCCTCTGGCCATAAAGGGATCCAGGTCTTTGTGATAAGCTACCACACTAAACCCTTCTTTGGACGGATCATCACCTATGCAGACCAGGTGGTTGGATCCCTCACGAAGCAAAACAAACGTTCCGTCTGCATTGTATCCATATACTGTGGCATTTGCACGGTATGCTTCCGGTGCAGCCAAAGTAGCCAACTCAAGGTTAGTCTGTGCAATCACAGGAGCTACACTAGATAGTAAGGCAAGAAATAAGGGGAGTAGAGTGACGCGCTTCATGGTCTTTCGGGTTTTGATCATAATTTACCCAAAATCATACAGACCAGCAATTCGCCGGGTGATGGCATCCGTTACAAGGATAAGTATTCTCAATTAGGCGACTATTTTCTCATAATGATAATTTCTCAGGTTTGAAACTTAATTTAATCAGTACTCAGTAAGTTTGGAATGCTATTTGCAATAGCAGGTCAGTCTTTGAAAGTGGATAAATTATTACATCATATTTCAAGAGATAACGTTTAACGATCATGACAAACCAATGAATAAAATGAGACAAAAAAGATTGAATATTTCGCTGATCAATACCACGCTTTTGCTAGCGCTGATTGTGGGCTTTTCAGCATGTAAAAACAAAAAGAAAGTTGCCGAAGTTTCGGATCCGCAGGAAGTAAGAGACCAAATAGAAGAAGAGCTGGCCGAAGACCAAACGGAAGAAATGGAAGAGCCTGAAGAACGAATCGCCACGAAGGAGCCTAATAAATCTCAAAAGCTGGAGAACTATTTTACAGCCATAGCGAATGCTCCCTCTGCCACCTCTGCCAATGGAAGCATTAGCGAGGCATTAACCATGTTTGGCAGACCCGATGCACCAGTGCTCATCGTGATCTATCGCAAAGATGGTAGCACTGACTATGACGAACCCACCACCATCAAGAAGTACTTGGAATACCTGAAGGACACGGGAAACAACAAGGCCAAGGTGGAAGAAATGGTGTTGGATGATTATGGCAAAATCAAAGAATTGGTGCTGAAGAAGTAAACTCAAAAAGACAGAAAATCATGAAAATATTCAAATACATCACACTGGCAGCCACGCTGCTACTGGTATCTTCTGCGTTTGCGCAGGACGACATTGATCCTAGAAGAAAACAGGCGATAGATTCACTCGCGTTGGAAAAGGTCAAAGACCTGAGTAAGTACATCAGCATTATAGGGGATAAAAAAACCCAGTATTCTGAAGCGCAGCGAGTCATGGATCGGGCAGAAGAGCTCTTTGCTCCTGATAGTGAAATGGGCGTTTCTTCCTTGTCTAAAGAAGAAATCTCCTACTACAAAGTTCGTCAGTATTTTGAGCGACTGATGGCGCTCAATTATGATAAGGTGAGCATCAAATGGTACGACATCCACTACATCAGTGATTTGGAGCAACAACCAGACGGCACCTTTGTAGGAGTGATCACTATTTATCAGCGATTCGAAGGAACTTCTGATGATGGTATGAGCTATAAGGATACCACCAAGAAGGATATCACAATCTATGTGAAGAAGAAGGAAACACAAATTGCCGGTCGCACCATCGAGTTTTGGGATGTCCTATTGGGAGATGTGCGGGTAACCGAAACCTCTGCATGAGATACGGCCTATTGATTACAGCCCTTGTGATCACTTTCACTTCATCAGTGGCCCAGCGATCGGTCACTGATGAAATGAAAGATACCGAGGATGAGTTGTATGCGTCTACCAAGCAGATCAATCAATTCTTTCACCGCTTCAATGGGGAAGAAGATGAGCGTGGTAATCGCTACTACCCGCAGGATAAGAAATACCGGGATGCCGGACTCAGGAAGAAGTATCTGCCAATTCTTTTTGATACTGAAACCGGATATGTCAAGACCGAAACGGCCAACTCATTTATCAAGGAAGTTCTGGATAAGAAAAACCCTGTGTTTCTTGACTTTCACTCAGGCGACTGGTTTGCCGAAGTGAATACCACTTTCCTCTACAAAGGCAAAGAAGTGAGCGTGTTGCTCTATATGATCCTGCAACAGCAGGGCCAGGGTTATGAATGGGTCATCGATGATCTCTCTTTCGATCCTTATAAGTCATCCTTTAAGAAGGACACCTCAGAGCAAAAAATGTTTATACATCCCATGAGCCATGAATTGGATTTCATGACCCTCAGGAAAGCTTTTAGAAACACCCAAAACCCCGAGCAATATACCTCTCGAAAATGGGAGCCGGATTACCTTACACTTTTCCTTTTTGAGATGAAAGGCGGTGCACTTGAGTTCAAAACCGTGAAAAATGTGAAGTTCCACTTCTTTGAAGTGGATGGCTGGTATTTCGAACTCTCCAATTTTAACAGACCTGGATACAATACTGGCTGGCTGATCTCTAACCTGGTGAAGGTGGGGGCTGCTGAGCAAAAACAAATGAAAGATTACCTCTATGACCAAAACTAGCCTGAAGGCCGTTTTCATATTCCTGACTTTTACCTTACTCTTTGGCACGATCAAAACTTTCGGCCAGGAGAATCAAACCACAGAAACAGACGAAGCCTATCTGTCTGAAGTGAGAGGTTTGGTGTCCTTTTATCAGTATATGCTCAATACCGTGGGATCTTCCAAAACCCCTACAAGAGATAAGGAAGCGATTCTCACCGAGAGTTATAAGAAGATCTTTCTAAACCGGCAGGTGCAGGTGGAGGATGACCTGCTGCCCGACCGCAACGCCATCACCAACAAGGATGTGTCCGGCTACCTCAGGGATGTGGATTTTTTCTTTAAGGACATCTCTTTTTCATTTGAGGATATCCAAATAACAAAGGCCGAACGGGAAAATGGAAAGGCCTATTTTCTGGTAGAGTTCCAAAATACGATTGAGGCGGTTACGCTGGAGGGTAATCCCTTCAAGAATACTTCCAGGCGCTTTCTGGAGGTGAACGTAAATGAAGAGGAATCTGACCTGAAAATTGTCAGTGTATACACCACCAAAATCAGTCGGGAAAAAGAACTGCGAAACTGGTGGGAGAACTTGTCTTATGGTTGGACACGCATCTTCAAGGCCTATGTAGACTTTGATACCATATCGGATGAGGCACTTTTTAAGATAGCCGCCATAGATAGTATCAATTTGTCTGGAAACCAGATGATACAGGACATTCGTCCACTGGCTGCGCTGAGAGCATTGAGGGTATTGGACATCAGCAATACCAAGGTAGATGACCTGGGGCCACTGCGGTATGCCATGAAGCTGGAGAAATTAAGTGCATCGAATACGCGCCTCTCAAATATTGACGTACTTCAGTACTTCGAAAACCTTAAACAGCTTGACCTCTCACAGACCCTCGTTCAAGATATTATGGCTATCGGAGGACTTATCCGTCTGGAAACGCTGAACCTATCAGGTTCTAATGTAATTGTATTCACGCCGCTCAGAAGTCTGACCAGCTTGAAGATGGTTGACTTTTCCAACACGGCTTTTACAGATCCGGAAGTGCTTATTGGTAGTACACAACTCCAAAAAGCCCTGTTATCACGAACTGGTGTGAAGACGTTATCTGTACTCAGCGGCTTCAAAGCTTTGAAAGTGCTGGACTTGTCTGAAACTTATATCAGCAGCCTTGTCGGCCTGGAGAATCACCCCGCACTGGAGCAACTCTCAATTAATCAGACCACTGTCAACACCCTGAGCCCATTGCGAGACTGCTCGAAATTGAAGAAAGTCTATGCGGACTACACAGGAGTATCAGAGTCACAGGCCTCTCAGTTGATGTCTGCCAAACCTGGATTGGTGGTGGTGATCAACAGTGAAAAGGTGATCGAATGGTGGAAAAATCTACCTTTTGATTGGAAAACCGTGCTTACTCAAAGGGTTGGACTTTCAAATCCTAGCAAAGAGGATGTGATCAAATTACTCAATATCGATTCGCTGGATGTGAGCAACCAGCAGCTGGTGTCCTCAAAACCTTTGGAAAAATTCACGAGACTCAGGTGTCTAAACGTCAGTAAGAACCTATTTACTGATCTGCGATTTACAGCAGGAATGTCTGATCTTGAGTTTCTGGTGGGAGAGAAGCTCCCCATAGAGACATTGGCCGGATTGGAGCAAAACAAAAACCTCAAGTACGTCATTGTGAAGGGGAGCCTCATTCAGGACATCAGGTCTATACAATCCCTCAATAAGCTCATACTGGTCGATGTGGACCAATCGAAAATCACTGAAGATCGGGTAAGGGCTTTTTTGAAAGTGAACCCCGAGACTGTCGTTGTTTATCAGTCGGAAGCTTTGCTATCGTGGTGGGAAGAACTTTCTGATCCCTGGAGAAGGGCCTTTGGTTTGAGTAAAACAGACGCTTTTACTTTGCATCAGCTCATCGAGAGCCGCTCTGTCAAAATAGAAAACACTCCAATTTCCTCGCTCAGGCCGCTGGATAGATTTATCAATTTGAAGGAGGTTTCACTCTCCAATACCGGAGTGACTAGTCTGATTGACCTCAATGTTCATGAAGGGATAGAGCAAATCACCTGCAAAAATGGCCCGCTGATGGACCTGGAAGGATTGGCGTCATTACAGTACCTGCGATTGCTGGACATCTCCAATACAGCGGTGGACGACCTGAGGCCGATCAGTGACAACCAGACCCTGATGACCCTGAACTGTTCAGGTACCAATGTCAAGAAATTGAAAGGGCTGGAGGCACTGCGCCAGCTTGAGGTATTAAATATAAGCAACACAAGAGTTTGGCAACTGGACAGGCTTTACGATATTAGCGGTCTGAAATCACTCATTTGCTACAATACCAGAATTCGGTCTCATAAGATTGACGAATTCAAGGGAGTTTTCCCTAACTGTGAGGTGACTTTTTATTAATCAAATACAATCAATACCAAACCAGCGATTATTAGATGAAAAAGGTTCGTAGAGCACTGAAACTTTGTTTATTACTATTTACTGTAATGGCCACTACTCATGTGGGGTACACACAGGAGAGCCTAAAAGATCAGTACGAACAGATCATGCAGAAGTCGTCCACCTACGAGCAATACAAGGTGATCAGACAGACCGAAATTGAGGGTTTTTGGGTAAATATTGCAGATACCCTCAGCAGTAAATCAGATGAAATTTCATCACTTCAATCCAGAATCACAGGCCTTCAGACGAACATAGACTCCCTAAAGTCAGACTTACGTAAAGTGAATGTACGATTGGCTGAAAGCATCAAAACCAACGATGTGATAACCTTTCTTGGTATGGAGATGGAAAAGACCGCCTATCATATTCTGGTTTGGGTGATCATTCTCATTCTTGCCGTGGCAGTGGTACTGGCTTATGGCATGTTTATGAAGAGCAATGCCTCCACCTCCCGAATTAAAAGAGAGTTTGAACAACAGCGAAAAGAGTTTGAAACTCACCGGGATAAATCCAGGGAAACTCAGGTACGACTCAAAAGAGAGCTTCAAACAGCGGTGAATACCATCGAAGAAATGAAACGCGGAGGAGCCCGGAGGTAGCTGTTAAGACATTCACTTCTCATATCCTTTATTGATCCTGTGACCCAACCGAGGATGGGGTCGAGGGTTTGAGTTCAAAGTTCCTCATCCCTGATTAATCAAAGACTCAGTAAGAGTTCCGATGCTGGTTAGGCGGTGATTAGAAGGGTTGTTTGTGCATTCCTTCATTTCTCGCAAAAACAATCAAAACTTCCTGTAAAAATTTAACTTAGTATCTGATATGGAAATACACAATAAAGGAACCAAGCGATTATTTGAGAATCCGATACTGGAGCGTCTCACAAGAACCCATATAGCCCTACCAATCGGCATTTTCATACTTTATGGAATGGGACTACTCTATTGGAGTATTGCGACGGTGCAGCTAGATCCACTGGTTACCACCGGCTTATTTTTTGGCGGATTGCTTTTTTTTACGCTTTTGGAGTATTCGATTCACAGGTTTCTTTTCCACATGAGCACTCATACCAGCGCTCGTAAAAACTTCCAGTATAAATTTCACGGGGTGCATCATGACTACCCGAAAGACAAAGACAGGCTGGCCATGCCACCTATCGTGAGCGTGACGATTTCTACGATTTTACTTTTCCTGTTCAAACTGGTGATAGGGGATCAGGTGTTCGCATTCTTGCCAGGATTTCTGTTTGGGTATGCAGGATATCTTTTCATCCACTACCTGGTGCATGCCTACCGGCCGCCTAAGAATTTTCTGAAGATCTTCTGGGTGCATCATGGGATTCACCATTACCGTCAGGGACACAAAGCTTTTGGGGTTACTTCTCCGCTTTGGGATTTTGTCTTTCGCACAATGCCTTGATCCACTGGGTGTTGCACATCCGAATTGTTAAGTGATTTTAGCTTCAGCATAACCCTGAAACACTACCATCTGTAGCTTAGACTAGGTGTTCAGCCATCGCCAAAATTTACCTAATAGTGATTTAGGTTGTGGCTTTTGTTGGGTGACTTGTTTTGGTTTAGAGGTCGCTTTCTTCTTGTTGGTAGTTTGTTTGGCACTGGCCTTAGACAACTTCTTTTTATAGTGTTCTGCTTTGATGTCTTTGAGTCGCTGTATCTCCCGGGCTTTGGCACGTTCTTCAGCTTCTCGGATACGCTTTTCTTTGGCTCTCTTGTTTCTCAAGCGCTTTTCTTCCAGCTGCTCAGGAGTGAGTCTGGGTCGGCTGTTTCTTTTGCTGTGATGCACCAATCGTACTTTGGGGATAGATTCTTCCTTTTCCTCTTTCTCGATGGGCTCTTCAGGTTCTTCATCCTCTTTGGGGGCTTTAGGTTCAGGTAGGTCGATTTTGCCTACCACCTTAAGCCCTGGCAGCTCTATTTTAGGTGCTTTAATAACTTCTATTTCTTCCTCTGAATCTGGTGTTTCTGATGCTATTGCTTCTTCGCTGGTTGGTTCAGCAGGTTCCACATCGGATGTAGTGGCTATTGGCTCAGTCACTGGGTCATCTTCAAGTTCCTCACTCTGTGGTTCTGGAAGGATGTCACTTTCCGGTTCTGATGATTCGCTTTCGATAGCCTGAATTTCTGCAGGTTCTATGAGTACAACAGGTTCTTCAGGTTTTGGGTCACTGAATTTTTCCATGACCATTTGCTCAGCGGTTTCATCAAGCTTTACATTGGGGTGATCTTTGATTTCAATATTGTTTTCAGCCAAAAAATTAACAATATCTTTAGTGTCCAGGTTGAGTTGTCTGGAGAGCTGACCGAGTCTCATAGGCAAGTGATGTAAACGTTTTGAGTACTAGGCGCAAAAATAAGAAACTACGCCCAATGACTTGGACCTTAGGGGAAAAAGAAACCACGAAAAACCCCTTTAAAGGGAATTTTGTTGGGAAACGAACTTTGTGACGTGTAGGACAACTTCATCAATCAGCTTTTTCCGGGCACTTTTAGCAGTCCACGCCATGTGTGGGGTGATAATGCAGTTGGTAAGCCCGAATAATGGGTGCTGCGCTCCCGGGGGTTCCATCTCCAGCACATCCAGTGCGGCTCCTGCCATGGGATGTGCCATAAGCCAGTTTTTCAGGTCCTCTTCATGGATCAAAGGCCCGCGGGCAGTATTGATCAGGCGAGCATCCGGCTTCATCTTACTCAGGAGCGCTCTATTTACCACACGTTCATTGTCATCGCGAAGGGGGGCGTGTAAACTGATGATGTCTGATCGCTCAAATAACTCAGGCAGGCTCACAAATTCATAATCGGGGTAATAAGCGGGGAGGGTATGACCGCTCACCACGAGAATGTTCATACCAAAGGCCCGGCCAATACTGGCTACCTCCCTACCTATACTTCCGAAACCATAAATGCCAAGGGTTTTTCCACTGAGGCCTGTCACCGGAGAGACGGTGTAGCTAAATCCTTTTCCTGAATCCCATTCACCATTTTGCACACTGTGATGGTGAACAGACACCCGGTTGGTTAATTCCAGAATCAGGGCAAAAGTATGCTGTGCCACGGATGGAGCGCCATATCCCACAACATTCTTCACCAAAACTCCATGCTCTTTTGCCGCTTCCAGGTCCACGTTATTCATTCCTGTGGCGGAGATCACAATCATTTTGAGCTTAGGAAGCTTGTACAGCAGCGCTTTTCTCAATTCCACCTTATTGACAATGAGAATATCGGCTTCCAGGGCCCGATCCATTACCTGTTCGGGGGCAGTTCGTTCATATATAGTGAAGTCACCATGGGGCTTCAAACCATCCCAGATCAAGTCTCCAGGGTTGGCATAGATGCCATCCAAAACCACAATTTTAAATCGCATTGGCAATCTCTTCTTTTCGGAGTTCTTTGCGCAAAATTTTACCAACGGTGGATTTGGGTAACTCTTCCCGGAATTCTATGAACTTAGGCATCTTGTAAGCCACCAGATGGTCCCGGCAGTGCTTCATGATCATATCTTCAGTGAGATTTTTGTCTTTTTTCACAATGAAGGCTTTGACCACTTCACCTGAGTTTTTGTGTGCTACACCGATCACGCCCACTTCTAAAACACCCTCCAGTTGTGCAATCACATCTTCCACTTCATTTGGAAAGACTTTCATACCAGATACATTGATCATCTCTTTCTTTCTGTCCACAATCTTGATGTATCCTTCACTATCGAAAAAACCAATGTCCCCGGTCTTGAACCATTCGCCCTCCATCACAATGTCTGTTTCCGCTTGATTTTGCCAATAACCCATCATTACCTGCGGGCCTCTGACCCAGATCTCGCCAAAATCACCAACCCCTTGGGTTTCTCCTTCATCACTCACTATTTTGATTTCAGTAGAGGGGACAGGCAGTCCAATTGTTCCCAGTTTCTCAGTGCCATCTATGGGATTGCAGGTGAGGAGTGGAGAGGTTTCCGAAAGTCCATAACCTTCCACTATATCATTGCCAGTCAGGTATTTCCATTTATCGGCCACAGCTTTCTGTAGGGCCATACCACCTGCTACCGCCACTTTCAGGTGCTCAAAATTCACACTTTGAAACTCAGGCCTTTGTACCAAGCCATTAAAAAGTGTGTTAACTCCTGTAATGACTGAGAAAGGATGATTTTTAAGTACTTTGATGAAATCGCCCATCTTCCGGGGGTCTGTAATGAGGACACTCTTAGCCCCGATTTTCAGCATGCCAAAACAATTGACCGTAAGGGCAAAAACGTGATAGAGTGGGAGAGCGGTGATGGTCACTTCTTCACCTTCTACCAGTCTGGGGCGCATCCAGGCGGCCACCTGCTCTATATTTGCGATTAGGTTGCGGTGGCTCAAAGCAGCGCCCTTGGCCACCCCGGTAGTACCGCCGGTATATTGAAGGAGTGCCAGGTCTGTGTTTTTGATCTCTGGCTGTACATAGGTGTGTTGTTTGCCTGCCTTGATGACGTCCTGGAAGTCTACCGCTGTAGGTAGATCATAATCAGGGACCATTCGCTTGACTCTTTTGATCATGAAATCTACCAGCGCACCTTTGAGAGTTCCCAGCATATCACCCACTTCGGCGATGATGATGGTTTCAATTGGAGTCTTCGGTAAAATCTCCTCGAGTTTAAAAGCAAATGTATTGAGTAAAATAATGCCTTGAGCACCCGCGTTGGTAAACTGATGCTCCATTTCTGAAGGCTTATACTGAGGGTTGGTGTTGACCACCACCATTCCGGCTTTGAGTATGCCAAACAGTGCAACAGGATATTGGAGCACATTGGGCATTTGCAGCGCCACCCGATCACCCTTCTTGAGGTTTGTCTCGTGCATCAGGTAGTTGGCAAAGGCAGTGCTGAGCACATCCAGATCGTTAAAAGATATCTCCACGCCCATGTTTTCGTAGGCGCTCTTATCCCCGAATTTGGCTACACAATCAGCCAGAAAGGCCACCAGTGAGGGGTAGATGTCGGGATCAATTTCGTGGGGAGTAGCCTCCGGGTACTGGGCCAGCCATGGGTAGTCTTTCATGTTGTCTATTATGAGATAAATGATCTATTTGAGTGCTTCTTTGGCCGCCAGGGCAGCTCCGATGATTCCTGCATGATTTCTTGACTCGGCGGGTACCAATTGGGTATCCAATGTAAAATACTGTTTGTATGAGTCAAAATCCTTACTGACACCACCTCCTAAAATAAACAGGTCTGGCCAAAATAGAAATTCCAGTTTCTTGAAATATTCATTGAGCCTTTCTGCCCATTCCTGCCAGGACAAATCCTCTGACTTCCGAACTGAATTGGCTGCATAGTGTTCCCCAGGCATCCCTTTTACGTGCACAAAACCAAGTTCAGTATTGGGGACCAAATGCTTACCAATGAACAGCGCTGTACCTATACCGGTGCCAGCGGCCACCATGAGCGTGACTCCTTTTTGGTCTTTTCCAGCTCCAAACTTCATTTCAGCCATGCCTGCAGCATCCACATCATTCACCAAATGGGTAGGGCAGCCAGTGGCTTTTTGAATGGCTTTGGCAGCATTCATGCCTATCCAACTTTGATCGATATTGGAGGCCGTGACCACTATATCGTGACGTACTGCCGCCGGAAAGCCGCAACCTATAGGGCCTTGCCAGTCAAATTCCTTTACTAACTCAATGACTGTCTCAATAATGGCAGCTGGGGTTGCAGGGTCGGGTGTGGAAATCCTATGCCTTTCGGTGATCAATTCACCTTTTTTGGTATCTACTATACCTCCCTTGATTCCTGTGCCGCCAATGTCTATTCCTAATATTTTCATCCTGCCTTAAACTTACCAAAATATGAATGAATTGGCAGTGTTTCCTCCTGGCTTGAGTTGGAATAAATCATCTATGCGATATACTCCAAGCAATAGATTATCGCTACATTGTGCCGAAAATAAACACTCATAAAATGTTAAAGAAAATATTAATCTCGCTTGGAGTAGTTGTAGTTCTGCTGGTGGCAGCTTACTTCTATCTGGACAATAGAAACCGAACACTTAGCCCGAGAGGAGCGGCAAACCTTACCAATGGGGAGCTGACTGTTGACATTACTTACAGTAGACCATCAGTCAGGGATCGCCTGATTTTCGGGACGGAAGAGGATGAGGCTTTGCAGCCTTATGGAAAGTACTGGCGACTAGGGGCCAATGAATCCACTGAGGTTACTTTCAGTCAGGATGTCCTTCTGGTGGATCAGCCAGTGAAAAAAGGAACTTATCGCATGTACGCAATCCCCGGCCCTCAATATTTTGAATTGAGATTGAACTCAGAGCTTGGTGAGTGGGGTGCTTTTGAAGCAGATAGCGAGTTAGACATTCTTTCGGTGATGATTCCTGTGCTTCCTTCTGAGCATACGGAGCAGTTTACCATTGCGCTGGAGCCATTGTATGACACAGGCGTTAAGATTGTCTTCAAATGGGACAAGATTAAGATGGAAGTTCCGGTGATTACAGAGTAAAGAGTAAAGAAAAAGGCTGCCGAATGGCAGCCTTTTTTATTTGAAATAGTCCGCTCAGTATCTTAGTAGAGATACTCAAAAGCAGTCACATCATAAGAACCAAACTCACCATCTTCACTTGAACTAAAGCAAGAGAGCATGATTGAGTTGGCATCAAATCCTGTGGGAGTGCCGGGGATGTGGTTGGCACCTACACCTCCATCACCTTCATTTCCTCCTGATCCACAAGACAATGACCTGTTGAAATAGTCAGTGTGTCTCATGCCCAGACAATGACCAATCTCGTGAGTGATCACATGTTCGGTTACATTCGTGCCATAGCTGCTGGTTCCTGAAAGGATTTGCACATACTTGTAAGGATTTCCACCACTAGGAAATCCGGCAGAACCACCGGCTCCACTACCTCCTTTGTAGACCACAATATCCTTGCTACCATAGTTGGTACCATAAGATAGAGTGAACGTCAGGCCGATGTTGAGGGCATTGTAGTTGTCTACTGCCCAGCTCAAGGCTGTCCGCATGGTGTTATCCAATGCTTGTGATCCACCAGTGTAGCCGATAACCGAAATCGTTCTAGGTGAACTCACCAGGTTATTGGTACGGTACTGCTCACCACAAGGACCCTGGTGGAAAAGCTCACTACTCAGCATTGATTCCATTTGTGCTAAAGGAATCATAATGTCCCCCTCCAGCAAGAAGCCCGAAGTGGTTTCTTTAGTGAGCGGGTTAGTGGTGTTGACTTTGCGCATATCACTTACGTCAAATCCAAGTTCCTCGAACTTGGCAGAGATTTCGTCAGAAATCGCATCGTCATTAGGGACTACTTCATCTTGTGTACAAGACGTCACCAACGTGAAAGACGCCAGAAGCACAACAGTGCTCAATAGCGTGAATTTTAATTTAGACATAATGAATTAGGTTTTAGTTATGCATCGAATGTAGAAAAAGAGATTCTATTTGCAGAAGGAATGATTGTATTTATTTTACCTATATATCATTTGATATATAGGATATTTTGTCAGTCTAAGCATATTTATCCAAATATAATTTTGTTTTAACTGACTGTTAAAAATGCAAGATATAGCCTTGAATGAGTGGTTTAGTGTCCATTTCTTAGGCTTTTGGAGTTAAATTTTACCTAATTTGAAATCAATGATTAAGGTACCAGTTTATTTAGTGTTAACCCTTCTTTGTTTTTACGCCGAGGGACAGATTGTGTCCGGTAAATTGCGTCGTGAGAAAAATTCAGAAGAAACGGTCTCAAAAAGTGAAAAACAAGGGCTTTCTGTGTTGGAAGTCACCCTTAGAGGTCAACAAAGAAAGGGCTATTTACGGGACACTTTGAATCAAATTCTTCGGCGAACAGGTCAGAATTCGTACATAATTCGGCAGCAGAAAGAACAAAAAAATAATTTGTATGGCATTAGTGAAGTGGAAGCAAATAATCTTTGGAAACTGCAATCCAGGGACTACCTCACCATGCCAGATGACTGGGTAACCTATGTAATCAAAAGTTCATCAATTGATATACTGCCATTTCTGGAAAATTTCGGAAATGTGGAAATTATAGACCGATCCAGAAAATTATTTACGCTAAAAACCCTGAACAGGCACCTACCCGAAATCGTTCAAAACCGCGAGGTATTGTTCGTCTCCAGGGAGTCTCTAGAGCCAGTTACAGAAAGCCGGGTAATCGACCTCAATCTGAACCCGAATCGGGTAAATAAGTTGCATCACTTTTTCCCGCTGCTCAATGGGAGTGGCACTACGCTGTCCATACAGGAAGACCGCTTTGATCCTACGGATATAGATCTCATAGGCCGCACGCACATTTCTGATAAATCATCCCTGGAAATGAGCCAGCATGCCACTGAAATGGCCACTATAGTGGGCGGAGCAGGTAATTCATTTATCACAGGGAGAGGAGTGAGTCCTGCTGTCCAACTCTCGTCATCCGGGTTCAATAATGTATTGCCACAGTCGGATCTCTATTATCAAGGGCGGGGTATCTCTGTTCAAAATCATTCCTACGGCACCAGTATTGAGAGTTTTTACGGGTTGCAAGCCGAGGCTTTTGATCAGAATGCCGTCAGGAACCCAACCCTGCTGCATGTAATGAGTAGCGGAAATCAGGGGGCGTTGACCCCTCAAGAGGGCCTGTACGCAGGGGGCAATGGGTTCAGTAATATTACCGGAAATTTCAAAATGGCTAAAAACACACTAATAGTGGGTGCTGTAGATACGGTGGGCCACAGGTTGGAGTTTTCCTCCCGTGGCCCAACCTACGACGGACGAATAAAACCAGAAGTAGTATCGTACAGCATGTATGGAAGTTCTAACGCTGCAGCGCTCGTATCAGGTACGGTTTCCTTGCTTCAGGAACAATTCAGTAGTACATATGGATATCAGCCCACATCGGCACTGATCAAAGCCCTTCTGATTAATGGTGCTGATGATTTTGGTGAGGTGGGGCCAGATCACGTTACGGGATTTGGTGGAATCAATGCATGGAAATCCATGCAATCTCTCCTTTCAGGGAATTTTGTCTCGTCGAGTGTCACCCGAGATGAGGTTAGTACCTTTGAACTTTTCATTCCTGAAAAGGCAACCAATCTTAAGATTACACTGGTTTGGATAGATCCGCCCGCTCATCCGGGAGATGCTATCGCACTGATTAACGACCTTGACCTGATATTAATCGATCCCGAGGGAGCCATCTACCGACCCTGGGTTCTCAATACCGCTCCTGATAGTTTGGCGCTGAGTCTCCCTGCAGTCAGAGGTGCTGATCACCTGAATAACATTGAACAAATTTCACTAGACACCCCCCAGGCAGGGACTTATACGCTAAATATTAACGGAGAGGGGCTTCTAATCCCTTCACAATCCTTTGAAGTGGTTTATGACTGGGATACCCTGAATACTTTCGAATGGGATTATCCAACAGGAAGTGATAATTTTCCCTACAATGGAGAAACCACTACCTATTTTAGATGGCAAAGTACTTTCGGAAGTAAAACAGGCACATTGGAATATCAGATGGTGGGGCAAAGTGAATGGCAGATGATTGAAGAGGACCTAACACTCGAAAATGGCCATTTTCGATGGAGCTCTTTACCTGATGATCTGACGGGTATGGCCAGGGCACGAATGTCAATAGATGAAGCGCAATACGAAACGGAGGTGTTCACGATTTCCAGACGACTCAATGCTTCCGTTGGATTTAACTGTGGGGACTCGTTGATGCTTCAATGGCCCATGCAGGATCTGGCTACACAATATCGGGTTTCTACTTTGGGTGAGACACACCTTGAACTACTCTCTGTGGTAACAGATACCTTTCTCCTCCTAAATGGGGAGAATCTTACTAGTAATCACTTTTCGATTCAGCCAGTCAGCAGCACTGGTGACACGTACCTTCCAAGCTACACCTTTGATTATACCATCCAGGGGGCAGGGTGTTTCCTGAGTTCCTTTTTTCAGGAAGTGGTACTGGAAGAAGGCATTTACCTAAACCTGACCCTGAGCACTACTTATGGAGTGGAGAAAATTGTATTTGAGAGAAGAGTGGGAGACAATTTTGAAAGGGTAGGTGAGCTGGTTCATCCAGAATCCACCATCATCAGACTACTGGACTCGCAACCCAGGCAAGGTCACAATGAGCACCGGGTTACATTGCATTTTCAAAATGGACAATCGCTTAGCCAAACCGCAAGCAACACTTACTATCTGACTGAAAAGCCGATTCTTATCTTTCCAAATCCTCTGAGCAACACCTCTTTTCTCAATGTTTATACCCGAGCGTTTGATTCAGCACCTCCGGTCTTCCATCTTTATGACCGTGGTGGAGCTCTAATCCTCAAACATACTCTATTGACTAGTCAGGAATCTGTACCTATTATTGGAGTGCGAAGTGGTTTGTATTTTTACAGGATAGAAGCTGGCAATCAGTCATTTAATGGTAAGTTGATCATTCAATAGATGCGAATTCTGAAAATATCCCGAGGTGCTCCCAACGACCAGTTAAGGGCATTGCTCAATGAAAACATCATTGGCACTCCGGGTGAAAGCCTGGTATATCAGCAGCGCATGGTCAATCCTAAGCTGGATCACATCAGCAACCCCGTTTTTCTGACTGTGGAGTTGGGTGACAGAGTAGTGGGAGCCTGCTGTTTGGTAGGCAGAACCGTTTCCAATTCAGGGCAGGATTCACCCGCCCACTACATCAGGTACCTTACTTTCCAAAGCAGATTCAGAGCTCCCTCTAACGCATTGCAACGCCTTGAGAAAAAGTCAATTCTTAAAGATGAAATTGCCGAGGTGCTCTCCGGAAAAGGACTTGAAATTCCGGAAGGTCATCTTTTCTATGCTTATGTAGATCCGGATAATCTTCGCTCGAAAAGACTTATTACCTCCTTTGGGTTTGAGGAAGTTGGAAGGTTTCGCACCGTATTTTTTAGCCGCCTGTTTCCCAAGAGGCATCCGAAAATAGCACCTGTCAAGGAGAATGAATTGGAGGATATAAAGAGACAGTTGCAGACAACTTACGGTGATCATTGCCTATTCACTACCGAGAATATAGGATTTCAGGATGGCTATTTAGGATACTATGAAAATGGAGAGTTGGTGGCCGGGCTCCAGGCCAATCAGGAAGCATGGCGGGTTTATGAAATACCCGGTGGAAAACTGCTCCTTGATCTGGTATCCAGAATCCCTTTGATCAATCGATTATTTAGTAAAAACTTCCGATTTTTATCAATAGAAGGTGTTTTTTGCCCAGAGGGCAGAGAGGGGCTCATTGAAGTTTTGCTGGAAGATGCGCTTGCCCGTTCCGAAAGGAGTACCGCCATTATTTGTCTCGACCCTGAGTCAGACTTATATAGGAAGTTCAAGCAACTCGATCAGGGGCTTATCAGGAGACTCACCACAGAAAAGGAAATGGCCGTGATGGCCAAGGGAGCTGATGTGGGGCATTTGAAACAACATCCGGTTTACATTTCCGGGTTTGACAATATGTAACCATTACATCACAAGCGTGTAAAGACCGGCCGCCAGTGTGGCGCCTACTAACGGGCCTACTATTGGGATCCAGGCATATGGCCAGTTGCTGTCTCGCTTTGCGCGAATGGGTGCCAGCGCATGAAAAATTCTTGGGCCAAGGTCACGTGCAGGGTTGATGGCATATCCCGTGGTACCACCCAATGACAGACCAATACCCACCACCAGCAACGCTACCGGCAGGGCATTTAAGGATCCGAGTCCTTCACCCGACGATAGGTAAAACACAGCAAAAACAAGTGTGAAAGTTCCAACGGTCTCTGAAATGAAATTGTTAAGCGTGGATTTGATGGCTGGTCCAGTACAGAAAATCCCAAGCTTGGTGTTTTGATCCGCTGTGTCGGAAAAGTGTGGGCGGTATTGCAAATAGGTGACCCATGCTCCGGCGAATGCCCCCAGGAGCTGTGCCATCAAATAGACCGGTACTGCTGACCAGGAAAAGCGACCCACCAGAGCCAATCCAAGGGTCACTGCAGGGTTGATGTGTGCGCCACTGGAAGATCCGGCAATAAATACGGCCACGAACACCGCCAGACCCCAGCCCATTGAGATTACGATCCATCCTGAGCTGTTACCATAGGTTTTATTCAGCGATACGTTGGCGTTAACGCCATTACCAAGAAGCAAGAGGATAAAAGTGCCTACAAATTCGGCGACTATTGGGTTCATATGGGTTAATGATGATTCGGCTAACAAATTAATGGAAAAAACGATTATACCAACCGCAATTTGAATCGATGCTAGTGATGAGTTGCTCGGGATTAATTTTTGATCCTTATCCAGCGTTAAAGAGGCGGTGATTGTTCTCCTTTTGGAATTTCAATTAAATTTCCGTCACCAAATCAAACACCCCAAACCAAAAATGGAAGCATACGTCAGGCGAACAGACCTTAAAGATGGAATTACCGAAATAGAATTTTTTCATCCACAGCATAACGCCCTGCCTGGCGTGCTGCTGTCTGAGCTGGCGGAGGCCATTCACTCTTGCGGGAAAGAAGATCAGGTAGAAGTCATTATTTTGAAAAGTGGGGGAGACCGCACCTTTTGTGCCGGAGCCAGTTTCGATGAGCTGGTTCAGATTGACCACCTTGAAGCAGGAACGGTTTTCTTTTCTGGGTTCGCCAATGTGATCAACGCGTGTCGGAAGTGCCCAAAGCTGATCATTGGCAGGGTACAGGGCAAAGCGGTAGGAGGTGGAGTAGGACTGGCGGCAGCGGTGGATTATTGCCTGGCTACAGATCATGCGGCTATCAGGTTAAGTGAAATTACGATCGGCATTGGTCCTTTTGTGATAGGGCCGGCGGTAGAGCGAAAAATCGGACTGGCAGCTTTTTCTCAACTTTCCATTAACGCCACAGAGTTTCAGTCAGCCCAGTGGGCCAAAGAAAAGGGGCTGTATGCAGAGGTTTATGCGGATGCAGAGCAACTTGACCAGGGGGTCATGAAAATAGCAGCATCACTCGCTGCGACAAGCCCTGAAGCAAGAGCTGCGTTGAAAAAAATGTTTTGGGAAGGATGTGAGCACTGGGACAGCCTCCTGGCCGAACGAGCGACCATGAGTGGGCAGCTGGTGCTTTCAGAGTTTACCAAAAAGGCACTGAACAAACACCGTTAAACTACCCTCGCTTGAATGCCAGAAAAGTTTCTGTGGAGTTTTGTGGGTCAAAATAATAGCCCTCGTAATCAAATGCTTTAAGGTCTTCGACCTGACTGATTTTGTTTTTAATCATGTATCGGGCCATCAGACCCCTTGCTTTTTTGGCAAAGAAGGAGATGATCTTATACTCTCCATTTTTAAAGTCTTTAAAATCCACATCAATTACCTGCGCTTTCAGAGCCTTCCTGTCTACAGATTTGAAGTACTCCACTGATGCCAGGTTTACCAATATTTTGTCACCCTGCTTTCTCAGGTCCTTGTTGAGGGTTTTGGAAATGGTATCACCCCAGAACTCATAGAGATTTTTATGGCCGTTTACAGGAAGTTGCGTGCCCATTTCTAACCGGTACGGCTGAATGCCATCCAATGGTCGCAGGAGACCATAGAGCCCTGATAATATTCGCAAGTGGTCCTGAGCAAAAGCGGTTTCTTCCTCTGTGAAATCATCCGCATCTAATCCCACATACACATCTCCTCTGAAGGCAAAAAGACTCTGTTTCGAGTTTTTTGGGGTATGTCTGGACGAAAACTTTTGAAAGCGCTTCACATTGAGCTCTGCCAGCTGGTCGCTGATACTCATCATGTCTTGCAGGTCCTGTCCGCTTTTGTCTTTCAGCGTTTCCAGTAGCACTTTTGACCTGTCAAACAACCGTGCTTTACTTTTTTCAAGGCTTATTTCGGTTTCAAAGTCCAATGTTTTGGCAGGTGAGAGTACAGCAATCATAAGTTCTTTTTGATCAATAAATCCCCTAGCAGGGCGAAATGTTTAGAATGGCAAATATAAAAATGAAGCGTATCCAAACGACCATACACCCTAGAGTTTTTATTAGCTTTAAGCTCTCCTTAAAAGTGAAGATTTGTCTGGAAAATTATATTCTATAATCGATGTTGAAACTACTGGTGGAACCACACATTCTTCCAGGGTTACGGATATTTCCATTTTCGTGACCGATGGGATAGAAGTCCTTGACGAATTTTCGAGCCTTATCAATCCCGAAATGTTTATCCCGGGCTTCATTACTCAACTTACCGGCATTGATAATGAGATGGTATCGGGCGCTCCTACATTTTCGGAAGTGGCCCAGCAGGTGTTAGATATTACTGCTGGAACCACCTTTGTTGCGCATAATGTCAATTTCGATTTTGGAATGATCAGCTCTGAATTCAGGCGATTGGGCTATGCATATGAGTTGCCAAAGTTATGTACGGTCCGACTTGCCCGCCAATTCATTCCTGGACACCGGAGTTACGGTCTGGGAAAGATCTGTGAGGACCTGGGGATACCCATTCATGGGCGTCACAGAGCCCGTGGGGATGCAGAGGCCACCGTTGAGCTGTTCAAAATCATCATGCAAGCTTCTGGTGGAGACCTGAATTTGGCCAGTGAAAAATGGGTGAAGTCACTTCCTCAGCAGCTCAAAAGAGAGCAGGTAGACCGTTTGCCGGAAGGAGCGGGGGTATACTATTTATACGATGATCAAGGGGTTCCCATTTTCATTGGCAGTGCCGGCAATCTTTTCAAAAAGGTCAAGACCTTTCTGGTGAGTAAAGCCAGGAAAGCAATGGAGATCAAGTCGCAGTTGGCCGACATTGATTTTGAAAGCACCGGGAGTGAGTTGATAGCCCGACTCAAAGTGATGTCCGCGATTCAGGAGCATCAGCCGGTATTTAACCATGTCCCCAACCGCAAGTCAGCTTATTCGGTGAGGATGAGCACAGACCTCTTTGGGTACAGCCACCTGGAAGTATCACCACTTACATCTCGCACCGACAATGGGCTGATTTTCAATACGAGAAGGGAAGGAGAGGCCTATCTCGAAAAACTATGTAAACAATATGAGCTGTGCCCTCAATTATGTGGACTGAAACCAGGCCAGCGATGCGCAGAACAAATGTGTCTGGGTGCATGTCGGCAACTGGAGCCAGCCGAAAGTCACAATGCCCGGATTCGTCAGGCCCTTTCAGAAAGGAGCTTTAGCAAGAGCGATTTTGTGATCATTGAAAAGGGGATGACACCAAATGAGCAGGCATTTGTGATGATCGAAGACCATGAATACATAGGCTATGGAGTAGTGAATCAGGAGCTGCATGCCGTGAGCACGTTGGATGACTTTAGGAATTACCTCAACTCTGATACTGCCAGTCAGGAGAAAATAGCGATCATACAGACGTATTTGAGTAAGAACAAACCCCGGGTAATTTCGACAACTTGAAAGAATCCTAATCTTTCATAAGGCACCTGCTACTCCACCCGAAACGTTTCCAACTCCGATTTGAAGTGAACCAATAGTTGTACTGACTGATCGTTTCGGAGGTTTTCATGGTTGACTTCCAGTGCCAACCGACTGATGCCGGTGATCTGAGCAATTTCCTCCAGGCGATTGGCACCATTCTGCAGTGCATCCAAAAAATCCAATACGTTCCGTATCCCTGCTTTTTGAAGAAGCTCAAATTCGTGCTGAAATTCAACCACCAACTTGGCCTGAGCGGTCCAATCCAAAAGCATTTGTACCGGAAAGGGCGTTTTGATGATTAGAATTAGGAAATTGAAATAAGCAAGATTCTGAACATTATCGATCCCAACTTCTGCTAGCCTTTGCTTATGAAGAGCGCTGATTCCCTCCACCACCTCCACGGGCCGGTTTTTGAATTCATCTTCCACTTTAGGGAAGAATTTCACCTTGCTTAATAGCAGCCGCATACCTCGTTCTGGAAACAAACCCACCAAAAAGGAGATGGCGAGAATATGGTTGCCTTCTGACAATCCAATGTCTTTACTTAAAAACGCCAGCATTAATGAAATCAGTGCAGCATTGACCATGCGAATACCCACAGAAAAGAAGTTGCCCGGGGTAAGGTCAATGGTGGAAAATCGTCGGTAAATGTATTGAGAGGCTCCTATAAAGCTTCCCATGATAGAAAAAGCAACCACGGCAAGATTGCGCTTTTCTATGGAATAGACACTCGCTGTTTCCCAAAAGGCGCTGCCAGAGAATATGACACTTCGGTAACCGTCAGGATTGTCAGCACCCGGCAGACCATAAATAACCCAGGAAGCTAGTAATATCACCATTCCCACAAAGGTGATAAACGTCACAAAAGTGACTGGCAAGAAATAATCTCGAGAAGTAAACTCTCTGGCCATGTGCTCTTTTACTGCTCCGGGCTGGTTTTTGAGTAAATTTACGCGATCAAGGAGCAACTCCAGCTCCTGCTGTTTGCGGGTAAGTCGATACCTAAAGAAAGAATAAGTAAGGATAGGGAAGTAGCTGCTGAGTACCAGCACAGTTACAATTTCAAGAATTCTGCCTGTCTCCATTCGGGATTAAATTTTAGACGACGGAATCTAGAGAAAAAGTAACAAAAGAGAGTGTATGCGCGGATTGAAATGAACCCATTTCCTTTGTGATTCCAACTAAATAATTGAATAACCCAACTTATGCCAAGGTCATCGCTATTAGTTGATCATTCCATAGGTAATCAGTCTTCCTTCCAGTGTGTTGGGTGAGTTCGCGTAAGAAGTAGTCATCTTCACCATTCCAATTTTATAAGCAAAGAGGTTGTCATTATATCGAGTGGAATAGGGGTAATTCTTATTCTGGGGTACATATTTACCCTGAAAGTTCAGACATTCAAATGTTCCGGCAGGTACTGTGACTTCCAGGGGGGCTTTTTCCAGGTAATAAAAAGTGGTAAAGAGAGGAGAATCGCTGGGGCCTATTACTCCATGGTGAGTTGTGCTGTCCAGAGTAAAATAAAGAAAGCGGTCTGGATAAGTATATACCGATTGAGCTGAATCAAAGAGGATAACATCGAAATCAAGACCCAGCCGCTGACCTGTGAGCTCGATAGCAGTATGACCATCTACTTTTACACTCCCAGTGACCAAGAGGGTGTCTCTGGAGTAAAATGCGCTGTTTCCTTCCGGATCAATTTCATACCAGTCATATACCCAAAAATTGCCCACTTCCATATGAGTGTAGTTAGAGGCTAATTCCTGATCCGCTTCCAGGGTAGGCGAAACAGTATCATGGGTGCATGCCGCGATCAGAATACAAAACAGGGAAAGAGTTAGGAGGGATTTCATGTTGATGCTTTTTTCCTTAACGGTGAAAGGCATGTCATATTATGACAGAACCGGTGAAAAAGCGCTCAACTCCTTGGCGATTTAAACTAAATAATTGAATAACCCAACTTATACGCTGGTTCTGGCTACCTTTGTGCCTCATTTAACACAATATTTTTGAATAATTTCAGCAAACTAGGACTTTCAGCATCAATTATTGAAGTCCTTGATCAACTTGGGTTTGAGAACCCAACACCTATCCAGGAAAAAGCCATTCCGATGCTCCTTACCCAAAACCCAACCGATTTTATCGGATTGGCACAGACAGGTACGGGTAAAACTGCAGCTTTCGGTTTACCATTGATCGACCTGATCGATGAAAACAATAAAGCCACACAAGCATTGATCATGGCGCCTACCAGAGAGCTGGGCCAGCAAACTGGTAAGCAACTCATGGATTTTTCCAGAAATAACAAAGCCATCAACATAGAGGTGGTGTATGGAGGAGCTGCTATCATGAATCAGATAAAAGCACTCAGAAAACCAACTCAGATCGTCGTAGCCACACCTGGCCGCCTGATCGATTTGATTAAACGTAAAGCCGTCAACCTTGACAGTGTCAGGTATGTGGTGCTGGACGAAGCTGACGAGATGCTCAATATGGGCTTCAAGGAAGATATAGACACTATTTTATCTCATACACTTGACGAAAGGGTCACCTGGCTGTTTTCAGCTACCATGCCTGCCGAGATCCGACGTATTGTTAAGAAATACATGGATAGTCCACTGGAAGTTTCAGTGAATAGTGAAGAGAAAAGTAACAAGGACATCACTCATCAGTATGTGACCACCAAAACAGGTAATAAAATACCTGCATTGCGACGTTTTCTGGACATGCAGCCTGAAATGAGGGGAATCATGTTTTGCAGAACCAAGCGAGAAACACAGGAAATTGCCGATGACCTGAGTGCCATAGGATATGGTGTGGAAGCGCTTCATGGCGATTTGTCTCAGGCGCAGCGAGATGCGGTGATGAAGCGATTCAAAACCCGCTCGATGCAGCTACTCATCGCTACGGATGTAGCGGCCAGAGGGATTGATGTCAATGACCTGACTCATGTGCTTCATCACACCCTGCCGGACCAGCTGGAAAGCTATACGCACCGAAGTGGGCGTACCGGTAGAGCTGGGAAGAAGGGTATTTCCTTAGCTTTTATCAATCCAAGAGAGGGCAGGAGAATAGAAGAGCTTGAAAGGAAGATCAAAGTTAAATTTGAGCGAATCGAAGTGCCCACACTTGAAGCACTTAAGTCCAATAGAATTCACAACTGGGCCAATTTCATTATCAACACCAAAGTAGATGATCAGGCAGAAGCCATCCTGCAGGACATGCAAGGTCGCTTTGCAGACCTGAGTAAAGAAGATCTCCTGAAGCGTTTGATTACCACCCAGCTGGATCACATTATGAGCCAGAGTGGTGATAGCAACAACCTCAATGAATCCGCAGGCGGACCTCCTGACCAGCGTGATAAGAGCAAGTTCCACCGTTATTTTGTGAATATTGGGAGTATCGATGGTATGACCAATGCAGATATTATTCACTTTTTGTCTGATGTATCCGGGGTGGATAGGAAGTACTTCGGTGAGTTGTCGTTGCAGAAAAACTGTGCCTACTTCGACGTGGACAGTGGACATGATAAGGGAATGAATCTGAAGTTTGAAGGTGTGGAGATTGAAGGTCGAAGCATTCGTGTCAATAGGGATGATGATGGTGGCCTGAGGTCCAAACGACCATCCGGGCCCAAGAAGAGTTACGGATCGGGTGGTGGAGGTGGCGGACGCCGTTCTGCCAGACCAAAGAAGGATTTCGGAAGAAGATCAAGCAGAAGAAGATAAAAGTCTATGGCGAAAAGGCGTTCCCGGCAAGAAGTCGGGAACGCTTTTTTATGCCCTAACCCTGAGTAAATCAATCAGTTGACCCTGAGGTGAAAACTCTGTGGGTAGAACGACTCACGAAACCATCGGAAAAAGTTTATCTTTGCAGTATGAAAGCGGCAACATTTTATGTTGTGGTATCATCGCTTTCATTCAGTTGGGCTCATAAAAAGTTGATTAGCAACAACTTAATACCTTTCTTCTAAAGTACCCATGAGCCCTTTATTTTAATAAGCCTGAATGCTGGACTTACCCGGCACATCCGGGAAGGGATAGGGCAGCATGTTTTACATTTAATATTTCTACAATTATGGCAAGATCACAAAATAGCTTTATCAAAAAACAGAAGGAGAAGAAGAAGCTCCAGAAGAAGAAGGAAAAGCAAGAGAAGAAAAAGGAGCGTCAGGAAAACAATGACAAGGGGGGAACTTTGGATGATATGATTGTCTATGTAGATGAGTTTGGCAACTTCAGTGACGAGCCACCAGAGCCACCGAAAGCCAAAGACAAAAAGAAAGACGATAAGAAAGATGAGAAAAAGGAGGAGAACTAATTGGTTACGTCCACTCACAAAAAAGGCCATTCTAACATTGTTAGAATGGCTTTTTTTTATCTAAACTCCTTCAGAGCTCTAAATCAAATCAGCTCAGCAGCTCGCTTGCTTTCCAAATACTCATCATAAGTACCGAGCTTATCTATGAAACCATTTGGAGAGATCTCAATGATTCGGTCCGCAATGGTCTGTGTGAAGGTATGGTCATGAGAGGTGAAGAGGAGCGTGCCCGGAAAGTCCTTCAATGAATTATTGAGGGCTGTAATGGACTCCAGGTCCAGGTGGTTGGTCGGATCGTCCAGTACCATCACATTGGCTTCCTGTAGCATCATTCGGCTGAGCATACAGCGCACTTTTTCACCTCCTGAGAGCACATTGCATTTTTTCAGGGTTTCTTGTCCAGAGAAGAGCATTTTACCCAGGAAGCCCCGGATGTAAACTTCATCCTTTTCTCCTGGAGAGAATTCTCTCAGCCAATCGATCAGATTTTCATCACTTTTGAAAAACTCCGCGTTTTCGTTGGGTAGGTAGGCAGTTGTTACCGTCTGACCAAACTTAAAAGTACCAGAGTCTGCTTTTGCTTCGCCCATCAAAATCTTAAAGAGGGTAGTGAGCGCCAGGGTATTGTCGCCTACAAAAGCAATTTTCTCCCCTTTGTTGACAAACAAATCGAAATCCTTGAAGAGGGTGTTTCCGTCGATGCTCTTGGTCAGTCCTTTGATTTCCAAAATCTGATCTCCGGCCTCCCGGCTTTGATTGAAGATGATGGCAGGGTACTTCCTGTTCGATGGCTGAATGTCATCCACGTTGATCTTTTCCAGTAGCTTCTTTCTGGAGGTAGCCTGCTTGGATTTGGAGGCGTTGGCACTGAATCGTGCAATAAACTCCTGTAGTTCTTTCTTCTTTTCCTCAGCTTTCTTGTTGGCTGATGAGCGCTGTGTCAGGGCTAGCTGGCTGGACTCGTACCAGAAAGTGTAGTTTCCGGTGTAAATTTTGATGGCACCAAAGTCCACATCTGCGATGTGTGTACATACGGTATCCAGAAAGTGTCTGTCGTGAGAAACTACAATCACGGTATTTTTAAAGTCGAGCAGGTAGTTCTCCAACCATTCGATGGTTTTCAGATCCAGATCGTTAGTAGGCTCATCCAGGATCAAGATATCAGGATTGCCAAACAGCGCCTGAGCAAGAAGTACCCGTACTTTTTGCTGATTGCTCAGTTCGCCCATGATGCGGTAGTGATCTGCCTCCACAATGCCCAGCCCACTCAATAGCGCTGCAGCGTCTGACTCAGCATTCCATCCATCCATTTCCGCAAAAGCGGCTTCCAGATCAGAGACCCTGTTGCCATCCGCTTCTGAGAAATCCGGCTTGGCATATAGTGCCTCTTTCTCTTTCATGTTGGCCCATAGCTTATCGTGACCCATCATGACTGTGTCCAACACCTGAAACTCATCATACTCAAAGTGATTCTGCTTGAGTACTGCCATGCGCTTCTCTGGCTCTATGTGGACAGAACCAGAATTAGGCGAAATCTCCCCCGAAAGAATCTTAAGAAAAGTAGATTTACCAGCACCATTGGCACCAATGATGCCATAGCAGTTGCCTCCGGTGAATTTTACATTTACTTCATCAAAAAGGACCCTTTTGCCGTACTGAAGTGATATATTTTGAGTAGAAATCATATGCTCCCTTGGTTTTCGAGGTGCAAAAGTAAAGATTCTAGTAGCCAAAAACTAAAATTAGCGGTATTCCTGAAATTAATTTAGGCAGACTCTAGGAGAGGCGAGAGGCTTCATTTTTGCCGTTTGGGCGGGAAATGGGCCCTTTTCACCATACTGCGGCAGTGAGTTGGATTCCTTGCACTTCAGAATGTTTTGAAATAAAGGGTGGCTTCTAATAAATTAAACTATATCTTTGCATCGTAAAGCAGGAGTAAAACTTTACGTATTCAATCCCACACGATTCAATATTTGATCCTTACACCTTCCTTATCGCTCATTTTCGAATAATTGAGCATTCAAAAAAGAAACAATACAATTAATAATAATCTAGTACAATGCAAGAAGGAACAGTAAAATTCTTTAATAACTCCAAAGGTTTTGGTTTTATTAAACCAAATGACTCAAGTGAAGACATCTTTGTACACGAGAGTGGCCTTGTGGATGATATCCGTGAGAATGACAAAGTAAAATTTGATGTAGAAAAAGGAAGAAAAGGAATGAATGCAGTCAACGTAGAGTTGGTTGACTAATTCTCCTCCCAATACATAAAAATGAAAGCCATTGAGTAATCAATGGCTTTTTTTGTGCCTTATTTTTTAGCCCGGGTTTTGGGATCACGGGGAAATATGGATCAAGCGGAATTCCTGTGGGGAGATTGCATTAAAGATGGATGGTGACGTAGTTACCTGATACCTTACATCCCTCAATCTAGTTGATTGACCACTTACCTTCATTTTCTTTGCTTGCCCCGGGCCGCGTAGGCAAAGAAAACAATTGGTGATCCCGCAAAATGGCACCAACCTAGCCGGTCGCACACAAAAAATCATTTTGACTCATCGTATTTGAGCCTTTATTAGAAATTTCATTGGAGTCAAAATGATTCACACTTGTCCCGGCCCGGCAAGGCTTGGATGCCCCGCCGCCTGAACGTTCCTACTTTTCTAAATTCACAGTCCATGAATCGGCTTGACAGAATATAACTATATAGAGTTACCCCAAACTAATATTGCTTGATCGATAATGCTAGTCCCTTTGATCAATTAGATTGATAGAAATTCCCCTTTCGGTAAGCTTCTGACAGAGCTGAAGGTATTTCAGACTCAGCTTCTATTACCAGGGCACGGGCTTCTTGTATTTTGGCGAGCATCTCATGCTCGAGTGCCACAGCCATAGCTCTTCTCTCTTCGGCCTTGGCATTGGCAATGACCAAATCTGCCTGTGCCTGATCTATCTGGAGGATGGCTCCGATATTTCTCCCAATGTTAATATCTGCAATGTCAATGGAAAGTATCTCGAATGCGGTGCCAGCATCCAGTCCATTGGCCAGCACTCTTTTGGAGATTTCCTCCGGCTTCTCCAATACTTCCATGTAGTTGGTGGCTTCACCAATACGAGAGATGATTCCCTGGCCCACTCTAGCCTGTATGGTTTCTTCACCAGCACCACCCACCAATTGCTGAAGATTGGTGCGCACGGTCACCCGGGCCTCCGCAATCAACTGGATACCATCCACAGAAACTCCCGTGATAGCTGGTACTACGATAATATAAGGTGTTACCGATACCTGCACAGCCTCCAGCACATCTCTGCCTGCCAAATCAATGGCCGTGGCTTGCTGGAAGTTCATATTGAGATTGGCTTTATCAGCGACAATTAGCGCTTTAATTACTTTCATGAGATTGCCATGGGCCAGAAAGTGCGTTTCAAGTTTGGCTGTATCCACATCCTTAATACCTGCCTTGGTGGCCAGGATCAGTGATTTCACAATCAGTGCCGGGGGTACTTTTCGGAAGCGCATAAATACCAGATCCAGGAGATTGACCTGAACTCCTGAGAAAATAGCACTTATCCAAAGACTGATGGGGAAGATGAAAGTAAAGAACCAAAATCCTGCCAATACGGCACCAATGATAATGAGGGTAGTAACTGGCATAAGTAAGGTGCGTAGTGGTTTGGTACGAATGTAGGCTTTAGCCAGCTTAGTTTGTGGGTTACGCTGGTAAATATTATATCATTCTCAGGTGACCTTCAGCAAGTATAGAATCTGAGTGATGATGACTTTAGTTTTTGATTACGCAAAACACATCACGCAAGTCCCAAATTCACTTTAGCAATGAATTTGCACAAAGCGCAAACCATCTCCCTTGTATAGTATGAAAATACAGCCCTGAACTATAAAACACCCTATCTTTGCAGCTTTCACATTGATATGAAGTTTGAAGACTACCGCATCGGGGATGCACTCAAAAGAAGTATAAAGGAGCTCGGTTATAAAAAACCCACTGATATTCAGTTCAGGACCATTCCCGCGGTGCTGAAAGGAGAGGACGTACTGGCCATCGCCCAGACGGGAACTGGTAAGACCGCTGCATTTGCCATACCGGTCATCAGCATGATTGACGAGCGCAAGTCCAGCAAACGTTCTGAGCGGGTGAGTTGTCTCGTCATGGCACCTACTCATGAGCTTGCACTTCAGATCACGAGTGCCTTTGATACTTTAGGCAAATTCACGAAGGTAAAAACACTTTGTGTCCATGGAGGAGTAGAGCAGGAGCCCCAAATAGCCAAACTGGGCAAAGGGGTAGATGTGGTCGTGGCCACTCCGGGCAGGATGTTCGACCTGGTGAGTCAGGGAGCGTTGGTGCTCAAAGATGTGGACACATTGATCCTGGATGAAGCCGATCATATGCTTGATCTGGGCTTTATCAAAGACATACGAGACCTCATGAAGCATCTGCCAAAGAAACGACAGACGTTGTTTTTCTCGGCGACTATCAATCCTGAGATCAAGAAATTGGCCTATTCATTGGTAACCAATGCCATACGCATACAAGTCTCCCCTAAAGACCCTGTAGCGAAGAACATTGAGCATGCTGTAGGTTTTATTGAAATGGACGACAAGCGCTTCTTTCTGGAGGGGTTTATCAATAACCATCCTGAGAGTAAAATGCTGGTTTTTGTGCGAACCAAAGTGCGTGCAGAGCGCGTAAAGAAAGCCCTGGAACGAGTGGGGTTGGAGTCGGACACCATTCACAGTGATAAAGAGCAAAAGGAGCGGGATCAGACCATGAAAAAGTTTCGAAGTGGAGAACTAAAGGTGCTGCTCGCCACGGATATCTCTGCCAGGGGTATTGATATTCCTAATGTGGAGTTTGTGGTAAACTATGATCTCCCTGAGTCATCTGAAAACTACGTACACAGAGTAGGGCGAACCGGACGTGGTACCCAAAAGGGACAAGCCATTTCCTTTTGTAGTGCAGAGGAGAAAGCCTTGCTGAAGGAAATCGAAGAGAACCTTGGCAAACCGATCCAACGGATTGAGATTACCAAAGGGGAGTATCAAAACACGATGGATTTTTCGAAGGAAAACGCTTACGATGTGCAATCCCTCATCAGAGAAGCTGAGGCATTTGAGCAGAACCGGAAGAAAAAGAAGAAAAACAAACGATAAAAAAACCGCTCCATGAAATGGAGCGGCTCATTTATAAATGCTGAATTAGCCTTTTTTGGCTTTCTTTTCTCGCTTCTCAGCTTTCTTCTCTTTTGGAGTTTTGGCCGGTTCCTTTTTTACGCTCTTCTTGGCGTCTTGAGATTTGGACATGGTCGTGTTTTTAAAGTTCAAGGTCCCGTCATTTTCCGGGCGAATGCAATAACGACATTTTTGATATTTGGTTGAAGTGAATGACAGAATATTTCCACCAAAATCCTTCTTATCCCTCACAGATCACATCTATTTCCCTTCTCAAAGTTTTTGTCCTTTCCATAGCATCAAGTAACTCAACATCAATAGAGAGCTCTTTGGAGCCCATCACCGAACCTTGATGCTCCAGAGATGTGTCTATATTTTCCTGAAGATGTAAAAGCCTCAATTCATTACCTATTCGAATCATCCTCCAAAAGAAAGAGGCATCGGGGGGTGCAGGGATCAAAAAACCCTCATTGGGGAAATCCTTGAACCTCTTTCTGAAAACACTGCTAAACACCATCGCATAGCAGTATTCTATCAAATGATTACTGTGAAATGTCGACCTGAATTCGGGACGGACTTCTGCACTTTCAGCAAAGCAAACCTCGTGACTTGAGGGCTCGGGCGTGTAAATAAGGTCAAGTTGACGGGCAACCAAATTACCCAATGCACTATCACGCTGAGCATGTAGGTTCTCATGGGGCACGTGACCGTGCAGAAGTCCTCCCAGCTGTTGACGAATGGTGGCTCTCATCGGATCACCCGGATCAAGCCAATCGATTTCAGAAGAGTATCCCCAAGATGCTTTCATGCATCAAAGATAACCTGTTGGCTATAAAGCGCTTTATGCCAACTCCCTCAAATCCACTGGCACTACTCTGGATACACCTTGCTCTATCATGGTGATTCCGTAGATCACATCGGTGCTGGCCATGGTTCGCTTGTTGTGGGTGACAATAATGAACTGCGAATCTTTTGAGAACTCGCGAATAATTTGGTTGAATTTATCAATGTTGGCATCATCCAATGGCGCATCCACCTCATCGAAAATACAGAAGGGTGCAGGCTTCAGCAGATAAATGGCAAAAAGGAGTGAGGTGGCTGTAAGTGTTTTCTCACCTCCTGAGAGCTGATTGATGGTGAGAGGACGTTTGCCTTTCGGCTTGGCCATGATCTCAATGGAAGATTCCAGAGGATTATCCGGATCTGTCAGTTTAAGTTCGCAATCATCCTCTTCCGTGAAAAGGGTACGGAAGACCTTGATGAAATTGTCTCTGATCTTATTGAAAGCATCCAGAAAGGTGACCCGGGCCACCTCATCAATTTCACCAATGGTGGTGAGCAGTGATTCTTTGGCTTTGATCAGGTCTTCTTTTTGTTCGGAAATAAAGTCATGACGGGTTTTGATCTCTTCATAGGCCTCCATGGCCATCGGGTTGATGGGCCCCATGTTTTCCAAACGGTTCTTCATTTTATCCACCCGGTCTCTGAGATCTTCCAGTGGCTGATTGAGCAGCTCCTCATTATCAAAGAGTTCCACCTGCTTCATGTCCAGGTTGAATTCCACCGAGAGGCGATCTTTGATTGAGTTCAGCTGGATCTTGGTTTCATTGAGCTTATTCTGCCACTCCATCAGTACCTGATCCGCAGATTCGCGCATGCGCTGAATTTCACGTACATTTTTCTCAGCCTCATCTATGGCATTGCGCACAGCATAGTAGTCTTTTTCAGCTTCATTGACTCCCATCTCAATGGACTCCTTTTCTTCGTACATGGCCACCAGGTCGTCATCGCTCTCTTCGGATTTTTTCACCAGTTCATTCAGATCCTGGGTAGCTTTTTGTAGCTCCTCAGTGTTTTGCTCTATTCTGGCCGAACTACTGACGAAGGTTTCATCTTTGTGACTAATCTCCTGAGTGATACTATTCACCTTATTTTGCTGGCGGTGATAGAGAACATTCTCCTCATTGTAAGCAGAAGACTTCTGAGCCAGCAGTTCATTCAATTCGTTGAGCTCCTCACGCTTATTGACCACCTGCATTTCCAGCTCCGAGAGAATGCCCGCGGACTGGTCAAACTCCGGCCTGAGGGCGTCTATTTCACTGCCAAGGGTCTCTATGCGCTCTTCTATATCTTCCCGCTTGGTCTCATTGGAGTTCAGCAAATTGCTGTACTGCTCTTGCTTGGTCTGGATAGACACAAAGGTTTCATTGATTCGGTTGATTTCCACCTGAAGTTCCTCCAATAGGCTTGTCTGAGTCGATTTTTTTAGTTGCTCCAGCTCATTGAGATTTTCATTGAGGTTAGATTTGGCCTGTTCCTGTTTCTTAGTCAGGATTTTGATTTCTGCGGCTAATTTCTCCAGATTTTTAGCCCTTCCAATTCGCTTTCCTTCGAAGAGTCCGACGGAGCCTCCGGACATGGAAAACTTCCTTTTGGTGATCTTTCCACTCTTGTCTACAAAAACGACATCATCATCTTCTGTTGATGGAGCTTCATTTTCATAGATGTATACATTGTCCAGCAGATGAGCGATTAATTTGCGGTACTTCTCATCATACTCCACCACCTCCGTTGCAGGGCGGGTATTGGCAAAAATGTGTGCCGAGTTGGCGTGGTATTTCTCCAGCTGATCCAACACGAAAAAATGAGCCCTTCCTCTGGATGAGTCGCTCAGCAGGTTGACAGCTTTGAGTGCATCTTCCCGGGTCTCCACCACATAGTAGTTCATATATGGCTCCAGGAAATTTTCGATACTGATCCTGTATTCTTCAGGACAGGCAATGACATCCGAAAGGAGAGGTGCGTTTTTCCATTGGTTGCTCTTTTTGAGAAACTTGATGGCTTCCGGAAATCCCTCCAGGCTATCTACCAGGGACTTGGTAAGATTATATTCGTTTTGTCTCGAGTCCAGCTTCCGGTTGACCTGTGTGAGTTCCTCACGTATCAGATCGATCCGCTGCTGATTGGATTCTATCTTGTCTTTCAGGGCTGTTTCCTTGGCTTTCAAAGCCTGAAACTCCTCCGTTTTAGCTACTTTCTCTTTCTGGATTTCAGCCAACTTCTGATCAAAGTCCTTCAAACTTTCACTTTGGATGGAAGAATCTTCCCGGGACCGGTTGAGTTCACTTTGTAGTGACTTTATCTGCACTTCCTTGATTTCCAGGTCTTTTCCTACCTGATAAACCTGCTCGCGCTTGGTGTTGTATTGTTGATTGTACTCATTCAGGATTTCCTGAGCTTCCTGAGTTTTGGCTTTTTGTGCATCATAGTCGGCCTGGAGCTGCTCTAGTTTATTGCCTATGTCAGAAAGGATCTGACGCGCCTGATCACTTTCTTTATCCAAACTTTTGAGGGAGAACGCTGCCCGTTCATTGCTTAGCTTATCCTGCGAGAGCTGCTCTTGTAGTTTTTCTATCTTATCCTGAAGATACCGCTGCCGCTCATTCTTGATTTTCTTCTCACTCTCATAATTTCTGATTTTACCCACGTGTTCATTGAGCGTCTTCTGCCTGGAGGACAGAAGCTTTTCTTTCCCAATCAATTCGGCCTTGGTTTTCTCTAAGTTGGCCTCTTTCTCCAGTAGCTGGGTGTTCAGTGAGTTCTTCCGGTCGGACTCTTGAGTGATTCGCTTTTCTATACTTTCAAATACCGCATTCTGATCTCCGATAGATTTCTTCGCAAGGGCGATGCTGTACTGCTTATATTCCTCTTTTATTTCATAGTACTTCTTAGCCTGGCGAGCCTGCTTTTCCAGTGATTTGAGGTTCTTATCGATTTCGAAAAGCAAATCTTCTACACGATCCAGGTCGGCATCAGTGTCCTGAAGCTTACGCATGGTTTCCTTTTTCCTGATCTTAAACTTGGAAATGCCAGCCGCCTCTTCAAAAAGACTCCTTCTGGAATTGTCTTTATCATTCAGGAGGTCGTCTACCATTTTTAGCTCAATGATGGCATAGGTGTTAGAGGCGATCCCTGTGTCCAGAAAGAGGTTGGTAATGTCCTTTAACCGGCAAGGCACGTTGTTGAGCAGGTATTCACTTTCTCCCGAGCGGAAGTAGCGTCTTGTGATCGTGACGTTGGAGTACTCGGTGGGGATCAGGTTTTTGGTGTTATTGAAGGTGAGCGAAACTTCTGCCAGCTGGGTAGCTTTCCTCGCTTTGGTGCCGTTGAAGATCACATTCTCCATTTTGTCAGACCGAAGGACACGTGTTTTCTGCTCGCCAAGCACCCATCTGATCGAATCCACCACATTCGACTTGCCACATCCATTGGGTCCTACGATGCCTGTAATGCCCTCATCAAAATTAATGGTAACTTTATCAGCAAAACTCTTGAATCCCTTTATTTCTAAACGTGTTAATTGCATGAAGTGCTTGTGATGTTAAGCTCGAATGAAGCTAACAAATTTAGAATTAATTTTATATTTTACGACGTATATGGATGATATTCAATTCTGGCTTTATCTGGCATTTGCTGCGATATATTTCATCACCCGAATGATGAAAAAGAAGAACGCCCCCGAACCCACTCAAAGTGCTGAAGAGGAATCGGAACACCCTGAACGACGCACCAGGCCTGTTTCTTTTGAGGATCTCCTGAAGGAGTTTACAGAGGGCAAACAAGAGCCGGAACCTGAAGCACCTCAGCCTGTAGAGGCTCGGCAGTTGGTCAAGGAGCGGGAGTGGGTGGCTCAGCAAAAACCAAAGGAGTTTGAAGAAGGCCGCACACGCCGATTTGCCGATGAGGAGAGTAGGCGCGTCTATGAGGAATCCATCCGATTGGCAGAAGGTTCTGATCTGGAGTTTAAACGTGATGAGCATTTTAAATCTAAAATGCAACGTCAGCAGGATGAGGGTGACCAACAATCTTTGGGTGCTGACATTAAATCCATGCTGCAGGATGCTGATTCAGCTAAGAAAGCGGTCATTCTGAGTGAGATACTCAATCGGAAATATTAAAAGAGAAAGTTAAAATCCCCAAATAAAAAAGCCCTTCAGGATATTCCTGAAGGGCTTTTGCCTTTATGACCGTTTGGTTACCGGCATATAATCTCTTTCGTTTTCCCCGACATATACTTGTCTTGGTCTTCCGATAGGTTCTTTGTTTTCCCGCATTTCCTTCCACTGTGCAATCCAACCAGGGAGACGTCCCAGGGCGAACATCACGGTGAACATCTCTGCTGGTATTCCCAGCGCTCTGTAGATGATACCAGAGTAGAAGTCAACGTTAGGGTACAGCTTTCTATCCACGAAGTACTGATCTTCCAGGGCTTCTCTTTCCAGACCTTTGGCGATATCCAATACCGGATCATTAACACCCAATTTCTCCAACACATCATCAGCCGCCTTCTTGATGATTTTGGCACGAGGATCAAAGTTTTTATATACCCTGTGACCAAATCCCATCAGACGGAAAGGATCGTCTTTATCTTTGGCCTTAGCCATCCATTTCTTAGTATCTCCGCCATCTGCCTTGATGGCTTCCAGCATTTCAATTACTGCAGTGTTAGCACCACCATGAAGTGGACCCCAGAGTGCATTGATACCCGCTGAAAGCGAAGCATAAAGGCTGGCCTGAGAGCTTCCCACAATACGAACAGTAGAAGCAGAGCAGTTTTGCTCATGATCCGCATGTAGAATCAGTAATTTATCCAAAGCTTTTACCACCACAGGATCTACGCTGTATTCTTCAGTAGGTAAGCCAAACATCATCTTCATGAAGTTGGCACAATAGTCAAGTCTGTTATCCGGATAAACCACCGGATGACCCATTTGATTTTTGTAAGACCATGCAGCGAAAGTCGGCATCTTGGCGATGATTCTGATGATGCTCAAGTTCACATCATCACCTGATCTGTTCGGATCAAGGCTTTGAGGATAAAAAGCAGTCAGAGAAGTTACCAGAGAGGAGAGCACTCCCATCGGGTGAGCCGTAGAAGGGAAGCCATCCAATAGTTTCTTAATGTCCTCATGCACCAGTGTATGGTTGGTGATTTGAGATTTAAAGGCCTCAAACTGAGAAGCTTCAGGCAGGTTGCCATAGATCAATAAATACGCTACCTCAAGGAAAGTAGATTTCTCCGCCAGCTGCTCGATGGGGTATCCACGATACCTCAGGATTCCTTTCTCACCATCCAGGAAAGTAATAGCACTTTTCGTGGATCCGGTGTTTTTGAAACCCGGGTCAATGGTAATGACACCTGACTGTCCTCTTAGTTGACTAATATCAATTGCTTTTTCCTTCTCGGTTCCTTCAATAAGAGGCAGCTCATAACTTTTACCATCTACTTTGATTTCGGCTGTATTCGACATCTGCTTGCGTGTTTATTAATTGCTAGAATTTACTCTAAAATAATTATTTATCCTCATTTAACCCCTGGAGGCACTTTCTGTTTGGCGAAAATTAATTCCCGCCTAAAATTAATGGAAGACCTTCTTTTCCACTACCAATCACGATAACTTTTGAGTTGGGAGATGTAGAAATATCAATGGTGGCCTCAATGCCTCTCATTTTCAATAGTTCATCCGTCAAACTACTATTGATAATCTTGTTGGCAACCGCCTCTCCTTCAGCAGCAATTCGCTTTCGCTCAGCTTCACTTTTTTCTTTATCCAACCTAAACTGATAGGCGAGAGCTTCCTGTTCCTGAGTTAGTTTATTTTCGATGGCTAATCTGATTTGCTCCGGAAGCTTGATAGACCTGATGAGCAATGCCCTCATTTCGATGTTATTGCCAGGCGCACCCAGAATGGCATCTGTCTCAGTTTTTATAGAACCCTCTACCTCCGGTCTTTTGGTGGAGTAAATTTCTTCGGCAGTGTATCTACCCATCACCTGTCTTACAGTAGAGCGTACTTCAGGGATGACCAGTCTACGTATATAATCCAATCTAAAAGTCTCATAAATCTCTCCTATGCTGTCGTATACCGGGTGAAATCTCACGGTGATGTCAACATTGATGTTCAAACCGTTCTTATCCAGAACATCCATGGTTTCTTCTATTTGGTTTTCAGTCACATCATAGATGTAAGCATCACTCCAGGGCACCTTTCCGTGAAAGCCTGGACCGATAACATTTGATTTGTCAAGTTCACCTGTCAATGTGTTGAAAATGACTGCTCTTTCTCCAGATTTTACTTTGTATATTATGCTATTGGAGATGGTCAGTAAAACAATAAGAACGATTGCTGTGATTATAATAAGGGGTAGGTATTTACGATTATCCATTTTGTGGTTTTGGTATAAATGAAACGTAAAGTTAATACGGGGAAGCTTATCTATTGGTGAATACCAAGATCTAAAGTAAAATTATTGATTTTTCAAATTATTTTAATTTTCATTGCAAAATATCATGTAATTTGCATCATTTCATAAATAAAATAACAATGAGAGCTACACTGAAGCTATTGAAGGAGACTTTGGGTAAACCATATGAGGACTTAGAGTACCTACTGAATGCCCTAAAAGAGATTTTGTTAGAAAATGGAGAAGAAACAATGGCTTCTCAAATCCCATGGATTAATGACATCCCGGAGCTGGCTTCTCAGGAACTCACAGAGAAGCACATACAGCTATACTCACTTGTTTTTCAGCTGGTGAACATGGTGGAAATTAATGGCGCAGTGCAGCATAGAAGAAGCCTCGAGGACCAGGATTTGGCCTCCGTGAATGGTCTGTGGGCCAACAATCTGCAGAAGCTAAAAGCTCATAATATCGACGAAAGAGACATTGCCATACGTCTTAAGGACATCAGGGTAGAGCCTGTACTTACGGCACACCCAACAGAGGCCAAAAGAGCTACGGTGCTGGAGCACCATCGGGAATTGTATCTACTGATGGTGAACAGGGAGAACTCCATGTACACCAAGAAGGAAATTGCCAACATTCGACATAACATCAAGCAGACACTTTACAGGTTATGGAAAACCGGGGAGATTTTCCTGGAGAAGCCGGATGTACAATCAGAGCTTCGAAACATCATGCACTACCTCATCAATGTGTTCCCTGAGGTAATCCCTGTGATGGATCGGAGGATGATTCAGGCGTGGGAAGATCAAGGGTTTAAAGCCCAAACCATCTATGAACTCAATGCATGGCCAAAACTTTCATTTGGAGACTGGGTAGGAGGAGACCGGGATGGTCACCCCTTGGTCACAGAGCAGGTAACAGAAGAGACACTCAAGTCGCTCAGGCTCAATGCGATTGTAGTGATCAGGAGAAAGCTTACCGACCTGGTAAGACACCTCAGCTTCACTGCTGAAATGGATGAGGTAAATGCTGACTTAAAGAAGCGAATGCTTCAGATTCAGTCTGAGCTTGGACCAAGAGGGGATGAGGCGTTCTCGAGAAACAGAGGTGAAGCATTCCGACAATTTGTGAATGTACTGATCACCAAACTACCTGTAGACACCCGACGTGGACATGCCACCGAGATCATGGAGTATCCCGGATGTTATGTGGAATCCAAGGAACTTTTGAACGATTTGAAGTTGCTTCAAAAGGCGATGGTAGAATATGGCTCTAAATCAATCGCTTATGATGATATACACACGGCGATCAGAAGTGTAGAAACCTTCGGGTTTCACCTGGCCAAAGTGGATGTAAGACAAAATAGTGCATTCCATGATAAAGCCATGCAGCAGCTTTTGGAAGCCGCAGGTTTTGAAAAAACCAATTACCCTGAGTGGAGTGAAGAGGAACGAATGGAATTCATCAATCAGGAATTGAAATCTAATAGACCTTTTACCCACCAGAAAATCAAACTGGGACCCAATGCCGAGGCGGTGGTCAATTGCTACCGGGTATTGGAAAGTCATATCTCCAAGTACGGAACAGACTCTATTGGCTCATTGATTGTAAGTATGACCAGAAGTGTTTCTGATTTGCTGTTGGTTTATCTTCTGGCCAGAGAAGCTGGTCTTACCAGACAAACCAAGGAAGGCCTGGTGTCAGAGCTGCCGGTGGTGCCGCTTTTGGAAACCATTGAGGACCTGGAAAATGGACCTGACATCATGAGGGGGTTTTTGCAACATCCATTCACCCAGCGCAGCCTGAATCACTTCAAACAGAAGGAAGAACTTGATAAACCTGTGCAGCAGGTGATGGTGGGCTATAGTGATAGTAATAAAGATGGGGGCATCATGGCCAGCCAGTGGAACCTCTATAAGGCACAATCCAGATTGTATGAAACAGGGAAAAACTTTGATGTGAAAATTAGATTTTTCCACGGTAAAGGAGGCTCTATCAGTCGTGGTGCTGGCCCTACACACTATTTTATCAACTCGCTGCCGCACTCAAGTATCGGAGGAGATCTGAGGCTCACAGAGCAGGGGGAAACCATCGCGCAGAAGTATGCCAACAAGGTCAATGCAGAGTATAATATTGAGTTGTTGATGGCCAGTACGGCAGCTACGGCTATACTTAGTCAATTTACAGAGCGTAAGCCACATCCACTGGCGCATGTACTCCAAAAGCTGGCTGACGACAGTAAAACGCATTATGAAAACCTGATGCGGGAAGATGGGTTTATCCCATATTTCAGAGAAGCTACGCCAATTGACGCAATTGAAACAAGTAAAATTGGGTCAAGACCAGCCAAGAGAACGGGAGCCAACTCGTTGGAAGACCTCCGGGCCATTCCCTGGGTATTCTCATGGAGCCAGTCGCGCTACAATATGACCAGCTGGTATGGTTTGGGTACTGCACTGAGTGAGTTGAGAGACAAGGACAATAAGTCTTATGAAGAGTTCAAGAAGGTCCTGGTCTATGATCCGTTTATCAGGTATGTACTCACCAATGTGGATACCAGTTTGGCTGCGACTGACGAAGAAGTGATGACCGAATATGCCTCACTGGTCAGCGACACCAAACTCAGAGATAAATTTCTTAACCTTTTCCTGGGAGAACTGGCGCTCACCAGAGAGATGCTCATGGATTTGCTCGGTAAGGACATTGAGAAAAGAAGGAAGAATCATTATTATTCCAATCAGCTCCGAGCTTCGCTCATGATGTATTTGCACAAGCGCCAGGTGAAGTTGCTGGCCAAGTGGAGAAAGGAAAAGGCTGCTAACGATCCGGCTGCTGAGATCACTCAGACTCAGCTGATGCTTACCATCAATGGTATAGCATCCGCCATGAGAAACACAGGTTGATCAAACATACCACAAAGAATCAAAAGAGCGCCGCAGTAATGTGGCGCTTTTTTTTTGAGGAGTTTACGGAAGGTCACTGTATAAGTGTCTCTGAATAACTAAACATCAGGTAATCGTAAATCAATAAAAAGGAAAGATCCATACTTTTCAGGAGAGCACTAAAATCCTTTAACCGCTCCTTCAAATCAACTTTTTGCCATTTATCAAAAAATCAAACCGGCGTTCCAACGGAATGATTTCACAGCGTGTATTTGCTTGTTTAACAACCATAAATTAATCCAATATGAAACAAGTATGCATGATTGTTTTACTCACCATTTTATGCAGCCACTACACCCTAATATATGGGCAAAATCCTTTTGATCAACCCCGGGCATATCCCATTCCGATCGATCAAAACCAATCAGGGTCGCAAGCTCCCCTGGATGCGCAAGGAGAAACCAAACAGGGTCATTCATTTTTGCGGCCACAAAACAGCCCGATGATTCCGAGTTTCCAGAATGCACAAAGTAACTTATTTCAATCAGATGGAACCTCACCACAGATTAGAACCTGCTTTACTGTAGAAAACGAGCAGAAGTTGAGGGAAAAGTATGCAGGTAGGTTGTCTACTGACGATTTTGAAGCACGGCTTTCCAGGCAACTCGCCTTGTCAAGAATGTCTGCTGATCCTGAGACCATTTATCAAATTCCCACCATCGTTCATGTGGTCCACAGCGGCGAACCCCGAGGTACCGGGTCCAATATCAGTCGGGAGCAGATTATGTCGCAGTTTGATGTCCTTAATGAAGATTTTAGGAGATTGGGTGCCGGATACAACGAACATCCTGACGGAGCGGACATCAATATAGAATTTGTACCCGTTCTGACTGATCCTTATGGCAACCTTCTGGAAGAACCGGGTGTTGATCGCATTTCTGGTTATAGTTCCTCTTACAGTTATACAGTGATCGAGGAAGAGTTAAAACCCAATACCCAATGGGATCCTTATCGATTCTTTAATATTTGGGTACTCGACTTTGGTAGCTCAGGCTTACTGGGATATGCTCAGTTTCCTAACCTATCCGGATTAGACGGGCTTCCTGAGGATGGCTTTGATTTCACTGATGGTATTGTAATCGGCTACCAATTTTTTGGGCGTACAGGTCAGGTATCTGCCCCCTTTGATCTGGGGAGAACGACCACCCATGAAGTTGGCCACTGGCTCGGCCTTCGCCACATCTGGGGCGATGGAGGTTGTGATATGGATGACTACTGTGAAGACACGCCTGTCGCAGACGGTCCCAATCGATCGTGCGAGACCAGAGACAGCTGCCCGGGAGGCGGCCCTGATATGATTGAAAACTACATGGACTACAGTACAGATGGCTGTATGAATATTTTCACTAAAGATCAGCGCATGCGTATGCGAACGGTCATGGAGATGAGCCCTATGCGGAATGCGCTCATTGTTTGTCAGCTTGCACCACCCGCTGTAGCAGGGAGCAACACGGCTGAAATGCCGCTTTCGTGGTATGAATATACCGCTGCAGATCATGAGGTGGTTACAATATCCTCAATGGGGGCCATCGTAGATACCAAGCTTTCGCTGTTCAGGGAGTGTCATACACTGCCGATTAGTGAAAGTGATGATGCTTATGGTACGCAGCAGTCGGAGCTTTCTATTGCACTTCAGGCTGGAGAAACCATCAAAATCCTTTGGGAGAACAGACAATTTGACCCGTTCACCTGGCAATTGACTACTAGTACTCCCGAAGAAGGAGCTGCTTGTGGGGTGGCTGCCATGGCGCTGGAGGGCAATAATACGCTTCCGACCACCTCTTTGGGAACCTACTGGTATCGGTTTAGTCCGGATGCTGACCATCAAAAAATCACCATTTCAGCTGGCGATATGACCTTTAATGTGTACGGAAATGACTGCAATCAGCTCAAATATATTAAGGGGGGAAAGGGCACGCTGACCATGTTTGATGTAAGTGCCGATCAGAGCCTTTTTATATCGTTTGAGCCTCAGGGTGGCAATGTAGACTGGACACTTCACACCACCTCCATCAGGAGTGGTGAGGCGTGCAGTGATGCGGTCAACGCCATGGAGGGGCAAAATACCATTCCATATGAAGCGCCATTTGAATATTGGTACACCTTCACAATGCCTGCTACCGGGAATCTTACATTGCACAGTGCAGAGACCTCAACCGAATCAGTTGACTTAAAGGTGTTCAATGAATGCGGTGGCTTTCTACTGGGGAGTACAGCCGGTGACGGGGTGGAGCTTACTACAGCTTTAGAAGAAGGTGAAACTGTTAAAATAGTCTGGGAAAGTGCCTCAGCAGTAGCTGGTTATGAGTGGGTGCTGATAGCTTCACCCTTCGAAAATGGTGAGGTGTGTTCAGTCGCCAGGGAGGTACAGGCAGGATTGAATCATACTGATGGAGCACCACAGTGGTTTAGCTTCACCACCACCAAACGTAGTAATCTTGTTATCAGCTCTATAGGGCTTACGGATGTGAACACCCATCTGATGATCAAGCGGGAATGCCATGGTCAGATTTTTATGGACAATGATGAAGGGCATGATACCCATTATGATTTCTATGACCAGGCACAGCTTGTTTTGTATATGGTGCCGGCGGGAGAAACCTTTTATATTTTATGGTCAGAGAAATGGTCCTACGAAGGATTTGACTGGACCATCGAGGAAATAGACCCCCTTCCGGGAGACAACTGCGGCACCGCTGTTCAAGCTCATACCGGAACTAATCAGGTGACAGTGGATCGGGATCATTACTATTTTGGGCATTTATATTGGAATAAATATACCGTTCCTGCTAATGGAAAAACCATTACTGCCTTCAGTAGTGAGCCGGTGGAAATGGCCATTTTTGTCAATAATGATTGTCAGCTATTTAGCTGGGTGGATAGCGGGCAGGGAAAGGGACGTGCTGTTAATCTTCCTGCCGGAACAGAGCTCGTGTTTATCTGGAGTCTTGACTACTTCAATGAAAACTTCACCTGGGAGTTAACTGTAGAGAATATCCAGGCGGGTGATCATTGTGAAAGCCCAATCAGCGCCGTGAAAGGGGACAATATTTCGGAGAGCGCTCCTGTTTGGTATGACTATCAAATGGCAGAAGATGGAAGTTTGAAAGTATCCTATCAGGGTGATTATATCGATGGCAGCCCTTTTGTTGCTATCCTGGATGGTTGTACCAACGCCGACCTTCTTTATAGCGGAGTGGGGGAAGCATTTGTGTCCGGACTATCCAAAGGACAGGAGGTATCCATTTATTGGTCAATTAACTATCCTTTTCCGGGAATTAAGTGGAAACTGGAGGAAATCCCGGTTCGGCAGGGTGATCGATGTGAAGACCCACTGGTGGCAAACTATGGACTGAATCATGCGGAGTATGCTACGCACTGGTTTACCTATAACGTGGAGACCGCGGGAAACTACACCATTTCATCCATGCCGTTTACTTACTCGAATACTCTGCTCTCAGTGTACGATGGTTGTGATGGAAACTTACTGGCTAGCAATGACAACATCTTGGTGCTAGATGACTGGATCGAATATTTTCAAAGCAGTGTAACGCTTGAAAACCTGGAAGTGGGTCAGACACTTCTGATCAAATGGGACGGAGCGTACTCTTATGAGGCATTTAATTGGGAAATTGTTACAGATCAGCCGAGACCAGGCGATTCGTGTGAAGATCCACTGCTGGCCGTAGAGGGGGTCAACAATGGGATGAGGCCAATGCCTGCATGGTTTACTTTCACCATGCCTGAAACTAACTCATTTTCAGTGAGTTCAGTTGGCTACACCTCAAATGATACTTATGTGGAAATCTATGACGTATGTGATGGTGAACTGATTGCTTACAGTTATGATTATGGTGGTGATCCTCAGAGCTTTGCCTACCTGCCGGAACTAGAGGCTGGTCAAACCGTCTACATCAGGTGGGCGAACAGCATGAACTCTGCCCAGTATTCCTTTGACTGGAAGTTATTCGTGGGTGATCCGGAGCTGGGTATTTTCTGCGAGTCTCCTGATCAGGCCCATGAAGGCGTGAATACCGTACCAGACTATGTGAGCAATTTTTACTGGTTTTCATATACGATGCCAGAGGACAACAAGAAGCTGGTGATCTCCAGACTGGACCTTTCCACAGCCCGCTACCGTACCATAGGTGTGACTCCTGAGTGCAGCACGTTGAGCAGCTATGCCATCAGTGAAGACCGGGTGGAGGTGAAAGGACTCATGGCTGGAGATGAGGTGCTGATCTTTTTTGGTGAGTTAATCGATGGAACCCGCCCAGGCTTTGACTGGGGTCTGGAGATTGTGGAGATGGAAAGTGGCGACCATTGTGATACTGCCATCGAGGTACTTCCCGGATTGTATGAGTTTAGAGGTGCTCCAAAATGGTACGAATATACCTTACCAAAAGCCGGGGATGTCACCCTGACTTCAATCGGTCTGAATAATGTATCATACGCCAACTCATACATTGAAGTGTATGACGCATGTGATGGAAATTTGATAGCAGCTAATGATGACCCAGAGAATGTAGCGGTGCACAGCATGGCTGAAGTGATCATAGAAGACCTGGAAGCAGGGCAGAAGCTTTTGATCAAGTGGGGAAGCGAACCTTTTCAAACTGACTTCAACTGGATGCTAAGTGTGGCGGCTGACAATGAGGCTCCTACGCTTGCTGACCATCACTTTTCCCTATCGAAATTCACGACAGGGCATCTCATAGGTGCGCTATCGGCGGAAGACCCTGATGATGATGAATTGGTTTATCAGATCACCGATGGCAATGAGGATGGTGCTTTTTCACTGTCCAATACCGGAGAGCTCAGGATCGCTGATGTCACCAAATTACCTGCAGTTGGAGGAGAAAGAACGCTAACTGTGAGTGTATCTGATCGCATAGCCCAACCCGCCGAAGCCACGCTCACCGTCGATATGGTGCTGGCTGTTGAACAGCAACATGTGGGGGTTGTGGTGTTCCCAAATCCGGCCACAGATAGGTTGTACTTGAGACTGGCAAGTCAGGTCCAGGTCTATGAGAGCTATTTTGTTGATTTGACGGGGAGAATAGTCCAGGTAAATAATGCCAGGGAAACGGAAATTTCCCTACTTGGCCTAAGGCAGGGTATCTATTTCTTAAAGTTGCAAACCACCAATGGACCCGTTGATTTTAGGGTAATGGTGAAATAGCACCTACATAGATTAATTTCTTATAAAAAGACCGGTAATGCCGGTCTTTTTTTATACTGGTGAGTGTGTTTTTCAAGCCTTATGAAGGCAGTTTTCGGATTAGTTCAAATTAAAAAATCAAAAATTTTTGAGTAGAAATTTACTCAACCGCCCTTGTTATAATTGATGAAGATCCTAAAGATTACCACCCGGTAGTATTGCTATCGGGGGTATTTTTTTCGAAACAATTTTCAAAATTTCCACATATTACTTCATTCAATAAAAGCTTGAAGTACAAGTGCTTCATCTAAAAGTTGGAGTTTTTTTGTAAATCAAAATCACAATTCATGGCAGCTAGCAGAATTATCTACTTACTTCTCTTCTCATCTTTATTCTCCTGCAAATCACAGGAGACTGAGCAGGAGGGAACTCCAGTTGCAAAAAATGTTATCCTCCTGATAGGAGACGGGACCGGACTATCCCAAATATCATCCGCTTTTTACTATAAAAGCACCCAGCCGAATTATGCCCGCTTTCCTTTCATAGGGCTTATAAGAACGTCTTCATCCAGAGAAGACATCACCGACTCTGCCGCCGGGGCTACGGCTTTTGCATCTGGCGTCAAAACCTACAATCGCGCGATTGGGGTATCCGATGATACAACAGAAGTAGCAACGCTGGTTGAAATTGTATCCCAACAGGGCATAAAAACAGGGCTCATCTCAACATCGGCTATTCAGCATGCCACCCCCGCGAGTTTCTATGCACATGTGAAACACAGGAAGCAATATGAAGACATTGCGGCCTATATGATTGATTCTGACGTGGACTTTTTTGCTGGAGGTGGCAGGCAGTTTTTCAACCAAAGATCAGACGGAAGAAACTTGTTAGTAGATTTAGAGGCCAATGGGTTCAGGGTAGATACCACAGCTCTGGGTGCATTCACAGATATCAAAACACAATCCAGAGTGGCCTATTTACTGGCAGCGGATCACATGGAGCCAGTGGCCAAAGGTCGCGGTGATTTTTTACCGAAAGCCGCTGAATTGGGTCTTCAGTTCCTTACAAAGGATGGTGGAAATTTTTTCATGATGGTGGAAGGCTCACAAATTGATTTTGCAGGTCATCAAAACAATGCTGACTATCTCATTTCAGAGCTCATTGACTTTGATGATGCCATCGGTAAGTGCCTGGATTTTGCAGAAAAGGATGGCAACACGTTGGTCATTGTAACAGCCGATCATGAAACCGGAGGGTTTACCTTGGCATCCACAGAAAGAGAAAATGAGGACGGCAGCACCTATAAAGACTATACCGAAATCAATCCGACGTTTTCCACCAAAGGACATTCAGCTACATTGATCCCGGTATTTGCTTATGGTCCTGGTGCTGAGTCATTTGCGGGTATTTATGAAAACACAGAGATTTTTCATAAGATCCTGAAAGCCACACAATGGAGCCCTGGGAAGTGATTACGTCAGTGATGCATTAATATGCCGATATGAAAACAGTATTGATCTACCTATACAAGACACTGTTTGTGGTGTTTATATTCGTGTTGATTACAAACCTTGCCTTCCTAAAACAGGACGATCTGATCTTCGATAATATCGACGTGCCAGGCAAAGACCTGATTCAGTTTGCGATCGTTGGAGATGCTCCATATGATACGCTCGGAAGTACAGCATTGTTGGAGCGATTCCAATCCCATATAGATGACAACAATAAGCGAAGCTACGCCGACTTTTTAATTCATGTCGGAGACATCAAGAAGGGATCAACACCATGTGAACTAAGCTACTATACCAACACCTTAAAGGTTCTTGAATCTTCTTCTAAAAAGCCTTATTTGCTCATAGGTGATAATGAATGGAACGACTGTGATCATGGCACTGATCCAACAATAGGATTGGAACATTGGGAAAGCACGTTTACAGACTTGAATGAGCGATTCATCAATGATTTTGACGCCAATAGTCAACCTGGCAGACCAGAGAATATAGCTTTTTTGAGAAATTCGGTTTTGTTTCTCACCATCAATCAGGTGGATGGGCGTATTCATGACAGCACCGAATGTCAGACAATCTGATTTGGGTGCAAGAGCGCATGACCCAATATAAAGGTATGGTTAATGCATATGTCATATTTGCCCATGCCGCCCCGGGGATAAAGCGAGAAAAGAAAGTCATAGGAGATTCGCTTTTCTACCTTCCGTTTAGAGACCTCATTCAGACCTTTAGCGAACCCATCTTATACATTCAGGGCAATAAGCATGTATGGAATTATGATACCACTTACTTTGGTGAGCTGCAGCTTGATAATTTTCTGAGAGTGGTTATTGATGAGGATAAGTTAACGCAAAGTGTCCTTCAGGTAGTGGTATCGTGGGACAGGAACCACCCTTTCTATTTCGATCGAAACATGATGTCAGATAGTTTGTCAGCAGATCCATCCTTGACTGTTCTAGATAGCTCTTCGGTAACTATTTCATGGCAAACAAATCAACCAACCTCGAGTGTCGTCCGATATGGGAAGTTGAATGGCTCGTTACAATACCGCAAGGAGGATTTGACAGAGAAAACCAACCATCAAATCACCATTACCAACCTCGATAAGGCCACCAACTATCAGTTTGAAGTAGGCACAAGGACTTCAAGACTGAGCGAAAAGTTGACTCTTGCTGATTAGTGATCGGCTACATCATAGCTTGATGAATGCTGATGGATCTAGCTGACCGGGGGTAATTCTGATTTCGTGAATGATCCCTTTAAACCACGACACTTCATTTAGTCGCACACCGATAGCACACTTCCCGGTTTGGATGCCTTTGAATGTAAATGGTTCATGTAGTTCGTGAGAGCCATTCACATAAGTGTCAAGCGAACTGTCAGAGACAACAAAAGCCACATGGTACCATTGACCCAGGGGGTGAGTGAGATTTTCATCAATCAGGGCTTTGTTGTTTCCGGCAGACGAGACAAACCCATCAAAATACCATTGATCATCCACAGCCCTGATTTCCAGGAGCATACGGTCCTCAAACACTTCACCTATGTGCACGACGCGCTGCTCAAAGGGGCCGGCAGTATCCGGATAAAATATCATCTCGATGGTAAATGATTCCATCGAATCCAGTGGCATGTCTTCCAGAAAAAGGGCGTCATCTACTCCATCAAAATATACCGACTGACCAAAAGGTGTCTCCACTATGCCCGGCAAACCCACAATTCTCAGGTCATTAGGTTTGGTTCGTATCATATCTGCCAACTCCCAAGAAATAACAGAATTCGCACAATGTCTTGTCGTCCGACAGTATACATCGGGCAACGGCTGACCAAAATGGAGGCCCAGTAAGGCGACTGTCACTAAAAAGGTGGTGTTAATATTCATACACATTTCATTGAGAAGTACACATTTTAAAACCTAAAGGGTGGACTTTAAAAAGAGGACGAAAGGGACAGTCTATACTCACTAATCATCAAAAAAATCTATTCCGGATTGGCTTGGTAAAAGTCCGTCTGAGTCGCTTTTTCACAAATAATCTATTGAGAACCTCACCTTTTAGATAAGACATCACAAGCAGTGAAATGAAAAATTATCAAAATATTTTGAGTAGAAAAAACTGAAGATCTCCTCTTATGTACGCACTGTGGAATTCGATCGATCTACACTGACAACCTCTGTTGTCTGGCATAAATGCCCCACAGTCAGGTCATACTCGCACTCTAAAAAAGAAGAACAGATGAAAAACACCAGTTAATGAACAGTTAAACAAAAACTAAGAATGATGAAAAAAACCCTACTAACATGCCTCATGGTGATGGCATTAATTTTTATCGCTCGGGCCCAGGGGCCCTACGAGGAGTCTCTCACGATTCCTGTCTATGATTCCGGCAATAGCGAAATGGGGATGATTACTTCCCCGGCTAATTTCAGTTCGGTCATTAATACATCTGGAAAGCGTATTTTCTTTATACAGCCTGGTGATTATACCAGTTTAGGCACCACGGCATTGACCGGAGATGGCACAGCCAGCAATCCACGGTGGCTGATCTATTATGATCCAAATAACCCCACGGACTATACCACACACCCTGTGGATATGGACCCTTCTGATTATGTCACCTTTGGCAGGATCAATGTAGAAGGCGCTTATTGGAGATTGGATCGGATCAGGGCTATTGGTGACGAACCCACCAGAAACCCCAACGTGTACCTCGTAGATGATTATCAAGTGTTGAACAGATGCTTGATAGAGAAAGGAGGCGGAGGAGCCGGTCAAATAGCCATTGGAGGTTCTGGCAGTGGGAAGGGTCCAGCCAACTACTCCGTGGTACAGCACTGTGTGATTCGGAACACTCAAATCTCCACCAATGAGGACAATCATGGAATCAAGTTTGACGTGGGCGATTATAATCGAATCGTTCACAACGAAATTTACAATTTCGCAGGTGATGGTATCCAGCTTGGACCTGATCAGCCCTTTAAAGGCACGGTCATTTATGACAATGATATTTACATCGATCCATCCAAGTACAGTTCCAGTGTCTCCGAGATACCTCATGAAAACGGCATTGACATCAAAAATGCGGGAACATCGACATCTGGCGACCACATCCTGATAAAAAAGAATAGGTTTAGAAACCTGTCAAAAGTCCCTGGAGGCACCAGCCCGAACGACGATCAGGGAGCAATCGATCATAGCAATGACGGCACGTATAAGAGCTACATGCTGGTGGAAGACAATATCTTTGTGGATTGCAGGATACCCTTCAATACCAGAGGTGGAGATAAGACAGATCATTATACGATCCGTCGAAACTTGATGTACCGGGCTGAGCGCTTTGCTTTCTGGTTTCAGAAAAATACCGAGCACAGTCATGATATTTATCTGAATACTGTTATTGAGGTAGAGGAAAAGTTTGGAGATCAGGAATGGTTTGAATCCAGAGCGTACAATACCCGCATAGTAGGTAATGTAATCATCGACGGTGGAGGGACATTAAGTGACTCACCATCTGGAACCATTTCAGACTACAATGCTTTCTATAACAGCAGTGGGCATAGTTTTGAAGGATCCAATTCGATCAGCTATTCTACAGCCGCAGCGGCCAATAATACCAGCTATACTTTTACCATGGGTATGTTTACAGGGCCAGAGACCATCGTCATCCCTAATGCTCGCCCTACCACAAGCTCTCCACATTACAACCTTACTTCAGGGATCACATTTGGAAGTACTTCTGGAGTTGGATACAGTAGTTCTGACACTTACCAGCAAGCCTGGGCAGGAGCATTGGCTCCTAGTGCCAATGGTGCTATACCTACGGTTTCCATTACAAGCCCAGCCAATAATGCAACCGTTGACGGGACCATCACTGTCACTGCTTCAGCGTCAGATACCGACAATGATTTGGCAGGTGTCCAATTCAAATTGGATGGAGTAGATCTTGGATCTGAGGACACTAGTTCCCCTTATTCTGTAAGTTGGAACACCACTGGTGCAAGTGAAGGGAATCATGTCCTCACTGCGGTGGCCAGAGATGATAATGGAAATTTGGGGTATTCTTCCTCGATTACCGTGATCGTTGACAATCAAGTCGATGTGGCACCTACAGTATCGATTTCCGGACCTGCTAACAATTCAACGGTGAGTGAAATGGTAACAGTGTCGGCTACTGCCAGCGATACCAATGGAGACCTTGTGGGTGTCCAATTCAAGTTAGATGGCGTCAATCTTGGGGCGGAAGATACTTCATATCCTTATTCGGTTGTATGGAATACTTCATCAGTCACGAACGGTTCTTACGCGCTTACAGCAGTTGCCCGTGACGCGGCTGGTCTGAGCACCACATCTTCCACTATTAACGTGACGGTAGACAATGTAGCGCCCACGTGTATCACACTTCCCAACACAAACACCTGGGTAAACACCAGTTTGGCCAACCAAACCAGTGGGTTTACCATCGAATTTGATGTTACTCCAAACGCGACGGTAAACAGTGAAATTGGTTTGTCGGATGGAGATGTGAGTTCGGCCAACGATGTGGCAGCCATGATTAGGTTCCAAAGTGGTAAAATACACGTGAGAGACAATCAGGGGTATCCCTCCACACACATTACCTATATCGCGGATGAAGTCTACCACATCAAGATGGTGGTTGACCTTACCAATCATACCTATGATGTTTTTGCCAATGCGGATGGAGATTCACCGACTCAGATCGGAGACGACAATGCGTTTCACAGTAATTCATCTTCTATCACCAAAATCGATAGACTACCAGCAGTCCTAAAAAGCACGAACAGTGGCTATGCGGTGGATATATGCAATATAGTGATAAATGGGAATGGTAGTTCATCTACACCTCCTGTCGTGGCACTTACAGCACCTGGTGATAACGCCACGGTTTCTGGTACCGTTAGCATTACTGCTACTGCTTCAGATGGAGATTCAGATTTGGTTGGTGTACAATTTAAATTGAACGGTAGTAATATTGGTTCGCAGGATACTAGCTCTCCTTTTTCCTATAGCTGGAACACGACGGGTGTGTCGAATGCTGTTTATACGCTCACTGCTGTGGCAACAGATGCTGCTGGTAATGTCACTACTTCAGCAGCCAGATCAGTAACTGTTTCCAACGCAAGTGGAGGTAGTTCGCCTACTGTGTCGATTACTTCTCCAAGTAATAGTGCTACTGTATCTGGGACGATCAGTATTACGGCAACAGCCTCTGATCCTGATAGTGATCTGGTAGGGGTACAATTCAAATTGGATGGTAATAACCTTGGTTCACAGGATACCTCAGCACCATATTCATTTAGCTGGGATACCAACAATGCATCAAATGGATCGCATACTTTGACAGCTGTAGCAACTGATGCGGCGAGCAATTCGACCACTTCTTCAAGTATTACCGTTACGGTTTCTAATTCTGGAGGGAGTTGTGTGGTGCTGCCTAACAATAATTCATGGGTCAATACCTCCATCACAAGCCAGTCGGGTGACTTCACAGCAGAGTTCGATGTGACGCCAAGTCATAACGTACACTCTCGAATCGGTTTGTCAAATGGTTCATCGAGCCATGACAATGACGTAGCCACTATGATAAGGTTTAAGGATGGTAAAATTGTCGCCAGAAGTGGTCAGGGTTGGCCATCTACTCAAATTCCGTTTTCAGCTGGTGAAACCTATCATATTAAGATGGTTGTTGATATGACCAACTACACGTATGATGTTTTTGCTAATAAAATAGGGGACTCCCCATCTCAGATTGCCAGTGACAATAATTTAAATGGAACTCCTTCTGCGATTAACAATCTGGCTGCCATTTTAGCCTCCACAAATTCAGGCTATCAGGTTGATATCTGCAATATTTCTATCAATTCGGGTAGCAGAGTAGCCACAGAAATTGCGGTGGAAGAGGTCTTTAAAGAAGAAACCTCCGTGAGTGTGTACCCAAATCCGGTAGCTGATTTTCTTAAAATAAGCAGAACGGATCTTGATCTCAACGGAAGTTATAGCATCCGGTCTATTAGCGGAGCGGTTATTTCCAGTGGTGAACTTTCTGGGAAGCTTTTCAACATCAAAACCGGTCAGTTGCCATCAGGAGTTTACATCCTCGATCTGAGACTTGCCGGCGAGGAGCCAAAGGCTGTCAGAATAATCAAAAAGTAATTAATCTTTAAAATGACCCACCCCTGGAAATTCCAGGGGTGGGTTACTTATTTTATATCACTCTAAACTGAAGGCTGCTTGACTTTACCAAAGGCGAGGGCTTTCATTTGTCTTAATCAACTTCGACATGCTAAAACTTGTATTGAGCCTCATATTTCTCATTCCTCTCTTATCGACTGGGCAGGAAACCATAAAAGTATTTTATCTGGGTGGTCAGTCCAATATGGACGGGCATGGATATAACACAGACCTGCCAAATGATTTGAGATCCTTTGATGATGTTTATATTTTCCATGGCAATAGGGCCAATGATGGCGAAGCAGGTGGTGACGGAGTTTGGGAAGTATTGAAACCCGGGCACGGCACAGGCCATCAAAGCACTGCAGATAGCAATCAATTGTCAGAGCGATTCGGCGTGGAGTTGTCATTCGCTGCAAAAATGCAGGAACTCTACCCTGGAGAAAAAATAGCGCTCATTAAATACTCCAAGGGTGGTACAGCTATAGATACCCTCGGCAATCCGCGCAGAGGAAATTGGGATCCCCACTTTCGGAGTAAAATCAATCAATATGACCATTTCCTTAGCACGTTGCGAAATGCCTTTGCGAATACCGACATTGACCTGGACGGAGTAGATGAAGTGCTGGTGCCCTCAGGTATCATCTGGATGCAGGGCGAGAGCGACGCACCTACCGCTGAGATCGCCGGGAGATATTACAATCACTTGAGGGAACTAATGACACTATTGAGGGCAGCTCTGAGGGATGACAACCTACCCATTGTCATTGGGAAAATTTCGGATTCCTGGCATGAGCGATACCATGGAAAAGTATGGAAATATGGCGAATTGGTTCAATACGGACAGGAAGAATTTGTAAGGACGGATAAGAATGCAGCGATCGTTCGTCAAACCCGATATTACCAATATTCAGACCCATGGCATTACACCAGCGCGGACTATATTGACCTGGGTGTTCGGTTTGCAAGAGAACTGAATAACCTGCTCCAACAACCGGAGCCCACCAAATAGAGGGATGAGCAAAACCCTTTAAGATTCAGCCGATCTCTATTGCATCCACCGAGTCGAGTGAAATAATTGAAAATTTTTGAGTAAAAAAAGCAGTGTGCTTCCTCTTACATGTGAATGGAGGGATTGATGTCGCTCTTGCAAATTTTGAAACTTAAAGAATTGGGCTAATCGAATTAGCCATTTCAACTAACTCGGAAAGAAATGAATAAGAAACGCCTAGCCGCATACCCAAGCGCAAGGACACAGGGAATTCCTCGCAGCTGCCAAAAAAGTTTTGAACTTGACCTCATCGGGTCAGCTCATTCATCAGCAGGTTTCATAGTGTCGTTTCTTAATCAATAGATCTCGTGAAATACCGGCTCCCCACTATGCTTTTTATCTTACTGTCCATCGCTGTGCATGGCCAGTCATACGAGGTGCCGATCACGCTCCCTCAATATAATCCTGAAGATCCTACCATGGTGCTCATCGAGACCAACGAGGATTGGAATATGATCAATAACCCGGATAAAACTTATTTTTTCGTCACTCCAGGTGATTACACGGCCCTTGGTGAGATCGAGATTTCTACTCCCGGCACAGCCGAAACTCCACGCTGGTTGGTTTATTACAATCCCGAAAACTCAGCGGATCTTGTCACGCATCCTGTAGATATGTCAGCGGATCAAAGAGCTGAGTTTGAGCGAATAGAGCTGAGTGGAAGCCACTGGATAGTGGACCGACTCTATGGTACGGCTACCGCAGGGTCAAAGAATCCTACCCTGGATTTACATGGAGCCAATATTATTGTCAACCGAATGCTGTGCGAAGGTGGGGGTGGAGGAGCCGGACAGGTCGCAATAAACGCCTCAAATATAGTCGTTCAAAACAGCGTGATGAGAAATACACAAATCATCCCGAATAGTGACATCCACGGCATGAAGATCAGCGGAGGTTTCGATGTACGAATCGTCAACAATGAGATCTACAATTTTGCCGGTGATGGAGTGCAACTGGGTGATAAGCCCGAATCCTTTAAAGGGGTCATTATCTATAACAATGACTTTTATATTGACCTGTCATTATACCCTGAAGAGGTAGATGAAATTCCACATGAAAACGCTATCGACATCAAGCAAGCCGGAGTTCCTGGAGGACCACAAAACTATGTTTTGATCAAGAACAACCGGTTTCGAAACATCGCTCATACACCAGGTGGCACAAGCCCCAACCCGGATCAGGGGACTATAGATTTTAGTAATAAGAATGACCCGAAAAGCCACGTACTGGTAGAGGGCAATGTGTTTTATGATTGCAAGATTCCTTTTAACACTAAAGGCGGCGGACAAACTTCCAATTTTACCATCACCAAAAACCTTATATATAATGCCTCCAGGTTTGGGGTATGGATGGACGCAGAAGAGACCTACAACCATGAGGTTACTTTCAATACAATCATTGGTGTAGCAGAATTTAACGGAGATCAAGAATGGTTGAACACCAAATGCCAACAGCTTGAAGTTTATGGCAATCTGATCTTTAATGGTCACGGTATTACCCTACCCGAAGCAAATTGTAAGTCTGATTATAACGTATTTTTTAATACCACACTGCCTGCGCAAGAAGGATCTCATTCTATTGTACTGGAATCTATTAATGCTTCTGATTTTGAAGATTATTGTTATCCGTTTAAAATGCACACTAACCCTGAAACCTTGTGCATCCCTGGTGCACGACCTACTCAATCCGCTGCATTCACCAACCTGACAGCTACTCAGTATTTTGGAGAAACGGCCGGAGTAGGGGTCAATGATCAAAGCTATAACCAGGATTGGGTGGGAGCCTTGTCTCCAGCACATGTGACGGGCTTTCCGTCGGTAGATTTTCAATATTTAGCGGATACGTTGGTGGGTATTGTAAACATAGAGGTGCTCGCTGCAGATGAAGACAATGACCTGACTGGCGTGCAGCTCTTTTTGGATGGGGGAGCTCTGGGTGAGCTGATGGAAAATGAACCCTATAGCTACAGTTGGGATACCAAATCACTGACCGATGGGTCTTACACGCTGAAAGCGCTGGCCACAGATCAGGCCGGAAACACAACCTACTCCGACCCAATTACCCGATTTCTGGACAATACTCCGGATTCCCCGCCGGTAGTTGCTTTGACGACTCCAGAAGACGGAGCTACAGTGGCGAATGAGGTGATCCTCACCGCCACAGCCAGTGATCCGGATGGTGATTTGGTCGGTGTGCAGTTCATTCTGGAAGGCGCGGCACTCGGAGTAGAGCGCTTCTCGGCACCTTTCGAGCGGGTGTGGTTCACCAAAACTGTTCCGGATGGAAGTTATCAATTATGGGCAGTGGCCCGTGATATGGGTGGCCGAGAATTCGTGTCCGATGTGGTGAATGTCACTGTTGACAATTCTTATCCACCACTGGTATCCATCGTAAACATTGCTGGTGATTCAATTCTAAGCGGCGATGTAGAGATTTTGGCAGAAGTATCCGATGTGGACGATGACGTGACTTCAGTGGAGTTCATGGCCGGAGATCAATCCATAGGGACTGTTACCGCGGCACCCTATTCGCTGATATGGGGCACAAAAGATTTTGAAAATGGGGAATACAAATTAGTGGCTATTGCTACTGATTCGGATGGCAACGCGGTGCCATCAAGAGCAGTCTCCATAGAGGTTTTCAACCACGTACTTGAAGTGACTTTGCGACGGCCCCATGCAATGATTTTCCCAAACCCTGCAAGTGAATATTTCATGATGGGTGGTATAGCAGATCATACCACGTATGCCATCTACTCCATTCATGGAGAAATCATAGCAGAAGGGTTACTCCAGTCTCATCAGCCGGTTGACATTTCAGGCATTCCTGATGGGGTGTATATGGTATTGGTGGGAACTCAAAGTGGTGAGCAGGTCACCATAAAAATGATTAAGTCAGGAAAGAACAGTTTTTAATGGAAAGAATGAAGGTAAAAAGTAAAATATATCAATCAACCCGGATGGTGTTAGCAGTCAGCATCATCTGGTTAGGAGTCAATTCATGTGCCAGCAATAATTCAGATGTGCATACGGAGGATTTGGGTAAAGAGGTGCTTTATGCTGATGATCTACCCATTTATGATACTTCCAATTCGGCTATGGCTCTGATAAAGAATCTGGAAGACTGGGAGCAGGTGAATGATGAGGATAAGAGTTATTTCTTTGTTTCCCCAGGTGACTATACTGCCCTGGGAGAAATTGTGCTCACTCAAAGTGGATCCACGTCAGCGCCAAGATGGGTTATTTACTATAACCCGGCACTGGGGCAGAACCCTATGACGCATCCGGTCAGCCTGGCCAATACGGATCGTGCTGCCATCAGACAATTGACTGTAGCTGGTAACAACTGGCAAATTGTAGGACTGTACGGGGAAGGATATAAGGATCAAACCCGCACGCATATCATAAAACTGCAAGGGGATAGCAATGTGGTGAATTCTGTACTCACTGAATTTGGAAGCAGTGGGGGCGGTCAGATTCAAATTGTGGGTGACTATAATGTGGTTAAAAACAGTGTAGTGCGAAACACTATGATTACTCCTGGTCGGGATAATCATGGAATCGTGTTTACAAGCGAGACGGACTACTCCCAGGTAATTGGTTGCGAAATCTACAATTGTGCGGGTGACGCTATACAAATACACCCTTCGGATGATGTACATAAAGGGTGCATCATTCGGGACAATGACATCTACATAGACCCTACAAAGTACTTTGAGGTAATTGATAGGTTTCCTCATGAAAACGGCATTGATTTTAAAGATGGTGGCTCATCTGACCCTAAGGATTGGGTGAGAGTGGAGCGAAATCACTTTGCATGGATTGGCTCTACGGAAGGCGGCTCGGGTGGGTCTCCCGGAGCCATCGATTTCAGCAACGCTTCAGGGCATAAGGCCTATATAAAGTTCAGTGAAAATGTCTTTTATGAATGCGTACTACCATTCACAACCGCCACAGGAAGTGGCGGTGGGTCTTCCAATCACCTTTCTATTGTGCGAAATATATTCTACAAGGCATCCATTGCCGCCATCCGACCTGTCACTCAAAAGCAGTTTTCGCATGAGTATTATTTCAATACGATAGTGGACGTAGAGGAGCCCGGTCTGTGGATGGAGTCAGAAATCTGGAATAGTGATATCATGGGTAATCTGATCATCAATGGTCAAAATGCTGTAATAGCAGCCAATAAAGGAGTCAACACGGATTACAATGTCTTTTACAACACCGAATTTTTACCACTGGAAGGGGGCAATAGCTGCATGTTTGACATCTCGAAGCTGGATGAATTTGGCGACTATTGTTTTGAATTTCAACGATTTACAACACCCAAGACACTATGCATCAATAAGATAGTGCCCAATGAAAAAATATTGGTGGCCAGCTTGTCTGATACTCCAGTGGTCGGTGCCAATAAGGATCGGGGAGTGGATGATCTGATTTTGAATCAAAACTGGGTAGGTGCTTTATCGCCGATCAATTAAATGCTAATCTATGAAGAGTCAGTTGACAACAATGAAGTTAAAATCCATAATAATAGTACTAACCTTGTGCTGGTCCGTCATACTCTCAGGTCAAACCCTGAATCTCAACGGTGAATGGGAAACAGGGATAGACCGGCAATATACCAGCCAGACCATGGTTCCGGGTATTCCCACCACCAATACACACAACCCAGCTCCGGGGAGCGTCTGGTTCAAAAAACAGATCCAGCTACCGGAAGGTGATTGGACAAACGTGAGCCTGGTGCTCAAGAGTGCTTTGTATAGGCCCAGGGTGTATATCAATGGTGATAAAGTGGGAGAGTCCATCGGCGGTATGATGCCCATTTCATTTGGGCTGTCTCACAAACAGGTGAAACCAGGAAACGAGATCGTCCTGGAAATAGAACTGACCTCTTTAAAGGATGTGCCTGAGGATGACCCGGCAAAACCATCACCAGCAGACTTATGGAGGTCTTGTCAGGCCTCATGGATCAGGGATGATGTATCTCTGATTTTTTATAATAACTGGCAGATAACCAGACTGATACCCTTTATCTCTGAAAGCAGAACCTCCGTTAATATCGAGTGGGGTATTAGCCCTGATGGGAAAGACGCTTCAGTTCCTGATCAAGTGAAGTTTGACATTTTGGATGCCACTGGCGCAGTGGTACTCACCTCTAAGGTGAAGCCCAAATCATTGGCCGGCTCTGTGACCATTCCGTTCAATGATCAATTGAAGTTGTGGTCACCACTGGACCCGAATCTATATCAGTTAAGAACCCAGGTCATCCATAAAGGAAAAGTAGCCCATGAGAAGGTGATTAATTATGCGCCCAAAACTTTTGGGATTTCAGAGGATAAGAGCAAGTTTCTGTTGAACGGAAACCCCTGTACTTTGAGGGGTGGCAGCATCGTTTGGAATCGGTTTGCCCGTGAGGCTGTTGCCAAAGACCTGATAGATGATCGGGAGTGGTTTTATGAAGCCATCATCAAACCCTTCAAAGAGCATGGAGCCAATTTACTTAGGTTTCACCTTTATCCACCACCAGAATGGATGATTGACTTATGTGATGAATACGGTTTGCTGGTTCAGCTGGAGGCGCAATATTTCCATGGAATGGGTGGCTCACGGGAGACCCTGCCAGTATATTATTCCAAATTACTCACGCTTGGTGCACAGCATCCCTCTACGGCCTTGATTCAGCTGTTCAACGAGACAGAACCCGAATTGGAAAAAATCATGCACGATTCCTATCTGGAAATCAGCAGCCAATTCCCGAACTACTTAATTGCCAATAGTGATACTTACAACTTACATCGCTACTGGTGGAGTATGGCAGAAAATGTGGCCTTGTATGCAAACTCATGGAAAGACTATGATCGCCCTACGGTTATTGATGAGTTTGGTGCCAACTATATGAATGAAAACTGGGAGGTGAGTAGCTACCCGCGAGCAGAACCTGGCTTTGACAGGTTCCTGAATGTGGGCCATACTCCGGAAATGCGCAGTAAAATGCAGGAATGGTCTTACGGCAGGATCGGGGAGTATTGGAGACGCATTGGGATTCAGGGCATTGCGCCATTTTGTACATTAGGACCTTTTGAGGATGGTGGAAACTGGTATGAAGGCCCGCTGGAGGAAGCAAGGTTGAAGCCACTCTGGAGCTCGCTGGCGTCGGCCTATTCACCACGCTCGGTGAGCATGGAAATTTGGGATAGAAATTTCGAGCCCAATCAGAATATTGAATTACCGCTGTACCTCTTCAATGAGTACCCTGAGGGGGATTCTGTTCAGGTGGAACTCCGGATCCTCAATGAGGAATCAGCTTCCATTTGGTCGGTCAGATTGAGTCATTGGCTTGACCCGTTCGCAGAAGCGGTTAAAAAGGTCAATGTATCCATGCCTGCGACTGGTGGTGATTACGTCCTGGAAGCCGAACTACTCAACCCCGTGGGAGGAGTGAAGGTGCCTGTCATTTCACGGTGGGAGGTAAATGTTCATGAGGTGGTCGTTCCTTCGGTGCTGAAAAGTGCCAGCATAGGCGTACCTGATTCAGAGTTGGAGCTCAGTGCAATACTTCGGGACCTTGGCCTGAAACCCGGGTCCATCACTGATGAAGTTGACATCATAGTCACCTCTCACATCACATGGGACGCTATTTACAAAGGAGACTCCTCTGTGATGCCGCAATTGGATGGGGCGATCAGAGCGGGCAAAAAAGTAGTGATGCTGGACGTAGGGCCAAAATTCCATGGAGAGAAGTGTCCCACACCTGCGCCTATTGTGGGAGCGGACGGTACCGAGTATCCCGCGCACATCATCCAAAAAGGAGATACCTCTAAGAATACCTTGCTGCTAGCGAGCCAGAGCTTTTCTGACGAATTTGAAGCCAGGCGTGAGAAAGATATTTGGTCTGGCGATTTCCCTGGTGGAGTGAGTATGAGTATGAAATACGCACTCGAGCCAGAAAGCCATTTTCACCCAAGTCCCTTTGGAAACGAGCTCTGGAATGATCTTTCGGGGAAGGATCGCACATGGCTTTGGAATGGACTGAGGGGTGGGCTTACAGTCCCCGCTATTGATGTTTTTGTCGATGATTTAGACCAAAATGGCTACTTAGATTTCTGGCTAAAACGTGGCGCAGATACGGCAAGGATAAAAAATGCCCCATACTATGCCTATGAACTAGAAGGCTACTTTGGATTTTCCGATACCAATGACGACCTACTGGTGCTTCAAGACCTGTACAAAAGAGTACATTTCGTAGTAGAGGATCTGGTATCCCTCCGTGGGCTTCTGGATCCAGACAGTGATGCGAAGATCCAGGACATCTCCAGGGTATATAGTAGTCTGGGTGGAAAATCAGAAAAGATAGTTCCCCTGGCCATAGCGGGCTATGGGTTGAACAAAACCCCCATCCAAATGATCGACTTTGCAAACGGGGGTAAACTCATCGTTTCCAACCTGTTTACCGCAGGGCGTTTGACTAAAGAAATTTCAGGATCAAACCTCTATGACTATAGGTTCGATCCGGTCTGTTTACAGTTTGTGCTCAATATGCTTGCTTTTCCATTAGAGAGTGAAGAAAGTGAGCGAAACAGTGATTTAAATTGAACTTAATGTTGTGATTTATAAGTGATCGGGCTGTTTGATGTTTGATCCCATTTCCATTAACTTATCTGCTTAAGAATATGCAACCGTCCTTTCAAACCCCAGATTTAAGACCAGAGTTGAATATGATCAAATCAGTGAAAGATGATAATTCAGAACGTGAATTATGGAAGGCATTCCAATCGGGAGATCGGTTAGCATTTGAAACAATATATAACAACTCTATCAAGTATTTGACCAACTATGCAATGAGGATTGCATCGGACAAAGATCTCGTTCAGGATTCCATCCAGGATATTTTTGTCCATCTCTGGAATAAGCGGGGAGAGCTCGCTTCTGTAAATTCAATCAGGTTTTATTTATTGAAGTCAGTCCGGCGGGATGTGATCCGCAAAATGGCTCGTGGAAATAAGAAATCATCTCTGAGCTCCCTTACCGGAAATTCAAAAGTGGACTTTCAGCCTTCTTATGAAATGATCAAGATCCTGGGGGAAGAATCCTCCGAGCGAATACTGAAAATGAGAAGGGAACTGGATGCCCTCACACCGCGACAAAAGGAGGTGCTTTATTTGAAGTATTACTCTAACATGACCAACCAGGAGATCGCTGACATCCTGGGGATCAACATGCAGTCAGTTTACAATAACATCTATCGGGCATTGGAAGTACTGAGGGATAGACTTCACGTGGTATTGCCCTGGCTGATAAGTGGTACCGGTTCTTTCGGAATATGAGAGATGCTACCATTTATGATATAGCCAGCGAGCTTGAGATCAGTGCTGCAACCGTTTCTAGGGCTATTGCTAACAATCCCCGAATCAGTTTAAAGACGAAAAAACTGGTAAATGAGAAGGCCAGGGAGCTTGGATATCGACCAAATAAAATTGCGTCTAACCTAAGGAGCGGTAGGGGTAATACCATTGGGGTGATCCTTCCTCAAATTCAGAGACATTTTTTTGCGAGCGTTATTCATGGCATGGAGGTGGTATTGAATGCCCACGGGTACAATCTTGTCATCTGTCAAAGCAACGAAGGCCTGAATCAGGAAAAGAAGGCGATTGAAACCCTCATTAATAACCGTGTGGATGGTATCCTGATTTCAAATTCAAAAGAAACTCACGGAAACGATCATTTGAAATTAATTAACCAATCAGGAATACCATTTGTGCAATTTGATCGGATAGTGGATGATCTGAATTCAAGCAAAGTTGTCAACGACAATTTTTCAGGTGCCTATGAGATGGTAAGTCACCTGATTGACCAGGGGTATTCCAGAATAGCACATCTATCAGGACCGCAAAACCTCAAACTTTATCGTGAGCGATTAGACGGATATGCATGCGCACTCGAAGCTGCTCACATTCCGTTTGATCAAAGTCTGATTTTGGAAGCCATCACTATTGATACAGCAGAGGTGGTTGCAGGAGGGATCATGCAAAGTGATAACCCACCTGATGCGTTCTTTGCTGCCAGTGACCTTTCTGCTCTTGGGGCACTCAATTATCTTAAATGTAAAGGGTACAACGTTCCTCAGGAGGTGGGCGTTGCCGGATTTGGCAATGAGCCTCTTACTGAAATGATTACTCCCTCGCTCACTACATTGGAGCAATTTGGAGTGGATATGGGCAAGTCAACATCCAAGCTGCTGTTGAATAGCATCGAGGGCAACAAACAATCTGTGAGTGTTTCCACTCTGATCAAACCAAAACTCATCATTCGCGAATCCACGAATAGATCGAGAACATAAGAAACGGACCAATGAACATGACAACTCAAAGGACTCAATCACATCTTCCGAAAAAAAAATCACTTTTTTTTGAGTAAAAAGAAGAATGAGAGTCCTCTTAGTAATAATTGATTGAATAATGAACAAAAAGAATTACACCGTAGAAGATTTACTAAACGATAACTCGTTTATTTCCTACATCATGGATCATGATTCACCTGATGGTAGAGAATGGCGCGTTAGACTGGCTCAAACACCGGATTTAGTGAGCATAGCGAATGAAGCGGCCGAAGTGATTCAATCCTTAAAATATCAGGATTTGAGCTTCACACGGCATGAAGAGGAGCAAATCTGGAATCGAATTGATCGATTGACGAGTGATACTCACCAGGTGCAGATGGGCTGGAAGCTTCGTGATTGGGTAAAAGTAGCAGCAGTTCTGATCCCAATAGTGGTTTCTACCTTTTGGCTCATCTCCAATTTCCAGAAGAATGAGGGCCCCGTTGAGATGGTGGAAACTACCATCACCAAGGACTGTCCCAATGGCCGAAAAATGCAGGTAACCCTACCTGATGGAAGTACTGTGAAGTTGAATTCGGGCAGTCGGCTTACTTACAAAAGTAGTTTTGACAAAGACCTTCGTGCCGTTTGGCTAGAAGGTGAAGCCTTTTTCGATGTGAAGAGGAATACTGACAAACCTTTCGTGATAATTTCCGGTAACATCCGAACCCAGGTTCTGGGCACCTCTTTTAATGTGAAATCCTATGGAGAGGAAGGACTGGTTGATGTGGCAGTAGTGTCAGGTTTGGTTTCTGTCTCCCGCTTCAATCAAAGTGAACCCGACAGACTCCAGTGGGATAATATTTCCGGTGTGGTATTGAACCCTTCCGAATTGGTAAGCTATAACATCAACGAAGACAAGTTTTCTGAAATCGTGGAAGTGGATACTGATGAAATACTCGCATGGAAATCCGGAATTCTTGTTTTTGAGAGAGCCACTTTTGAGGAAATCGTGAAAAAACTCGAGCGATGGTACGGCGTGGAGTTCGAAATCGAAAAATCTGTGGAAATCACCGATGGTTTTACAGGAAGATTTGATAACCAATCGCTGAGAAGAGTGCTGGAGGGGATCGGTTACACCTCAAAATTTGATTTTAAAATAGAAGGAAAGAAAATCAAGATCATGGAAGTGGAAAAACCCAGAGCTCCTGGATGAAGGGGCTAAAAAACAAACCTAATGCCTAACATATTATAAATTAAATACCCACATTGATGATGAAACCTCAACCCCATAAGGCAAAGCATAGCTCATTTAGCTTTTTCAGAATTTGGCTACCCACTTTGTTTCTGCTCCTCGCTTCTGAGATAGCCAGTTTTGGGCAAACCAAAAGCATTGATGAGATTTATGTTTCGCTCAGCGATACGAATACTCAACTGCTCAGCGTATTGAAAAACCTCGAATCTCAAACAGGATTCCAATTTCTCTACAACGAAGGCATACTTGATGTCAACAATCGAGTGTCCCTTGAGGCCAGTAGCCGGCCTATGGGAGATGTATTGAGAGACCTATCAAAGGAATCTGGCCTGATGTTCCGAAGGGTTAACAATGATGTCTTTGTGACCACCAAGGATGAAGAGCAGAATCAGGAGGAAAACACCGCCCCGGTACAGGAAGCTTGGACAATCAAAGGAAAAATCACAGCTGAAGACAGTCCGTCCGGTGTTCCCGGAGTAACCATTGTAATCAAGGGCCTGAACCGCGGAACGGTATCCGATATAGATGGAAACTATGAACTGGAAGTCAATAGAGGTGACATTCTCCTGTTTTCATACATAGGCTATCAGTCAGAGGAAATCACCATTTCGAATCAGACGCAATTGAATATAGACCTCACCATTGATTTAGGTGAGCTTCAGGAAGTAGTGGTCATCGGATATGGTACGGTTTTGAAAAGTGATGTGACAGGGTCTGTGGCATCAGTAGGTTCTGAAGCACTTACGGCATATCCTGCTTCTGGAGTAACACAGGCACTTCAAGGCCGTGCACCAGGTGTATCGGTGCAGTCTAACAATGGCGACCCGGGAGGCAGTTACAAGGTAAGAATCAGAGGTGGTACTTCTATTAATGCGAGCAGTGACCCACTCTTTGTTGTGGATGGTTTCCCTACAGGATCGGCACCTCCAGCCGAGGACATTGAGTCTATTGAAATCTTGAAAGACGCATCTGCCACAGCGATTTATGGGTCAAGAGGGGCCAATGGGGTCATCATGATCACCACAAAACGAGGGAAAGCCGGACAGACCAGGGTAGATTTCAGGTCTTCTTATTCCGTACAATCCGAAATCAACAAGTTGGATTTGCTCGATGCCTCCGAGTTTGCGGAATACATGAATGCTGTAGAAGCCAGTGGTGGCAGAGATCCCATGTTTGACGATCCGGCAGCAATGGGTAAAGGAACCAATTGGCAGGACGAAATTCTGAGAAGGGGAAGCATCCAGAACCACAGCATATCCATCTCCGGAGGAAGTGACAATATGAAATATTACGTCTCAGGGATTTACTATGACCACCAGGGCATTATTGCAAACTCTGACTACCAACGATACTCCATCACCAGCAACCTGGACATAAAAGCCTCAGATCGGGTGAATTTGGGATTGAATCTCTTCACCCGAAGGATCGACCAGGGTGCAATCAAGACTCAGGAGACGAGCAGTAGTGCTCATAACCAGGGAGTGATAGGTGCTGCCTACAAGTTTTCACCAACATTGGGAATATATGATGAAGACGGGAATTTTACTCGCAGTATAGTAGGTGACCCCAGTGACAACCCATACGCTTTGGCGACTGAAAGAGAAAGTAGTACGCAGGAGGATAGGGTGCAGCCCAATATCTATGCAGAAGTCAAAATCTTAGAGGATTTGAAGTTCCGTTCTAACATAGGCGCAGTGATATCCAATGAGCGCAGAGGCTATTATGCGCCTCGCACGTTGCTTCAGGGTGAAAGCTTAGGCGGGGTAGCGGAGCTTACTTTCCGCAGAAAATCTACTTTGCTGAATGAGAACTATTTCACCTTCTCAAAGCAATTTGGAGGCGACCACAATTTGAACATTGTGGCCGGGTACTCATACCAGTCTTTCATCAGTGAATACGGATTTTCGGCCAATCAAACTTTTGTGAATGATGCTGGCATCTATTGGAACATGGGCGGCGGTACCAACATGGTTCTTCCATCATCTTCACTCGAAGAGTCAGTTTTGAGTTCCTACTACGGACGTCTCAACTATAGCTACAAAAGCAAGTATCTCCTGACCGTGACCAACAGATATGACGGGTCTTCAAGATTTTCAAAGAATAACAAATGGGCGTACTTCCCATCTGCTGCTCTTGGATGGAATGCACATAATGAGGCTTTCCTGCAAGACGTGTCATTCTTAAGTGAATTGAAGCTCCGTGCGAGCTATGGAGTCACCGGAAACCAGGCCATAAACCCTTATCAAACCCTGGCTTCATTGAAAGAAGTACTCACTACTCAGCAAGGCCACATTGTGAACGCTGTGGCACCAGCTACTATCGCCAACAATGACCTGACTTGGGAGAGTACGGCCCAGGTGGACATAGGGGCAGACATTGGATTGTTTGAAGACCGGATCATCATTAACACAGATTATTATCGAATGGTCACCAGTGATTTGCTGTTTGAAGTGCCGCTACCGGAATATTCAGGGTTTAGTACAGCACTGAGGAATGCCGGTGAAGTGGAAAACAGAGGGTACGAACTCGGGATCAGTTCCAGAAATATTGTAGGAGCCTTTAAGTGGAATATGGATGTCAATTTCTCTATCAACAGGAATAAAATCCTCAAGTTGAGCGACACAGTGGATGTATTTTACAAAAACACACCCGGAGCAGTGCTTGGAGGAGAAAATCAAATTCTAAGAGTTGGAGAGCCAGTGGGCATGTTTTACGGCTATGTCTATGAAGGTGTACAGCAGGAAGGTGAAGAAGTCCTGTCCGGTGGTGAGGGTGTCGGTGGAGAAAAATTCAAAGACGTGAATGAAGATGGAATGCTTACTTCAGAGGATCGTACCATCATGGGTAACCCGAATCCTGACTTCATTTGGGGATTCAACAACACCTTCACTTTCAAAGGTTTTGATCTCAATATTTTCTTTCAGGGTTCACAAGGAAATGAGATTGCCAACTATACCAGGTATGAGCTGGATGGGCTGATTGGCAAGAGCAACGCCACAGCGGCTATGAAAAACAGCTGGACACCAGAAAACACCAATACTGATGTGCCGGCGATCAAAGCACGACCAGCACGATTCTCTTCCCGATGGATTGAGGACGGTAGCTACATCCGACTGAAGTCTCTGGCGATTGGCTACACATTACCTAAGTCATGGGTTCAAAAGATGAATATGAGGTCTTTCAAGATCTATGTCAGTGGACAAAACCTGTGGACAGCGACCAATTACAGTGGTGTAGATCCTGAAGTAAGTTTCAGAAGTTCAGGGGCACAAGACTCCAATAGGAATTTGGGGCTTGACTTTGCCAGTTATCCAATGGCTAAATCATATACCGTTGGACTGAGTGTTGGATTTTAATCGTTTCAAAACAAGACATTAATTCAGATGAAATACCTAAATAAAATATTACTTTTCGCACTCGCTTTTGGCACCTTCAATTGTGCAGATCTGGAGGAAGATCCTATCGGTAACCTGGCTCCGGATGGTTTTTTCAGAACCCCGGGTGATGTCGAAATGGGCATTTTTGGAGCCTATGGACTGATGACCCAGGAAACCTTCTGGGGGCGCAAGTTGTCTACCACCATTCAGCTATTAAGCGACATGGCGGACATAGGAAATACTTCAACTGCTGCCAGACGCATCGAGATCAATGAGTTTACCATGGATGCCACGAATGGCATGATTACAGAGTTTTGGCCAGCATCCTATCAGATCATTGCTTCCGCCAACAATGCCGTTTTCGGAGCTCAAAATGTTTCAGCTGACCCTGAAGTGAAAAGAGCACTGGAGGGAGAAGCTCGATTTGTAAGAGCACTGATATACTATCATTTGGTCAGGCTTTTCGGTGATATCCCGTATGTCACTGAGACCACTCCGGCCAATGATCTGCCGACTTTGAGCAAAACTTCCGAGGATGAAGTTTATCAGTTCATCATCAAAGATCTGGAATTTGCCAGAGAGCATCTGCCCATGCAGCATCCTGGGAATATCAGGAGTCGTGCTACAAGTGGCAGTGCCTATACACTTTTAGCGTCCGTGCATCTGACACTGGGAAATTGGCAGGATGCCTATGACAATGCCAAGTGGGTGATAGACAATCGTGCCGCGCTCAATTATGATTTGGTCCCAGACTTTCAGGATTTATTCAACTCTGCCCTTCAGGATGACCAAGTTGAAACCATCTTTTCACTGGATTATTTAGGACTGGTGACAAAGAACAACCTTAATGACGATTTCATGGGTGCGATGACAGGTATTAGAGGAGCGGACAAAAATGGTTGGGGCGTAAATGTTCCTACCATGGCTGTATTCGATTCTTTTTCAGATTCAGATTATCGCAAAGCGGTGACTTTTGAGTCTGCCACCCTTATCGGAGATTCACTGGTAAGTTATCCTGACTATCCCTTCGAAAAACGGCCACACTGTGCGAAGTATTTTAGATTTTATGGAAATGCACAGAACGAGGGCCGGAAAACGGACAACAACTACGCTTTCTTTCGCTATGCCGAGGTACTCCTGATTGCGGCAGAAGCACTGAATGAAATCAGTGGCCCATCAGCTGAGGCGCAGGGCTATATCAATCAAGTAAGAGCAAGAGCCAGAAATGGAGCTTCCACCCCTGCAGATGTGAGTGCCATAGAGGCCGCAGACGCGGCTGCATTCAGAGCAACAGTGATGGAAGAACGTCGGGTGGAATTGGCCTTTGAGTTTAAAAGGTGGTACGACATCAAAAGAAGAAAATTGGGTAACGAGGTTTTCCTGGGCGCTAATTCAATGGAGCCTCAGCCAAACTTTGATCCATCAAAACACTACTACTTGCCATTGCCGCAGGATGAATTGGACAGAAATCCAAACCTGCTGCCACAAAATGCAGGCTATGAATAGGAGATAAAAGTAAGCATACATATTTCACTAGTAAATTTTAAATATGACTATTTAAAGACAGGAAAACTATGTCCGTCTGTAATTGAACTTCTAACTAAAAACAATCAAATCATGAACAAAAACATACAACGAATTTTAAGTGCTTGTGTCATATGGGCATTTATGATCATTCTTCAGGTGGGCACGGCGCAAGCTCAGGTTCAAATTCAGGCAGAGGCCGATGCATTTGTAAGAGCCGGCTCTCAGTCAGATAACAACTTCGGAACAAGAGACTACATGCAAGCTGCATCTGGAGAGGGAAGTAATCTGCATGAAATATACCTACGGTATGACCTGTCTCAAGATATTCCAGACCTTGAACTGGTCAAGTCTGCTAAATTGAATCTTGTTCCATTTGGTTCTAAATGGGGGGAAGACGGTAGTACACAGTGGGTATCTTATGTTCAGGACGATACTTGGGATGAAGCGACTATCACGTATAATACCGCACCTGGCTCAACCCAGGATTCTGTGGCGGCCGTTGTGACAACTTCTGCTGGAGGTGCTACATTGGAAACGATCCATACCATTGATGTTACAGATTTGGTAAAGGCAGAAAGTGATAAGAAACTTTCTATCAAAGTGAGTAGTAGTCTTTTAGCCGGAACATTTAAGGCTGAATACCACTCGAAAGAATATTCAGAAGGTGGTACGTATCTTGAAGTAGAACTCTATTCACCCAAAATTGCGTTTTCGGCAAGCAAACAATCTTTGAAGGCTGGTGGGTCAGTCACTTTCACTGATGAATCCCAATACTCACCAACAAGCTGGAAATGGACTTTTGAGGGTGGGTCTCCCGCTGAAAGTACAGATCAAAACCCAACCGTTACTTATGCTGCAGAAGGTAAATATGATGTGACACTTGAAGCGACCAATGCAGGGGGTACCAGTTCATTGACTCAATCAGGGTACATTGTTGTAGATGCTGAAGGTGTATCCACCATTAAGGTTTACGCTGCAGAGGATGCGCTTACGAGGACTGGCTCCAGAGGCGATGACAACTATGGTGATAAGGACTACCTGCAGTCAGCTTCCGGTGAAGGAAGTAACCTGCATGAGATATTCCTTAAATATGACCTATCCAAGGACATCTCTGATCTGTCTGCGATTAAATCAGCCACTTTGTACATGATCCCTTATGGTAATAAGTGGGGAGAAGAGGGCAGTACACAATGGGTTTCTTATATCCAGGATGACACCTGGTCTGAGGCCACCATTACAGGTAACACCAGACCGGCTTCTCTTGACTCTCTTTCCGGAGTTCAGACAACTTCTGCGGCAGGAGAAACATTGGAATCACCACATGCCATCGATATAACAGATGCAGTAAAAGGTGAGACAGACAAGATCCTTTCCCTGAAACTAAGCACTACGCTACAGGGCTCCACCTTCAAGGCTCAATACAATTCCAAAGAACATTCCAATGGTGGATCATATATTGAAATTGTGGTAGAACAACCCGAAGTTGTCCTGTCAAGTGAGTTGAAAGCCAACAAGATTAACGTATACCCAAATCCTAGTTCGGACAAGGTTACCATTGTTAACCCTGATCAGAAGATTGTAAAAGTGGTACTATACAACATTACCGGTAAAATGGTAAGAGCGCAGGATGTGCCGGCGGGAGCTTCGCTGGTAGAGATTTCCCTCGAGGGACTTACTTCCGGTAACTACCTGATCGAAACATTCGATGTACAAGGACGCTCCAAAACGAGCAGAGTTATTAAGCAATAACAGAGTAAATAGTGATAAAGACCCATCACGTTGAAATCGTGGTGGGTCTTTTTTTAAGTACTCATGATAGTGGGTCGTATTCTATAATGGATTCAAATAAGTTGGAATGATCTTTAAGTCGAGTTACCTATTCTTAGTAGTCTGTCTGCTCTTTGGGGGATGTCAACAGCATACCAGCCAAACGGAGCGGCCCAATATTGTCTTGGTAATGGTAGATGATATGGGCTATTCTGATATTGGATGTTTTGGAGGTGAGATTCACACGCCTAACATTGACCAACTAGCAGCTTCAGGCATGAAGTTCACAAATTTTTATAATAACGGCATCTGTGTTCCTTCCAGAACCTCTCTGCTGACGGGGGTGTATCCTCAAAAAGCAGGAATATATACCAACAGACCTGGTAAGTACCAAAACAGCATCACCTTTGCAGAAGCCCTAAAACCCGCAGGGTATCGAACACTGATGGTGGGTAAATGGCACGCTGATGAAACCCCGTTTCAACGCGGTTTTGATCGGCATTTTGGATTGACTGACGGGGCAGCCAATCATTTCAATCCGGGCCCCGGTAGACTCAATGAACCCGAGCCGGGCCGCAAGCTTACTACCGTTCCCCGGGGCTATCCCAGACGGTGGGCCATTGATGATCAGGAATATCTGCCATACGAAACCGTGAAGCCAAATTTCTACTCCACAGATACCTTCACGGATTATGCTTTGAGCTATTTAGAGGAATACAAAAACGAGCCAGATCCTTTCCTCCTATACATCGCCTATACGGCACCACACTATCCTCTGCAAGCCTGGCCTGAGGATATTGAGAAATACAAAACACGGTATAAATCAGGTTGGGATTCACTTCGCCAGGAGCGGTTTGAAAGATTGAAAGCCTTAAATTTAGTAGAAGATCATCTGGTCTTGGGCGATCGGGACGAAGAGGTAGAGCCCTGGGAGCAAGTGGAAGATAAGGATGAGTGGGTTTCTAAAATGGCTGTATACGCGGCGATGATCGATCGGGTAGACCAAAACGTGGGAAGGGTACTGGACAAGCTCGAGGCCCTGGGTGAAAGAGAAAACACCCTCATTATCTTCCTGTCTGACAATGGGGGCTGTGCTGAGGATGCCAACTATACACCAGATATAGCACCTGGTCCTGTGGAGTCTTACCGCTCAGTAGGGGCTGGCTGGGCCAACGCCAGCAATACACCCTACAGGAGATTTAAAAGATGGAACCATGAAGGAGGGATCAAAACTCCACTAATTGTCAACTGGCCGGGTGTGGTCGCATCCGGAAGTACAACTGATCGGGTCGGTCATTTAATTGATTTTATGCCTACTTTTTTAGAACTGGCCAACGCCCAATATCCTGACCAATTCAATGAGAAACCCATTCTGCCTATTGACGGTAAGAGTCTGGTTCCAGTCCTCAAAGGAGCCCCTGATTCTGGACATGAGCTTCTTTTCTGGCAGAGTAACCCCAAGGAGCATCGTGCAGTCCGGCAGGGCAATTGGAAGCTGGTATCTCAGGGAGATGAGTTCGAAACTGAGCTTTACGATCTGGCTTCTGATCCGTTGGAGCAGTCCAATTTGGCCTTGCAAAACCCGCAGAAGTTGAAGGAATTGGATTCCCTGTTTCAATCATGGGCCAGTCAGGTCAACATTGGTGATCAGGAATACATAGAGTATTGAATACCATTGATACTGATAGGGTTACGTCAGTAATTTGAATTTTTAAACTGTTTTTTGAGTAGAAATGTGACTTCACGCTCTCTTTAAGTCAAACAAATCATTGACAACCAAAGTGAATAATCAACCCGAAATTGGAAAAATGAAGTGGATGGTCCTTGCAAGCTTATTGTACGCAGCACTTTTTGGCTGTACGGCTGACTCCAGTCCAGTCATTCGGTTGATCAATCAGGACAATGTGGAGAAAACGGGAGCGATTGTCTATTTGGATAAAAACGACATTGGTTTAATTCAAGGCAATTTGAGAATCACCAGCAGCAATTATGAAATCCCCGCTCAGCAGATAGACACTGACGGTGATGGCGACTGGGATCAGGTATTGCTTCTATGTGATTTTGAACCTAAAGAAGTAAAGGCCCTCGAGATAGCAGCCGATAAAGCTGACAACCAAATCAGCGCAGAGCCCTATACAAACATTTCATTCTCAGTGAAGGCTCAGGACAGGTTTGCTGGTTCTAAAATCACGGAAATCGTGAGGAAAAGAGGGGCTACTCAGCGGATCAGTGACCCATTCTTTCAGCTGGAAGGCCCGGGAATAGAAAACGATAAAGTAGCCTTTCGTACTTTCTTTGATCCCCGCAATGGCAAAGACATATATGGGAAGACCACAGACCAAATGATCCTCGATCGTGCAGGAATCGGGAGTAGCTGGCATCAACTATCGGATTGGGGAATGGATATCCTTCGGGTGGGTCAATCCCTTGGAGCTGGGGGCTTAGGCGTGATAGAAGAAGGCACACTATACCGTCTGGGAGATGCAGATGAAATCACCTACCAGGAGCTTTACAGTGGAGACCTGGAATCATCCCATCGATTGGAATTCAAAGGATGGGACTCAGGAAGCAGGAAAATTGATGGCTCCGAGCGGCTGACACTTACCAAGGGAAAATACTACTACAGAAACGACATTGGCATAAGTGATACCACGCTCACCCTAGCGGTAGGAATACCAAGCTTTAAAAGTGACTCTGTCACCTTTCGGAAACATAATGATCTATTTTCATCCATATCCACCTACGAAAATCAGGCAGACGGGACGGACTCAAAACTAGGACTAGCCGTACTGTTTTCCAGTGATCAGTATGTGGATCATGGATCCACTGATACCACGGGAACCGTATCGGATACACATTATGTGGCCCTGAAAGGCCAACCTGAGACCAGGATTTATTTTTTCGCTTGTTGGGAGCTGAGTGATGTCTATTTTTCGAAGCGTTCAAACTTTGAAGAATACCTGCAGAAAGAGGCGGATAAGCTTTCCAACACAATACAAATCATCAAAAAGTAATGGATAGAAGAGAATTTACAAATCTTATTATGCTGAGTGGTGTAGGGAGTATGGTACTTGCCCCGGGAATGGCATCTGCGGGTGCCAAACTATTTGAAAAGTCCGATGGTGGCTTCCCTGACAACCTTCCTGATAACCTGAGGAAAATGGTAGAGAATACGCTGGCCAAACCTTATAGCGAAATCACCACCAATTGGGACGGATCTATTCAAATTGAAGGTCTCCTGCGTTTTGCTAAAAGAGGTCATGAAGCATCATTTACCTATGCCAAAGAATGGTTTGAATACAGGTTGAAAACCGACAGCCAAATGACTGATGAGGAGTACTTCCAACAGTACATCACGAAGGCCAGAGCACGGATCAACCGAAGAGGGCCCCTGACTTTTTCAATTTACTCAGCCAATCTGGGAGTGGCTTTCCCTGTCTACGACTTATATAAGTTGACGAATAATCCCATAGCACGGACTGTGTGCCTTGATGTGGCCGATGCCATCCTGCATGAGTGCGCCCGGGATAGATATGGGATGGTGGCACACGATGATGGCAATTTCACACGATTTGCGATACCAGATACCACATATTGGGCTACGAGGGCCAATGCAATTGCGGGAAATCTAACGACTGGTGAATTGTCTGAGGTCTATTATAAGCAGGCGATTATTCAGTTGGACACAGGAATAGATATTTTCCTCGACAAAAAAACGGGTCTGGTGATCACCGGAATCTTTGATGATGTCATTGGCAAAACCTATTGGTGTCGTTCTCAGGGTTGGTTGTTGTGGTCTATTGTAGGCCTTCTCCGCAACCTGCCGAATACTCACCCCAGGTTTGAGTATTTCGCCAAGCAGGCTGAAACAATCGCTGATGCAGTACAGAAATATCAGGGAAAAAATGGCGGTCTTCACGTACTCGTGGACGATCCGACTTCTCCCGAAGAAGTGACCGGAATGGCCATGTGCCTGAGTGCAATGAAAGAATCAGTCCGAAACGGCTGGATCCCGGATCAGTATAGCGCGTTTTTCGAAAAGGGGTATGATTTTCTAAAGAAGAGTGTGGATGAAAATGGAAACATCACAAACGTATATACTGCCTGGGCCAAAACGGCGGAGGCAAAGGAGGTCAATAGAATGAATGAAAACTTTCGTGGGTTCGTGCCAGGCATTTTGATGGTGGCAGCGGACGAAATGACAAAATAATTTTAAAGCAATGAATGTAGCAGAACAAAAAAGAATACTAATTCCGAATTCGGACGTAGAGATATCACCTATTACTTATGGAGCTTTTGCCATTGGTGGCTGGTTCTGGGGGGGTGCCAGCAAATCAGATGGTATTGAAGCCATAGAAACAGCCATTGATCTGGGGATTACCTCCATTGACACGGCGCCTATCTACGGCATGGGCAGGAGTGAGGCCATCGTTGGAGAGGCCATTAGGCACCAAAGAGGCAATGTTCAAATTCTCACCAAATTCGGTATGCGATGGGATTTGGAAAAAGGTGATTTTTTCATCGACTCTCAGGATAATGACGGAAACCCGGTGAAAATCTATAAATACAACGGTAAGGAAAGCATCATTGAAGAATGTGAAGCCAGTTTGAGGCGACTCAACACAGACTATATAGACCTCTATCAAATGCACTGGCCTGAGTCTGTCACACCTATTGATGAAGTGCTCGAAGCTTTGAGTGAGTTGAAAAAGTCCGGCAAGATCAGAGCAGCGGGCCTATGTAATTCCAACATAGAGCTCTTGCGAGCAGATTCGGATGGCATATTGTCCACAAATCAGGTAGCCTATAGCATGCTCAATAGAAGTATTGAGAAAGAACTGGTGCCTTATTGTGTAGAAACCGAAATAGGCATCCTCTCACATACCATACTCCATAAGGGATTGCTCACAGGAAAAATTCGGCCCGGCCATCAGTTTGGCGAGGGAGACCATCGGGCTAAGAACCCAATGTTTAAGCCCGATAACCACCAAAAAATTGTCACTTTTCTGGATTCATTGAATCCCATTGCCAGGAAATGGGACTGTACCTTGAGTCAGCTCGTCATCAACTGGACCATGCAGCAACCGGGAATTACCTCAGTACTGGTGGGCGCGCGAGACAAGCATCAGATGAAGGACAACGCTCAGGCCTTGAATTTTATGCTGGATGAAGCCGATCTGCTGATTATCAATTCTCTATTGAATGATTTAATATTGGAAGTATGAAAAATAACAGCCTGAACACCCTCTTTCTTTATTTGGCAGTTGGATTCCTGATTGCAGCGATCATCATGTTTATGGCCGAAAGCCTGACCGCTGGAGCGCTGCTTTTAGCCGGATTTTGGCTGTCATTAGCTGTCGGCATCAGGAGATTTCCATCATTCGGCCAACTGGCATTCACCCTGCTCATATTTGCAGCCGTCACCTTATCCATGGGCTTTCCATCTGCCTTCACTCAGGTAGGATCACTCCAGTTAAAATCTCTGATCGTACCATTGCTCCAGGTGATCATGTTTGGTGTGGGCACCGCCATGAGCATTGGTGATTTCAGGGGTGTACTAAAGATGCCCAAAGGAGTGGGTGTGGGTTTGTTGTGTCAGTTTACCATTATGCCTCTCGTGGGGTTTTCCATCGCTTATCTATTTGGGTTTCCCAATGAAATCGCAGCGGGCATTGTTTTGGTGGGTTCATCACCAAGTGGACTCGCTTCGAACGTGATGGCACACATCGCCAAGGCCAATCTGGCATTGTCTATTACCCTGACCTCCGTGGCTACGGTACTGGCTCCATTGGCGACTCCTTTTTTAATGAGTCAGTTGGGTGGAGAGTTCGTACCTGTGGATGTGAGCGCCATGATGATGAGTGTAGTGAAGATGGTGCTTCTCCCGGTAGGCCTGGGACTCGTTTTCAATCATTTCTTTCATGGGAAATTTACCTGGCTGGATAGACTCATGCCCAAGGTCTCCATGGCGGGTATTGTTTTCATTATCGTAATCATTACGGCCGCCGGACATGACAGCTTGCTCAACGTGGGCTTCCTGTTGATCCTGGCCATGTTCATTCATATGACTTGTGGATATTTCCTAGGGTATTGGGGTGCTCGTTTGTTCAAAATGCCAGAGAATGACTGCAGGACAATCGCAATAGAAGTTGGTATGCAAAATGGAGGTCTTGCTTCGGGAATAGCAGCATCTATGGGCAAAATCAGCACCCTGGGACTGGCAGCAGCTGTCAATGGCCCCATCATGAATATCACGGGATCTATGCTCGCTACCTGGTGGAGCAGAAAAATGCCCGAAACACAACCTGAAACCTTCACCAAAATGGAGACAGTATGATTACCTTATCTGAAGCCTCACTACTAGTGAAGGAGGCCATGAAAATAGCAGCAGAATGGAATGTGCAACTATCCATTGCCGTGTGTGATGATCACGGGGAGTTGGTGGCGTTTTCCAGAATGGACGGAGTGGGCCTGCAAACCGGACCACTGGCCATCGCCAAGGCATATACTGCTGCCAGAATGCGAAAATCAACGCTACTTCTTGGTGAATGGGCGATTGAGAACGGTAAGGACATTTCACATTGGGTAGATCCCAAGATCACCGGACTAGGTGGGGGACTTCCCATTGTCAGAAACAATAAAGTAATAGGAGGAATGGGGGTAAGTGGATTATCCCCTCAGCAGGATGAAGAAGTGGTGTCGCTTTCTACCAAAGTAATGAGCGAACACGCATGATATAAAAGTAAACACATCAATCGGAAAGGCGGTGGGTGAGCCCGGTTTTGGTAAAGGCTTGTCGCAAAATCTGAACACCTCACCATATTGCCTTTCCGCTATGATGTTCTTCCAAATGGTCTTTGACCACCTGGAATTTAAAACTTTCTGCTACCGGGCCAGACTATCCGCCGCTTCACCCAGCTTTTTGTCCAGGGTCCAAAGTCCAAGGTCATTGCGAAGGGCTGCCGCCAGAATATAGCAGTCAATCAATCCAATCCCGTGGGCATAAAACTTATGTTCATTCGAAAGATTTCCTGCATGAATGAATAAATCAGTCTCATCCACTGCAGGCAGGTTTTCCCAAAGGGTGACAACCAGTTCTCTTTCCCTTTTGTTCTTTACACCCTGCAAAAGCTCTCCAAAGACCGCACTTACGGCATATATTTCCTTCCTTTTCAAATAGGATTTCAGGATGGCCGTGAGATCCGGATCTGAGTTTCTGAGGAAAGAAATCCAAACCGAGGTATCCACCAAAATCATCTGTTTCTGTTCAGGTTGCGGATACCATAGGCTGCCATGTCTTCATTGAATACAAAAGGCTCTTTCTCAACTTCATCAATGACTTTATCGATGTTCTTGTTTCGGAGATACTCTTTGAGCGCAATGGTGATGCTATCGGTGATGTTTCTGCCACCGGTAGCTTCTTTGATTTTATCAATCAAATCGTCTTCTATGAGTGCTGTGACCTTCATGATCGTATAGTTTATCGTACAAAATACGATAAACCATACGATTTCTCAAAGCATTTCTTCATTTTTCACTTCACCTCACTCAGTCCTTAAAAGGACTCAGATCAAGGGCTTCCATTTGCTCTTTATATTGAGCCCAATTAGCGGCCAGGTAATCATCCGTCTTTTGGTTAGCCACCTCCATCACCGACTTGAATTTCGCCACCATGGCCTTTTCTGTCCTTGTGGGTACATGCAGACCGTTGGACAGGTAGAAGTAAGCTGTTCCGTAATAACTGTCGACATTGTCCGTCTGATCTGCGGTGATTCCCTGTCGGTCATCTTCCTTACCGAGGTACAGATCCAGCAGGCTGTTCAGGGTATCCTTTGTTTCCTTCGAGCGCTTGAGTTCAGCTTCAAAAGCCTTTTCATTCTTGGCTTTCATGCGTTTGGTTAATTCATCAATGATCGTCAGCTTCTCTTTGATCTGCTCCACGCGACCGAGGGCCAGTTCTTTCTCCGATTCCAACGCTTTGAGGGCTTCATACCTTGCCTGGAGTGCTTCCATAGAAACGTCCATTCTGGGGTCAAACTTCACCTCCACCTGAGTTTCGGATGATTCTCCCGCATAGGACAGGCGTAGTTTGTAAGTTCCCGGCATCACATCCACGCCTCCGGGTTCACGTTTGTTATCCAGCTCTTTGCGGGTGAGGCTATTCACGCCTTTTTCATCGAGTCTCCAGTACATTCTGTTCACTCCATTCTTTTCAGGCACCTTTTGCTTAATGGTTCTGATCAGGTTGCCGTCCAGGGTAAACACCTCTAAGGTTAATGAATCAAGTCCTTTCTTCTCATCTTCCTCTTTGGATTTTTCTTTTTCGTCATCATCCTTTTTTGGGACATTGATCACGTAAGAGAGCATGGCACCGCTCTTCCTGTTTTCACCATTGAACATAGCATCGGCCCCAAATCGGGTACCTGTGGGTTGTTGCCAAATGGCATTGTAAGCGGTAGGTGGTTCAAAAAGATGAATCGGCTTACTCAGTATGCTGATACCTGCGGATGCCAGTGCACGCAATGGACGTATGTCATCGATGACGTATGCAGCACGACCAAAAGTCCCAATCACCAAGTCATGTTCACGTGGATGAATCACCATATCCATGGTATTCACGGTAGGGTAGTCATTGGTCCATTTCGTCCATGTATTAGCTGCATCAATGGAGATATAGAGCCCGTCATCAGTCCCCAGAAACATCAGTTTTGGCTCTACAGGATCCTGAATGATCGATAGCGCATAGCCAGTCACGTCATTCTCATCCACTATTCTTTCCCAGGTTTTACCATAGTTGGTGGTGTGATAGGCATATGGCTTGAAATCAAAGTTTCGGTAGTTGTTGGCAATCACAAAAGCCTCACCTGCATTTTTATTAGACACCTGTATTTGAGGTATCCAGACATTTACAGGAAGGTTTTTAATGTTTTGAGACACTTTCGTCCAGGTCTTTCCTCCGTCTCGGGTCAACTGGATATTTCCGTCATCAGTACTTACCCAGAGCACGTCCTTTTCCAATACGCTAGGAGTAATGGCTAATATGGTACAATAATTTTCTGCTCCGGTGGCATCCATCGTAAGCCCACCGCTCTCGTCCTGCTTTTGCTTACTCTTATCGTTGGTGGTAAGATCCGGGGAAATGATGTCCCAGGTTTGACCTTTGTCAGTGCTTTTGTGTACAAACTGGCTACCAAAGTAGAGGGTCTTGCTGTCAAAAGGATCCTGACCAATGGCTGCATTCCAGTTGAATCGAAGCTTCACATCCAATTCGGGTGCATGGGGTTTCACATATTCGAAATGGCCGGTTTTCAAGTCATATCGACCTACCCAGCCTTCCTGGGCCATAGAGAACCCATATCGGTTATCGTCCGGATCAGGTACCACGTCAAAGCCGTCACCAAAGGAAACTTCCTGCCAGTAGCTGTTTCTGATGCCCTGGTCTTTCCATACATAAGCAGGGCCGGCCCATGAGCCATTGTCCTGCATGCCTCCGTAAACATTGTATGGAAAATCATTGTCTACCGAAATGTGGTAAAACTGTGCCACCGGTAGATTCTGAACAAACCGCCAGGTCGTGCCCCGGTCTCTGGAGATATTCAGCCCCCCATCATTTCCCTCGATGATATAATTGGGATCAGAGGGGTGAATCCACCAGGCATGGTGATCAGGATGTACACCTCGTGTGGTGTTGTAGGCGGGCATCAGCTGATCAAAAGACCGGCCACCATCAGTACTTACGTTGATGTAGGTATAGACCGTATAGAGCCTGTTTTCATTCACCGGATCTACGAAAATGTCTGCATAGTAGAAAGGTCGGTTACCAATCTCGCTCTTATCATTTACTTTGGTCCATTTGAAACCTCCATCTTCTGATTTGTAAAGCGCGTTCTTTTTAGACTCTACCAGGGCATACACGATTTTGGGATTGCTGGGAGCAATGGCCAGCCCCATACGCCCAAGATCACCTTTGGGCAACCCATCTTCATCGGTTCTCTTTACCCAGTTTTCGCCACCATCATGAGTCACATACAAGCCTGACCCTGGCCCTCCCGAAGTGAAAAACCAGGGCTGTCGGTAATGCTCCCACATGGCCACCATGAGCTTGTTGGGGTTGGAAGGATCCATCACCAGGTCTGCGGCTCCGGTCTTATCGTTCACGTAGAGGATTTTTTTCCAGGTTTTGCCACCATCCGTGGTTTTGAATACTCCGCGCTCTGGATGGATACCCCAGGGGGAGCCAATGGCCCCTACATACACGGTATTTGGGTTTTGTGGGTCGATGATGATTCGATGAATATTTCGGGTTTTGTCCAGACCAGACTTAATCCAGTTCTTGCCTCCGTCAAGGCTCTTATAAATCCCGTCTCCACCATTCAGTGAATTTCTTGGATTGCCTTCACCTGTACCTACCCAAATCACTGAAGGATTAGACTGTTGAATGGCCACGGCACCTATAGACGCTGTGGTCTGTTTGTCAAAGATGGGCTCCCAGGCGGTACCACCACTTTCTGACTTCCAGAGACCCCCTGATGCGGTACCTGCATAGATCACCTCAGGCCGACTATTCACCACGTCAATGGCGGTGACACGTCCGGCCATGCCAGCCGGCCCTATACTCCTTGGTTGTATCCCTTTGAGTAACTCCATGTCCACCTTTTGGGAATATATCAGCAAGGGAAGGGTGATTAGGAGGTAAGTAAAATATCTTTTCATAGTTGTTTAATTTGGAAGCGATAAACCTACGCAAAAAAGTCAAAGTCCTTGCCCGGGTATTACTTGATCGGGTGATTTTTGATGCGAATGAAATGACATGACAGGACAATAATTACTCCAAATGCCTCAACGCTGACATTTGAAAAGTCACTTTTGGCGAGCGACTCCCTAAATTTATCTCATGAGGTACCGTGAAATGTATTTACTCTGCCTACTTTCCCTTGCATCATGCATAGGCACAGACTTTATAGATGATCCAAAGGATGCCGCCATTCTCACTGAGGTGACCAGTATCAGCTTGAAAGTGGGAGAGACTGTTCAGATAGAGGCCACCTATTATTACAATATGTGGGTGGCAAAAGAAGATGCTGAGCTCATCTGGCAAAGCAATGACCGGAGTGTGGCTTCGGTAGATCAAAGTGGAAAAGTGACTGCTGTAGGAAAAGGCCAGACTAAAATTCAGATCAGCTATGCCAATGAAGAAACCGTAACGGTGGATGTAACTGTAGTAGAAAACACAGACGATGTGGCCCGGGTGCAAATCACAGCGCCAGGGAGCTCTCTGATGATCAATGAAACGATCCAACTCACTGCCAGGGCATTTACCATGGATGATGTGGAAGTCACAGACAAACCAGTGATCTGGACTTCTTCCAATGAAACCCTCGCTACAGTGAATAGCTCAGGACTGGTCACTGCCCATGCCAATGGCATTGTATCCATCACGGCGGAGATAGAAGACGTAAAAAGTCCACCTTTTCAGCTTATGATTGGCACGCAGGCTCGTTCAGGTGTTTTTGAAGGGAGCGGGAGCTATAAGGCAGTGGGTACTGTCACACTGTTTATTGACGATAATGACCAGTTGATTCTTACTTTCAGTGCAGACTTTGAGACGAGCTTTGCACTGGGAACTTTCGTGTACCTGGCCAACTCTACCAGCGGCACAGTGGTGCGCTCACAGGGTCTGGAAATCGCAGAGGTAACTACCAATGGCGCCAAGACCTATAACGTGAGTCTGGTAAACTCCAGCGTGGGACTGAATGACTATAACTATGTGATTCTTCTCTGTAAGCCCGCCAGCATCACTTTCGGATCCGCAGCACTCAACTAGCACTATGAATCAGAAAAAGCACATACTCGCATCCATTTTACTGTCAATCTCCCTGCAGACGATTGCCGGAGGGGGATGGGTTTATCAGAAAAATAAAGGCTTCCTGAAGCTGGGTCAGAATATGATTCGCTCCCAGTACTTTTTCAATTCGGGGGGAAACATTACCGATATTCCCACAGTGAGTCTTTATACCACCAGTTTCTATGGCGAGTATGGACTTTCGGATCGATTCAATGCTATCTTGTATGTTCCATTTTTCGTGAGATCTACACTGAATCGTGTGGAGTTTAACCAAAGTGGGAACACCATACCAGGTGATGAGATCAACTCCTTTGGAGATACCAATATCGGGCTGAAATATGGCATGTTTCAGGATCAGCCGGTTCACCTGGCTGCCAGTCTGATTTTGGGATTACCATTTGGATCATCGGAGGTCTCCAGTGATCGCATTCTCCAAACCGGTGATGGTGAGTTCAATCAGCTACTGAAATTGGAAGCCAGTCACTCTATCAGTGGTACCCCCGCCTACATCACGGGTATTTTGGGTTTCAATAACAGAACCCAGGGCTTTTCTGACGAGTTTCACTATGGTGGAGAGATCGGGGTGTCTTTGAATCAGTTTACCACACTGTTGAAGGTTTACAGTGTCAACTCGCTGTACAATGGTGATGCAGACACGTCTAATGCCAATGGCGTCTTTGCCAACAACACCGAGTACATGTCTTTTACGCCAGAACTGATTTACTCCGTGGATAATGGTCTTGGCTTTGCGGCCTCTGCCGGTTTTGCCTCATCAGGCAAACGTATCCTTGCTGCTCCCAACTTTGGGATTGGTGTATTCCTCTTGCTTTAGAACTGGACGCTCACACCAAAATACGGCGAGACATATTTGGTAGGCTTGTAACCACCATCCGCTGTAGGAGTGAAGGCCCAGTAGTAGTCAAACCCGGCAGCCAGAAATTTATTAAGATGGTAAATCACCCTCAGTTTCGCCAGGGAGCGCTCATCAAACTTAAAGGTGTCCCCAAGGTCTGTGAGGTTTCCTTTGATGTAGCTACCGTGAAATGAAAACTTATCCGCCAGTCTGTCCAGGTCTGCATTGACCCTTACGGTTGCTGGTGTAGCTTCGGTGACGTCATCTGGAATCATCAGACTACCGCCCAGCTGCACTTTCTTCAAAATGTGGCCAGTGAGACTTCCGTAGAAGCCACTCATTTTCTCTGCGCCACCCAGTGCATAGATTCTAGCGTCTTTGTTAATTTCATATGTGGCATCGAAAAACTGCGGTAAGTAATGGTCTGAGTAGTTCAGGCGCTCTATGCGAACGTCAGTACTGAGGATATCCGCTATGAAATGGAACCGAAAGTTGATACCCACACTGGCGCCACTTCCATTTTCAAAGCCATCAGACATGATAGAGGGTTCATTGGTGGTCGCGTAGTTGGACTCCAAAGAGTCTGTAAGTACCTCAGATGTCACATTTAGTTTAGAGTAGGTAGCGAAGAGGTCGATTTGAATAAACGGCACCCGCAACAAAGTGACCCCCATATCTAACCCAAAAGCACCAATACCATTCCTGGTAAACAGATATGAGGTAGATGTGCTGTCGCTGGTTACGATCTTCGATTGGTCTTTATCCCGGACGATAGTCGCTCCAAACTCAAAGGTTCTGACAATAGGAATAGGTGTCCAGGCCATCGGTCTCACGTAGGGCCGGATGGCAAAAAGATTAAAAGACCCTGGACTGAAATCGCTATAGACTCCATCGATGCCCGCAAGTCCTTTCACATTCAGGTCATAATGAAGACCCACTTTTCGCTTTTCAAAACTGGTAGAGTTGGTGTAGTTATTGATCAGACCACCAAAACCAACCATGGTATTATTGAGCTGGCCTACCTTTACATACACAGGATCAGCCTTTTGCACCCCATATCGGATGTAAGTGATGAGCCTTGCTGCTCCTACACCATCTTTAAAAATCTCCGTACGGATAGATTGGTCATCCAGGCCATACAGCACCGGCACATTCAGACCAACACCCACTTTCCCGATCGAAAACTCCGGGTTCAGTACCAAGCCCACAAAGTACTGATCGTCTATCTGGGTGACCGTGAGTCCACCATCAAATGAACCTCCACCACTTTCTGTTCCCATCCCTGAGCGAAAGTCCTGCACGGGTGGTGCACCTGATCGATCCTTGCGCTCTTTCTTTTCTTTGGGCGCTTTCTCGATCTCCTGATACTCTTCTTCATTCAGCTCTTCCAGTGGTTCTTTCTCGATAGGCTTATCCAGACTATCCACCGGATATTGGACCTCTTCCTGAGGTGCTTCTTCCAGCGAATCAAGGCGAAGTTCTTCTTCCTGCTGAAGGCTGTCAACCGGTGATTCGTCTATCAACGGATCTGCCGGAGGTGTATAGATTGCTTCCTCTTCTGGCTGTACAGGCTCATAATCAGGTACCGTCTTTACTTCAGGGGCATCGTTCTTCTTCTTTTTCTTTTTCTTCTTTTTGGTATCCTCCCACAAATAGGAGTAGTCAGCATAAGGGTCTTCCTCTGTATCCTGTGCCCAAACGGGCACCGACAAACTCAACAAAAAAACTGAGAAGAAAAGGTAAATTAGGGCTCTGTTCATCGCTGGTAAAAATTCAATTAGAAGTAAAAATAATGCAATTACCCGAAACTCAAGATACTTTGATCAGGTAGTAGTTCTTTTTGCCTTTCTGCGCCAGGAGGTATTTGCCTTGCAGCAAATCATAATTGACTGCTGCCTCGGAGGACTCTACTTTCACTTTATTAATGCTGACACCACCACCTTTGATCATTTTGCGAGCTTCCCCTTTGGAAGGAAACACTACGCCCTGCGTCAATTCACTAAGTAAATCGGTGACGTTGGCCACCGCTTCGTACTCCGCTTTGGAGATTTCTACCTGCGGCACCCCCTCAAAAACCTGCAGCAGGGTCTTTTCATTGATAGCCGTGAGGTCTTCTGTGGTAGATTTCCCAAACAGGATATCTGAGGCCTTGATGGCCATTTCCAAATCCGCCTGAGAATGTGCGCTAACCGTGATTTCCTCAGCTAGTTTCTTTTGCAAGGCTCGCTGATGCGGTGCTTCCCGATGTGTGGCTATCAGTGATTCGATTTCCTCTTTGGAGAGGAACGTGAAGATTTTGATGTACTTCTCTGCATCTGCATCGGAGGTATTGAGCCAGTACTGGTAAAACTGGTAAGGTGAGGTGCGCTCGGCATCCAGCCAGATATTACCGCCTTCAGTTTTCCCAAACTTGGTGCCGTCTGCTTTGGTGATCAGCGGACAGGTGAGGGCATAGGCCTTACCACCGCCAATGCGACGGATCAACTCTGTACCCGTGGTGATGTTACCCCACTGGTCGCTACCGCCCATCTGCAGCGTACACTGAGCTTCTTTGTAAAGGTGCAAAAAGTCATACCCCTGCACCAGCTGGTAGGTGAACTCTGTGAAACTCATGCCATCAGATGATTCTGAGGACAATCGCTTCTTCACTGAGTCTTTGGCCATCATGTAGTTGACAGTGATGTGCTTGCCCACGTCGCGAATGAAGCCGAGGAAGGAGAAGTCCTTCATCCAGTCGTAGTTGTTGACCAGCACAGCAGCATTGGGCGCATCTGAGTCAAAATCCAGAAACCTCGATAGCTGTGACTTGATGGCATCCTGATTATGACGGAGGGTTTTCTCATCCAAAAGATTTCGTTCGGCAGATTTCCCGGAAGGATCTCCGATCATGCCTGTAGCTCCCCCAATAAGGGCATAGGGCTTATGTCCACATTGCTGAAAATGCTTCAGCATCATCACACCCACCAGGTGACCAATGTGCAGAGAGTCGGCAGTAGGATCAATGCCGAGATAAGCAGATCGCATGCTTTCCATCAGGTGTTCGTCCGTCTCTGGCATGATGTCCTGAATCATGCCCCTCCATTTTAGTTCTGCTACGAAATCTTTCATTTGTGATTTTTGATTTGCGCAAAAATAGGAGCCTTTTTTATTTTGGGGGTTTTATTGGGAGCAAATTACGAAGGGTGTTAGAAGAAACACGGCAGAGCAGGTGGCGGTGTACCCTTGATTGAAAGATGATTGGACGTTTTGAGTCTATTCAACTGTTTTCTAGACCCTCAAATGTGTTCCCCGCTCTGAATTCTCGCCAAACCGGACATAAAACGCTGTCCGATTGTTCGGTTATGAACGTCCAGTGAAGTAATGCAAGTCCTTATCCACTTGTTTTACAATGAGTTATGGTTATTGGCACAATGATTGGCTTTTTGGAGGCAAGGTCAAAACTCATCATATACTCACCCAATACCTGATTCGTCATGCTTAAGAACTTCCTAAAAGTCGCCCTCCGTAACCTCCTGAAAAACAAGGTCTACGTGGCCATCAACATCGTGGGGCTGGGCCTCGCACTTGCCTGCTGTATAGTGGCTTATCTGAACTCTAAGCAGAACTGGGACTTTGACAAGAGTCACACGCAGATTGATCACATCTATAAGATCCATAACCTCCGGGAAACTCAGGGGGATCTGATAGAATATGGCCGCATTCCCATGCCCATGGCCGATGCCATCAGGAATGACCTGGCGGGTGCAGATCGGGTCTTTCGCTTCGAAAGTCACGTGTTCACGGTCAGGGATGTGAACATGGATAAGGTATTTAATACGAGCGTCTGCTATGCCGATCCGGGATTGATCGAGTCCTTCACTTTTCCGGTAGTCACCGGTGATCCACTGGCATATCACAAGCTGGACCAGGCTGTGGTGACAGAGGAGTATGCCCGTAAGTTCTATGAGAATGAAGACCCCATTGGAAAAGTGCTCACGGTCTTTGACGATACCGGCATGAGTTTCAACTTCACCATAGCAGGAGTGGTGGAAGCTCCACCACAAAACTCCTCCGTGCATTTTGAAATCCTCACTTCATTTGAAAATCGGTTTCGGATGTATGATGACAATGTGAAAGGAAACTGGGGTGCTTTTGCGCAAAACACCTTCGTGTATTTCAATGACCCCAACCAGGCAAAAACCTTCGAGCCATTACTGGATCAATACCTGGCGGTTCAGCAGGAGGCCCGACCGGATTTCACCATTGCCCGGTTTGTCCTTAGCCCCATGAACAACCACGCCCAGATATCAAGGCAGCTCCGATGGGACAATCTGCGCAATGCCATGCCGCCTGCGGCCATTCTTACTCCACAGGTGATGGCGCTGTTGATTTTGCTGGTGGCTTGTTTCAATTTCACCAACACTGCCATTGCCAACTCCAACCGCCGACTGAAAGAAATAGGGGTGCGAAAAGTGCTCGGAGGCACACGAAGACAGCTGATCAAGCAGTTTATGACGGAAAACCTCACTGTATGCCTGTTGGCCTTGTTGATGTCTTTGGGGATTGCGTCCTATTTGGTGCCTGCCTATGGTGCCATGTGGCAGGGACTCGACCTACAGCTGGATCTCACCCAGGATTTTAAATTCTATTTGTTTCTGGTAGGCCTGCTGGTGTTCACCACCTTACTTGCCGGGTTTTATCCATCGCTGTACATCAGTCGCTACAAGCCTGTGAGCATCCTCCGCGGGAGCCTCAGCATTGGTGGAGCAGGCAAGCTAACGAAAGTGTTGCTGGCCACTCAGTACGCCTTCACTGTGATCGCCATTTTCGCCAGTGTGGCTTTCATTCAAAATGCCCGCTATCAGGAAACCCTCGACATGGGCTTTAACCGTGACCAGATCATAGGAGTGAGCCTGCTAAACGAAACCCAGCAGCAGAAAATTTATGCTTCTATGCTGGCTAACCCTGACATAGAGCAAATAGCCAGTGCAAAGAACCACATAGGCAGGGGAAACTATGGTGCGCTCCTGAAAAATCAGGATTTGGAAGTTCAGACCAACATGCTGGACGTAGGGATCAACTATATCGAAGCGATGGGCTTGAAAATCGTGAATGGCAGGTCCTTTTCCAAAGAGCTGGAGGCTTCTGACAGTCAAAACTCCCTGGTCGTAAATGAGCGGGCTGTGGAAGAGTTTGGCTGGACCAACCCGATTGGGCAGCGGGTCTATCTCAATGATTCCACTACACTCACAGTGGTAGGGGTGGTGAAGAATTTCTACATGTATGGTTTTTGGGCGCCAATAGAGCCTACAGCCATGCGCCTGAAAAGCCTCAAGTTTCAGGACGATGGCACCTACAGCTTCATGGTGGCTAAGGTCAACATCAACCATGTGAAAGAGGTCTATGACTACCTGGAAACCGAATGGAACAGTAAAATCCCCACCAAGACTTTTGCAGGGTTTTATCAGGATGACCTGCTCAGGGAAGCCAAGGAGGTGAATAACAACATCCTCATGATCTTTGGCTTTCTGGGCACCGTAGCTTTTGTGCTTTCCTGTCTTGGCCTTTATACCCTGGTGTCTATCAACCTGATCAAGAGAACCAAAGAAATCGGTGTGCGCAAAGTACTGGGGGGTAGTGTAGGGCACATCGTCTACCTGATCAGCAGAAGTTACTTCTTACTCCTTTTCATCTCCTCAGTAATAGGGATAACCGCCGGATTTTATCTGGTGGATGGACTCATTGGCTCCATATTTAACAACTATAAACCAATGGATTTCTTCACTTTCGGGATTCCATCCACCACCATCATAGTGGTTTCACTTATGATTGCGGGATTCAGAACCCTCAAATCTGCGATGGTGAATCCAGTGAATTCCATTAGGTATGAGTAAGAGCGATGGCCCTAAGAAACTAAACTCAAAACCTGTGTTTTGCTTTAAGAGTAAAACACAGGTTTTTTTCATTAATCCTTTGAAATTGACCACCACCTAGACTTCCCCTTCGGGAAAACTTCCACATACAGCTAATTAACAATCTCAGAACTGTGTGCATTAATTGAATGGGTGTTTGGCGGGTTTTTACAAAAGTCGGATAAAATACAACTGAAATTAATTAAACTTTGCTTTCGACTTGAAGTGTGAACAGTTGAATCGTCATTCGCTCTAAGAGAGAATAGTACTAAACCGCCTTTATGAAACCCTCTACTCAATATACCAAAAGCGGCCGTATCAATATTGCCTATCAGGTATTTGGCTCAGGCACTATTGACTTGGTCTATATCCCAGGTTGGGTATCCAACATTGATTGGATGTGGGCTTGTCCGGAATTGGTCCATTTCCTGTATGAACTGGGTAAAATATGTCGGGTTATTTTATTTGATAAAAGGGGGACTGGTCTGTCAGACCGAGTAGTGGAACTCTCCACACTAGAAGAGCGAATGGATGATTTGAGAGCCGTGATGGATGCCGTGGGAGCCGAAAAAGCCATACTCTTCGGGCATTCTGAGGGTGGTTCCGTTTCCGCTTTGTTTGCAGCTACGTATCCCAATCGCACTATTTCACTCATAACATTTGGAGTTTTTGCCAAGAGGAGATATGCACCTGATTATCCCTGGGCACCTACAGATGAGCAACGACAGCAGGTGTATGACATGATCGAAAACAGCTGGGGCGGTGGCGAAATGAATCTCGAAACACTCGCTCCATCAAAAGCTAAAGATCCCATTTTTATGGATTGGCTGGCCAACTACTTAAGATCAGGGGCAAGTCCTAGTGCTGCACTTGTCCTCACTAAAACCAACACTGAGGTGGATATCGTTGATATTTTAGGATCCATTAAGGTGCCTACCCTTATGATGCAAAGAACCAACGATGTTGATGTGAAAATTGAAGAGGGAAGGTTTATAGCCCAGCGCATTGCCGGCGCAAGGTTTGTGGAGTTTGATGGTGATGATCACTTATTTTGGGCAGGGAATACCGAAGAGGTTCTCAATGAAATGAAAGCATTTATCCTCAATGTAAAACCTCGGCCAAATTACGAGAGGCAGCTTTTTACCATTATGGCCGGGCGAATTCTTTCATCAAACAAGGGAGATAATGAGCTTCTGCAGCTCATTAACCGATTGGTGGTACAGTATAGGGGGAAGGTCATTCGGTTTAATCAGGACACCTTTATTGCTTCGTTTCAAGGCCCAAGCAAAGCTGTACATTGTGGCATAGCCCTAATAGATACCTTTGAGTCCCTTGATTTAAAGGTTTGCGTCGGTGTTCATATCAAAGAAATGCCAGTGGATCAGGCCCATTTCATTAGCAATGAAACCGGGAGCTTTGTGACGTCCATGCTTAAACAGGCCGGGCCTAGTCAAATACTGATCACCCAGACAGTGAAACATCTCTTGTCTGGAGCAGGCTTGAATTTCGCTCAACACAATACTGTTTTTGAAACAACAACCGCCAACCACCTTTTACTTTATAGCGTCACTGATCAACTTAATTACCAAAACGAGTATACTAGCCAACCGACTCTTGCCAGGCAAAATGATTCATTTCTCGAAAATATCCTTCAGTGTATCGAAAGTCACATGAGCAATGAGAAGTTCGGAGTAGATATGCTATGCAAGGAGGTGGGGATTAGTGAAAGACAGCTGCAGAGAAAGCTTAAGTCCATCACCAACAAATCACCCAATCAGATGATCTCTTCTGTGCGGTTACATAAGGCCAAAGAATTGATCTTGAGTAATCATGAAGGAATCGCCGAAGTAGCATTCCAAACAGGCTTTGCAAGCCCTTCTTATTTTTCTAAGTGCTTCAAAAGGGAATTTGGGCATAGCCCATCAGATTTGTTGAGCTAAGGCTTAATTCTCCCTATCATGTCGGATTTCCTACAGTTGCACGTTAGCTATCGCATGGCTGATCAATCAACAGACACACTGGCTAAGAAGGATGTTGTGGTGTGGGGAGTTTGTAATCATATGATCCGGCGCCTCCTTTCAAACCTATTCGAGATGGTTGGTGACAAAATGTCGTAAAGTTTACAGTGGGAAATAATCGCACCTAAGAGTGTCGGAAATTTCCAATCAAATGCCGGAATACTGATAGTTAGAAAGCATTAAAGAAATGATTTTTGTCTCGTGAAATTAGAAGAACATCCAATGAACGATCGAGTCCTTAGATTGCTATATGTACTAACGTTTCTTCTGGCCACATCCTGCCAGTGGGAACAAATGAACCCAAAAATAGATTGCTCAACCTCCCCAGTGGTTATTGCGACATTGGAAGTTCAGGCATCTCAGTGCGACTCACCTGTAGGCAGCTTTGCGGTGGCTGCCTCTGGTGGGGAGCCTCCTTATACTTTTACATCTGCTGGCAAGACCAATGTGGATGGAATATTCGCCAATATGGAAGCTGGATCATATATCGTAGTGGCAACAGATGCAAATGACTGCACCGACGAGCTTTCAGTTTCCATTGAAAACACTGGTGGCGTAAATCTTACCGAAGTAATTACCAATAATGCTGGTTGTGGGACTACAGATGGCAGCATACGAGTGAATGCTACTGGAGGAATGGAACCCTATTCTTATCAGATCAATAACGGAGAAGTGCAAATTGGGAACACTTTTGAGGGGCTGGGGCTTGGGACTTATTCGGTTGCGGTGATTGATCAGAACGGATGTGAAAGTGCGCAAAGTGTGGAGATCAATTCTGGGGTGAGTTATGAAGCTTCCATAAAAAGCATCATTGAAAACAATTGCGCCATTTCTGGATGCCACAATGGTAGCGTTTCACCAAACTTGACTTCATTCAGCACCATACAATCAAGAGCCAGTTCCATCAAAACAAAAACCGGTAACAAATCAATGCCTAAAGGCTCTAGTCTCTCTCAGCAACAGATTGACCTGATAAGTTGCTGGGTAAATGATGGTGCTCTGAACAATTAATCAATTGCCTAACTATTTATTCTTAATTAAACTACCATGTTGAAGATCGGAATACTATCACTGGTAATGGCATTATGTGCCATTGCTCAAATATCCGCCCAAGGGCCAATTTTAGACCGTAAAGGCACAGCCTCATTTTTCTCGGAAGCGCCTTTAGAAAACATTGAGGCCATTAATAAGGAGGTGCTAGGCGCTATTGATCTTAACAAAGGCACATTGGCAGTCTCAATGTTGATCAAAGGTTTTCATTTTGATAAAAGCCTGATGGAGGAACATTTCAATGAAAACTATCTCGAGTCTGAGAAATTCCCGAAGGCTACCTTTAAGGGGCAAATCAAAAACTTCGCTGATCTGGACTTCTCGAATAGCGGAAGTTTCGAGGCAGAGGTATCCGGCGAAATTGAAATCCATGGCGTGAAGAAGCCCCTCACAACAGTGGTGAAATTTGCCAGGACAGCAGCTACCCTGACCGCAGCCACTAATTTCGAACTCTCTGTGGCAGAGTTTGATATTGAAATCCCCTCACTCGTGTTTCAAAATATCGCCGAGGTGGTGGAAGTAAAAGCATTGTTCAACTTCTCACTTTGAAATCATGCTAAAACATTGTTTATCTACATCAATCGCTCTGATATTTTCACTCACCTTAGCTGCTCAGGATGACCTGTTGTCAATGCTGGAGGATGAACGAGGGGATCAAAAGACATTGACTGAGGCCACCTTTAAGGGAACGAGACTTATTAATGGACATTCTATAGAAACCCGAAAAAAGGGGGTCATGGATTTTATCATTGCTCACCGCTTCGGTACCATCGATGGTGGTGGCTATGAACTTTTTGGGTTAGACAATGCCACCATCCGAATCGGGCTGGAGTATGCACTAAACGATCGACTCTACCTTGGGTTAGGTAGAAGTTCGTTCGAAAAGACCTATGACAGCTTTATTAAGTATCGAATAGTGCGTCAATCTACCGGAGAAGGTAGTATTCCCTTTTCCGCGACATGGTTGAGCTCTATTGCACTCAAGACACTAAAGGATCCAGAATATGACCTTAGTTTGGCAAATAGACTTGCCAATACACATTCTCTGCTCCTTGCCAGAAAGCTCAACAGCAGTATTTCTCTTCAATTGGTACCCACATGGGTCCATAGGAATTTGATCAGGGTAGAGGACATAAACAATGATATTTTTGCTCTCGGAATGGGGGGTAGGGTTAAGTTTTCACAGCGACTGGCCCTTTGTGTAGAATATTATCACCAGTTCCAGCAACTCAATGAAAACACAAGGAATTCATTGGCCATAGGGATAGATTTGGAGACGGGTGGCCATGTGTTTCAACTTCAGTTTACCAATGCCACGTCAATGGTTCCAAAAGGGTTCATTTCTGAAACTACCAATAACTTCTTTGATGGCGAAATCCATTTTGGTTTTAACATATCAAGAACGTTTCAGGTCAATTAGCATTGATAGCTTTCGGTAGGGTCAAAAATTATTTCACGGAAGCTCTGATTGTTTATTTCTATTTATCGTTTAAGGTTTAAAATAACCTAGAATGGACGATAAAATACTATACACCGCTTATCACATTGCGGACAGGATAGATGTAGCGAACTACCGGCTACTTCATCCGGAGCACCTGATCACCAAAAGCTCCCTTGAGCTGTATTACCAATTAGACATCACACGATACGTCTATATCGTAAGCTATGGCGCTGTGGTGTTTGCAGGAATGACGAAGCCCGATATCGAAGAGTACCTCAAGCTCTTGAAGGCTTCATCCATTCGTCCTAAAAGCAGCGCGACATCTGATGATCTGGAGATTTTACTGGGTGAGAGAGAGGATGAAATCACCCTGAGTTTTGACACCCTTGCACTCGGCACTTTTAATCATTCTGTGAACAAGATGATCATGATGCACCTGGCGCAATCCGTGGCTCTTGATCATTTTAATGGCCTCAGTCAGTCTATTCTTAGTGAAATCAAGGCCTATACGCACGACATGCAGGTATATGGCAAAGTGAAACTGAGTCAGAAAAAAGCCATGAGCTTTATTGGCAAAACATTGAATACCAAAAACACCATTGCCGAAAACCTTTACATTCTGGATAGTCCGGATGTAGCCTGGGAAAATGAATACCTCGACAGACTTCATGACACACTGGTGCGTCATTTCGAACTGGTGCCACGCTACAGGGAGATCGACAATACCCTGAAGATTGTAGAGGATAATCTCACGGTGTATATGTCCTATAACCACCACCGGGAGAGCAGTCGCCTGGAATGGATCATTATCATCCTCATCATCATTGAGGTGCTTGATACCTTCGCTAGTAAACTCTTTTAGAGGGACCTAGTCTGCGTCTTTCCTGATTCGTGCACTGTCCCATTGATGGTCATTGTCCACGATACCTCTTTTCAAGTCTTCCTCGAGCAGCTTCTCCTGCTGCTCCATTTCCTCTCTTACCTTGAAAACATACTGGTCGCTGTTCATCGGTTCAGTGGCCAGTCTTCTGAGGCTTTCCTCGTCGTATTTGATAAAGTTCTGAGCCTGCCGGTGTACGGTGTATCTTCTAAAACCCATATGATGGAGGACATCACTAGCTAATCGCACGGATGTTTCTAGGGATTCCCGATAGACGTTGGAAATACCCATGTTCAAGAGCTCAGAGGCATCCATCCGGCTTTTAGCACGCATCATCAGTTTTACGTGAGGGTATTTTTCCCGTATAAGACCAGCTAAGCTAATGTTGGCATCAGGGTTGTCAATGGCGCAAATCAACAGTTCGGCTTCCGCTATCCCAGCTGATTCCAGAAGTTCAATTCTGGTGGCATCCCCATAGTACACTTCAAAACCCATCTTTCTCAGAATATCCACCCGGTTGGAATCATGATCGAGTATAGTGGCCTCTATACCATAAGATCTCAGAAAGCGACCGATAGTACTGCCGAAGTGTCCAAACCCGATCAGAATGATTTTATGTGTCTTGGCAATGTGATCCATTTTCCTGGGCTCGGACTGTCTGGTACCTACTTTAGGCAGGATGAACCGCTCGTTGACAATGCCCAGAATAGGGGCCAACGTCATAGAAAGGGCCGTCACCACCAGCATCATGTCCAGATCCACACGATCCAGGATGTTGAGCTGGAAAGCGAAGGACAGTAAAACAAACGCAAATTCTCCAATTTGAGCGAGTCCAATGCTCAGGAGCAGTTTTTGATCCATTTTCATTTTGAAAAAGGTACCTACCAAAAACAGGACAATGGCCTTCAGTACAATGACACCAAACACCAATCCACTAATCATCAGTGGGTTATCACCAATGACGATAAAATTGATTGAAGCACCTACGGCCATAAAAAACAAACCCAACAGCAGCCCTTTGAAAGGCTCCAGGTCACTCTCAAGTTCATGTTTGAACTCACTGGTGGCCAATACCACTCCACCCAAAAAAGCCCCAAGTGCCGGACTTAACCCCACGAGCTCCATGGTGAATGCAAGCCCTAAAACAATCAGCAGGGCTGAGGCGGTCAGTAGCTCCCGCAAGCGGGTAGTGGCCACAAGTCTGAGTACAGGCACGATCAGGTATCGGCCAGCAACAACCACCAGCACCACGGAAAGGAATACCCCCAGGGTTTGAATTCCCAATGGCAAATTCTCGAGGATATAGGTATGCGATTCACCCTCATGACCTCCCGCTACTTCTGTGGGTGCAGAGTTGGTCAGCAGTGGAATGATCGCCAGCATGGGGATGACGATGATGTCCTGAAATAGAAGCACAGAAAAGGCGGAAGAGCCAAAAGACGTGTCCATCAATCCCTTTTCCTTGATGGTTTGGAGGACGATCGCCGTAGAAGACAAAACCACAGCCATCGAAATCACGAGGGATACCTGCCAGCTAAAACCCATGGTTAAAAAGGCCAGGTAAAACAGCAGCAGGGTGATGGCCATCTGAGAGCCACCCATTCCCACAATAGTCTTTCTCATTTTCCAGAAGCTCTTCGGCTCAATTTCCAGGCCGATGAGGAAAAGCATAATAACCACCCCGAATTCAGCAAAGTGAAGGATGTCTTCCCCTTCTTCACCCACAAAACCGAGTACGTACGGACCGATCAGTATCCCCGCAAGGAGGTACCCGAGCACAGAACTTAAGCCAAACCGTTTGGCAATGGGAACACAAATAATGGCACCTGCCAGAAAGATAATTGCCTGAAATAAAATACTTCCACTCATATCACATTAGGTTTTTGAGTTCCTCCACATCATTGAAATAGTCACATTTACCCACCTCCCTGGGAGTCACCCCTTGCAGGAGTAAGGTTATCAGCGCATCGTACTGGGCGGCGTACTTCGCCAGGTCATTGTCCGACAGCCGATGCGTACCCAGGACCGCAAAGGGAGGGAGATAATCCATCCCACATAGCCTGGCGGTCTGCTCAAAAGGCCTTAAAAATTCATTGACCGTAAAGTGATTGCGTCCTTCCGCACAATAGACTTCTCTGGATCCACCCAGAGTAAGGACGTTGAGTGCTTGCTTACCTTTAAGGGCATTCCCCTCAGGTCCATAAGCCCACTTAAACTCCAGAACCACATCGATCCACTGCTTCATGAGTGGGGGACAGCTGTACCAATAGAAGGGGTGATGCCAAATGATGATGTCATGCTTGGCCAATAGCTCCTTTTCGAATACTACATCAATGTTAAAATCGGGATAACGCTCATACAGGTCGTGGAACGTGACACTGGATCGCTTCCTTATTTTCTCTACCAGCAATTTATTGACTCGGGATCTTTCAAATTTGGGGTGAGCAAACAAGACGAGTATTTTAGACATAATCTGGACGATTGATTCACTTGAAAACTGATCAGTTACAATTATAGCCTTTCAAACTCAATTTTGAGCGTCAGACTCAGGATGCCTTGATACTTCCTTTTGAATCATGAGAGTTGGTCATTTCACTAGAGCATGCATACAATATCTGATAAAATGAGACTTTTCACAGGGGACAAGGGGGAGAACTCCCTAACTTGCAGCCTTGTTTCGCTATGACATCCTTTCAATATGTTTGATGGTTCAGATTTCCCAAAACCCTTAGATGAGGCCCTTTTTGACCAGTGGTTGGAGAATGGTCGCCAGAGTAAAATTAGCTATGGCTTCCTCCTGATCGTTTGGGACGCCTTTGAGGCGGCATACCAGCCAGTCTATGCGGAGCGACGCGAGCAGATGCAGGAGTATCAGCGGTATCAGGAATCCACAGGGCGCGAGTCCCTGGTCGCGGCTTATAATCTGTACTCCGAGTCCAGAATTGGGTAGGAGAGATCCTGAGTTTGCCAGGATCAAGCTTTGAGTTAGTTATTCCGGTTTGTGAGGCTCGAGCAATGCCTTAATCTCACCGTTCACTTCAGATCAATAAAGATTCCATTCCGGTATTCGTCCTGCGCTGCGCTCCGTCTAAAACCGGATTGACGAAAAGGTTGAGTTTGAACGGTTATTTTTTTAGGTAACTTACTGAACTTGCAAGTAACAGCTTGATTTCCCATGCAGGCTCTAATTACCTCATGAAGCAAATCGTCCAAAAATGTATTCTTGTTTTCTGCTTTTTGAATCAACCAGCGTATTCGCAAGATAAAAAGCTGATATTCAATCATATATCACTGGATGAAGGATTGCCAAATGTCCCGATTAATTGTATTACCCAGGATAGCTATGGCTACATATGGCTGGGAACTACCGAGGGCCTATTTATGTATAACGGCTATCACTTCACCAGATATACATATAATGACTCCACAAGTATTTCTGGCAATTATATCAATGCCATCATTGAAGATGCTGACAAGGATATACTCATTGGTACAAATGGACGTGGGTTCTGTATTTACAATAGAGAAAGCGAACAGTTTGAAGGTTTCTCTCACCGTGATGATGTACCTGGAAGCATTATTAATAACACCGTCAAGAGTATTTTTCAGGATTCGAAAGGAAATATCTGGATAGGTACACTTGGGGGCGGGGTAGACATCTTTGATAAGGAGAAAAAGATCTTTCGGCATTTAACGACACCTGGCAGCACCTACAGTGAACGACACGTCTCCTCTTTTGCCGAAGACAACTCTGGAAAAATATGGGTTGGACACTATGAAGGAGATTTGTGCTATTATCCATCTGCACAGAGCGAACTGGTATGTATGACTGATTCCCTGGAGGAAAAGGTAAACATAGACGGATATTTAAAGTACCTGTATGTGGATTCCAACAACGAGCTATGGATTGGTAGTATTAGTTCGGGTCTCTATAGGTATAACATTGACACAAAACAAGTCAGACACTATATTCAGGGCGATGCGACTGGTGATCTCACAAGCAATATCGTAACTGCCATTCAGGAGCTATCACCTGGTATTTTAGCCATTGGCACTGATGGTGGCGGGTTGGAATTACTCCATACGGATTCAGAAACATTTGAACATTATCAACACAACCCAGGTAATAAAAACGGAATCAGCAGCAATGCCATACACTCGGTTTACATAGATAATGACAAAAATCTCTGGCTGGGAACATTCCGAGAAGGACTGAACCTGGCATCTAAAAATATTGAGAAATTTGTAGCCCATTCAGTACGAACAGATGCAAATGATGGCTTGAGTCAGAAGTCTGTGCTTGCATTGCTGGAAGTGGATAATGAAACCCTTCTGATCGGAACAGATGGTGGCGGCCTGAATATTTACAATAGGCCCCATCAATCCTTTTTGCACCTCAAACACTCACAGGATAATAAAAAGAGTATAGGTGGAAATGTCGTGAAAGCCTTATTTAAAGATTCGAAAGGCTACATATGGGTAGGCACCTATGGCAACGGAATCGATCGATACGACCTACAATCCAATTCATTCGAGCATAATGCCGAAATACCCGGTATACCAGAAGATATAAAAGATGCCAACATCTGGAACATCACAGAGGATCATAATCAAAATATTTGGATGGGCACATTGGGTGGTGGACTTTTTAGGTATAACCTAAATACGAAACAATTCAGACGGTATATTCACGACCCTGAAGACCCGGCGAGTATTTCGCACTTTCAGGTGATGTGCACCTTAGTCGATCACCAAGGCAGGGTATGGATTGGCACAGAAGATGCCGGGCTTGACCGATATGATCCTCAATGTGACTGCTTTGAACATTTCAGCAACCGCCCGGATGACCCTGGCAGTATCCCCAGTAATTTCATTCGGACACTTTTTGAGGATTCCAAAGGCCAGTTATGTATTGGCACGGAAGGAAATGGCCTGGTTATTCTAAAGAACAATGGCACATTTGCCAGATACGATGGAGTATCAGGATTTGCTTCCAACACCGTTTATTCCGTTCTGGAGGATGACCAATACCAATTGTGGCTAGGCACGACGAAGGGGTTAACCAAGCTCAATACTGTTAATGGTACTATTAAAAACTACAGTACCAACAACAACCTTCAGGGCGATTTATTCAACATGAGTTCGTGCCTTCGAACAAGCGATGGCACCTTGTTTTTTGGGGGGATCAACGGGTTCAATGAAATCCATCCAACCCAATTTGAACTGAACAACACTGAGCCCCACCTGGAGATTACAAACCTCCGGATTCTCAATAAGTCAGTCAAAGTGGGGGAGAAGATCAATGATCGAATAGTATTGAAAAAATCTTTAGCCCTCACCTCAGAATTGGATCTGACCTTCAAAGATAAGACGGTATCCCTTGAGTTTGCCGCCATAGACTACACCAACCCCCGGATGATCAGGTATAAATACATGCTCGAAGGATTCGATGATGAATGGAATCTTGTCAATTCGGAGAAACGATTCGCCACATATACCAATTTGCCAAGTGGGGAGTATCAATTTATGTTGCTGGCCGCCGGCCCTGATGGTATCTGGTCTGACAATGTACGCACCCTTACTATCCGTGTAGCTCCACCATTCTGGAATACTCTGTGGTTTCGATGTTTGATCTTCATCGCTTTAGCCATAATGGTTACCGCCTGGTATCGGACCAGAGTGATTAAACGAGAGCGCATATTAAAACAAGAGCGACTGGCTGCTGAGAAGGAAATCATCAAACTGCAAAATGAAAATCTGGAAGCCACCTTAGTCAATCAAAACTCCAAACTTACGACCTCCATTCTGCACATTGCCCACAAAAACAAGGTGTTACGGAACATCAAGGAGGAATTAGAAAATGTGACAAATACCAATTCGACGCCTGTTAAAAACCAATACTTAAGATTGGTCAGATCAGTGGATAGGGAAATTGCCGATGATGAAAACTGGCAACAATTTGAAATTCATTTCAACGAAACACATCACCAATTCATTCAGCGTTTACACGAGAAGCATGCTGGCTTAACCAAATCGCACCTGCAAATGTGCCTCTTTATTCGGCTGAATATTCAGACCAAAGAGATTGCAAACATTCTTAACATCTCAGTACGTGGAGTGGAGAAAAGTCGCTACCGCCTGCGCAAAAAGCTAGGCTTATCTTCAAGTGAGAGTATTACAGATTACCTCCTTACCTTATAACTACACTTCCCGTCTCACCCCCTTCAGTTACTTAGGTTAGCAAATTTAATTGCCTGATTATCAGAGAGTAACAATTCTGTCTATCTTTTGTCGTAGGCCTGAATTTCTGTGCAGGCAATCCTTTCAGCTATCTTCTGCACCATGTTTTACTAAACCATAAACCTAATATTATGAGAAAATCTTCTTCAGTTTTGAAACCCCTCAGGGCATCTGAAATGCATGACCCAAACAAGGTAGCCCGGGTAAACTTATCCAGACACTTACCAGTCAGCCTTATTTGTCTGATAATTCTCTTGTGCTCACAGTTAGAAGTACTTGCTGACCGAGGCAGGCCACATATCAATAGCGACAGTGGCTTCAACCGTTTACTGACCGACAAAAACACTCCGCTTCGTGGAGTAAGTTTGTCTTGGGATGGCGGAGACAATGCAACTCATACCGGCGCGGCTGTTATGCCAACTCAGAGTCAACTCAATGCTCTTTCTACGGTTTACGGACTCAACAGTCTTCATGTGTACCTTGAAATGGATTGCCCGATAGGTGGTCATAATCACGTAGTAGGCCAAAATGCTGCAATTTGCGACCAGTTGGTAGAAATGACAGCCCAAGCTAATCTTTATCTTATTATCACCATTGGATGCGGGAATAACAATGGGCAAATTGCCAGTATGGCATGGGCTCAACAGTTCTGGAATTTCTATGCACCACGGTATAAGGATCGCACCCATGTTATATATGAAACACATAACGAACCGGGTCCTTATAACCCTGCTGCTTGGTCAACTTCCGATTGGGAAAATCAAGTCGTACTTTACAATACGATAAGGTCTAAAGCACCTGATACTCATATTATGACTTGTTCATTTATGTCTTTCAATTCTGGTCGTGAAGCACTGGACGGAATTGGTTACATGCGCTGGAGAGGTGTTGACTTTAGCAATGCTTCAGTTGCCTTTCACGGATATGAAACCATGGCTTCTGTAGATGCGTGTATTTCAGAATTCAAATATGATACAGGTGGTGGCATGACACCAGCTTTGATTTGCACGGAGTTTGACCCAGGTACTTCTTATAGTGGTTTCAACAACATGATAGAAAGTCATCAGTTGGGATGGCTTGAATTTACATTTCTCGGAGCGAGTGATGGTGATCTGCAATGGTTCAAAGGTGCTATGGATGACAATAATGTCGTCTGGACCCCTGATTATGGCAATTGGCCCACAGCCAGTGCCGGAGGTCCCATCGGGCAGACAATTGGGATTAGGGGGAGTAACGGACTATACGTAAGCTCAGAAAACGGCTTATCACCCATGAATTGCGATCGTCAGTCCCCGCAGGAATGGGAACAGTTCACCGTAGTGGATGCCGGCAATGGGCTTATCGCCCTTCGTGGGAATAATGGCCGGTACGTTTCTTCAGAAAATGGACAATCAGGCATCCTATGCAACCGACTGTCTATTGGTGATTGGGAAGCTTTTTCCTGGGTCGATTTTGGGAATGGCTCTTTTGGATTACAAGGCAACAACGGTCGATTCGTCTCCTCAGAAAACGGAAATTCCGAAATGATGTGCAATAGGATTAGTGCCGATATCTGGGAGAAATTTACCTGGGAGGTAGCCTCAGGCGCCAGAGTGACCACAGGTGAAATCGTGAAACTGCAAACTGATGCTGAGGTTAAAATCTACCCAAACCCTGCAGTCGAATCTTTCACTATCGACGCAGTGGACTTTGATCAGGTAAAAGTAGTAGACTTAAGTGGTCGCACAGTCTATTCATCGCTCTTAGAAACCGGACAGCTCAAAGTGTCAAGCTTAAGTTCAGGTGCGTATGTGGTGATACTATCAAGTCCAGAACAAACCATATCTAAAAAGTTGGTTATTAAGTAGTTACCATAAATTCTTGTAGGGTGATCAGAAACTCCGGATCGTTTTCATTCTAATCCGGAGATTCTGACACCCCATCCTCACAACATCTGATAATTACCATTCAATGACTTAAAATCGATCATCATGATTAAAAAAAGATACTTAATATATTTATCCGCACTGTTCTATTTTTTCATTTTTAATCTTCACGGTCAGGATATAAAAGTGATGTCATATAACATGCAACAGCCATACGGAACCAATTGGGACCGTAGAGTTGATAATGCAGCGAGCATCATCAACACACATCAGCCTGATATTTTGGGCACACAAGAGCTACATGGCTATATGCGAGATCAAATCCTGGGCAGGACTTCAGGGTACTCGACCTACGGAATAAGCCGTGAGTGCGATGGTTCAGGTGAGAGTTCATACATTTTTTACAAAACCAATAAATACGATGTAGATTATGCCAACAGTGGTACTTTTTGGCTCAAAGATGACTATTGGAATTGTGGAAGGGGGTACGATCCGGATTATAATAGGGTTGTTACTTATGTACGCTTCAGGGACAAGGCCACCGGAAATCATTTTTATGTTTATAACAGCCATTTTCCTATGGTATCATACCACGGTGCACGCGTTCAGAGTGCGGAACTGCTTTGTCAGCGTGCCATTAATCGAGCAATTAAAGATCCGGTGATTTTTACCGGTGATTTTAACTCCACAGAAGGCGAAATAAATCCTATTGAATACATCAAAAATGGGAGTTCGCTCAAAATGCGTGATACCTATCGCGAGGTATACCCAACGGGCTCGGTCACCACTGGATTTGGTACCCGCCTCGATTATATTTTTATAGAAAATCAAAGTTCCAATTCAACATTAAGCACTTACGTAGTTAACTCACCCGTAGCGTCTGACCACCTACCCATCGTGGCCACTGTAAGGATAGGCGGACATTCGAATTTGCCCATAGGGCAGACTATTTGGCTCCAGAACGGCAATAAATATGTCAGCTCCAATGATGGCGGATCTCCCATTACATGCGACAGACCTTCCGTGCAGGACTGGGAAAAATTCCTGGTAGTGGATGCGGGAGGCGGACGAGTTGCCTTAAAAGGCTCCAACGGAAAGTATGTAAGTTGTGAGAATGGCTATTCAGCAATGACCTGCAATCGCGTGAGCTATGATGACTGGGAAAAGTTTGAATGGGTTGCTGTGAGTTCAGATGAGGTGGCACTCTTTGGGTTTAACAACAAATATGTCTCATCCGAAAATGGTTCAACCTCCGGAATGAATTGCAATAGACATGCCTATCAGGGTTGGGAAGTTTTCAGGTGGGGCACTGCCAACTCATCAGCCAGAGTGGGAGACGAGGTTGTTGAATTGTCGGTTGAAAATAGTTTTTACCCAAATCCCTGTGTCGACAAATTAACATTTGCCAATTCAGAACCCAATGTTTCATTGTCTATTTACAGTTTATCAGGCCACTTGCTCCTGGACAGGACATATAAGGAAGGCAAACATGACATTGATGTTTCGGATTTTAAGGAAGGTATTTATGTAGCTAAGGTGCAGAAAGAGGGTCAGACCCAAACAGTTAAGCTTTACAAGAAATAACTTCAGTATGACCACAAAGATGGTAAATACCATATAAGATGAACAAATGACCAATCCTGAGATGAGGTTCCCTCATCTCAGATGGTCTTTATTCCAGAAGAACTTTGAGCAAAGGCCTGACTAACCGAATAGACGAAACTATCCCTGAGCCAGTTTCTTGTGCCACAACCAGTAGGAGATCAACACAGTCGCAATCGCGACAAACATAATCAGCATGGCAGGTTCAAATCCTCCCACCATTAATCCTGAATACGTAGCTCCGATCAGATCAAAAAACAGTCCTGCATATGCCCACTCTTTGAGGCGGTTAAACTTCGGAAGCACTAAGGCTATGCATCCCGACAACTTGGCCACTCCCAGAAAAGGAAGTAAGTACTCAGGGTAACCCAATTGTGTAAATACCTCCACCCAGTCGGGGCTTTTCATAATGTTCATAATAGAGCCGGGAACCAGAAAAAAAAGGATCAACCCTATAGAAATCCAGTAATAGATGTTAAGATTTTTCATACGTGTAGTGCTGGGATTAAATATGTCCGGTAAAATTAAATTCAACTCATCAATTTGTAAGACATCACAACGCTCTGATGCTTTTACTGTGATTAAAATAGCAAGATATTACCGATTTTCAGGCTCTTGAGTAAAAACTTTATTGCCACATTCCCGATTTACAAATGCACGATCTTCGCTACCACCATTCCGGTATTCGCACTACATTACTCTTCGACCAATACCGGAATGAGGATGGAGCATTCTTCGCTGACTTGACTAAAACCGGAATAACGTTTTGTGGTATTCTAAACCAAATGGCTACCTTTAACATTAAAATTGATTTAATCAAATGAGTGAGCAATCTAACGAAAGCGGTAAGACCGTTGGAATTATTATAATCGTGGTTTTTGCACTAGCCGGACTGGTGGGCTTGTGGTACTGGGTCATGTACAAGCCACAGCAAGAGGCCAAGGAACAGGTGAAGCTGGAGCAGATTGCTAAAGAAGAAGCTGCTAAAAAAGCGGCAGAACTCAAGACTCAGAATAAAATCAAATATGATCAACTGATCAAAGATGCTGACACAGAAATGGGGCAGGAAAACTGGCAAAGGGCAAAGTCTCTGTATACCGAGGCATCATCTCTTTTCCCCAATGAACAGTATCCCAAGGATCAATTAGCCATCGTCAATCAAAAACTGGGCGAATTAGCAGCACTGGAAGCCAGAAGAGCCGCTGGAGTAGTAGAGTCAGTGGCGACACGGACTGGTCGTTTCTACATTATCGTATCCAGCAGTATAGACGATGACCTGGCCATGGACTATGCCAACAAACTGGCTCAGGAGGGGAATGCCGTCAAAATTATAGAGCATGATACTGGCAAGCTGGTCTATTATAGGGTATCCGTGGGTGATTATGCCTCGCGGGAGAAAGCAGAATCTGCCGCGGTAGCCTTCAGCAATCTCTCAGACGAAGTTTGGGTGTTGGGTTATTAATGGACTTTGTATTTCCTGGCTTAGATCAGACTAGCTCATCCTTAAGGAGGAGTCCATTCGGCATAGGCAGTAGTTCATTTATTGGCTCACTCTGGCTTGAATTTTGGGTAAAGTTACCCTTATTAGTAAATTTCAAAATTTTCTGTTGGCACTTTTAAATTAGCAGTTATTGGTCAACTGACCTAAATGGGACCAATGCCGTTATTGGTATTAGAAACAAAAAGCAGCCATTTTTTCAGTCTAATTCCCTAATACTCAACAGACCAAACCTTCATTTCGTAATCTAATTCAACTGTCAGAACCCCATAATTCTGTATATTTATATATAATCTAAGAATCCTTTTCTAGCCCAAAATATGCTATCGCATATCGTTCATAAGCAATTCCCTCAAATACTTATTGGACACATACGTGAGCCTCAAATTAAAGATATATCAACTCTATGCGCAAGAACCGACTCCTCACTAACTGCAAGGCATTTCGTTTCGAAAGCACGGAGCATTTTTCTGCCAAAATTAAGATTGATTGTGCAAATCATAGCCTTTTCAGCTTTCTCAATCACCAGTGGTCAGACCTATAAGTTTGATCATCTTGCCTTAGAAGATGGTTTTACCACCGCTTTTGTAGATGCAATCGCACAAGATGCAGATGGGTTTATCTGGCTGAATACCTGGGAGGGATTGTTTCGATATGATGGATATGTATTTAAACATTATAAGTATTTAGCCAAGGATTCAACCATTATTAATTCCACTGCCCTTCATTTAGATAGCAAGGGAAATTTTTGGGTGGGGACACATACGGAAGGACTTCTTCTTTATAACAAAGAACACGACAGTTTCGATTACGCTGACCTGAAACCGGAAGATTTGACCAGTCTAAGGTCTCATACTATTTCGGCTATACTGGAGGATCATTTAGGTAATTTGTGGATAGGCACCAATGGTAATGGTTTGAAAGTGAGGAGAAATGGCAAGGAAAATTTCGAACATATCCCTTTCAATGATCAAGGAAATCCGAGGAGTGTTAGAGGTGAGAAAGTGCGGATTATTTACGAAGACTCAAAAGGGAGAATATGGGTGGGAACGGGTAATTATTTTGAATCCATGATAAGTGGCGGGTTGAATCGCTACGATCATTCAACTCAAACTTTCCATCATTACACTTATCAGCCACCACAATTCAAGGGAATAAAACCTAATCGAGTGCAATCGATAGCTGAAGATTCAAATAACAATATTTGGATTGGTACCGCACCGGATGGTTTGTATACATACAATGATGAAAAGGATCAACTAGTTGAGTTCAAATATGATCTAAGTCCTGATAAATTAGATGTTATGGCCAATAAAACAATATCATTCATTCATGAACACAGAGAAACAAATACTCTATGGGTTGGGATGTTTGGAGCAGGTATATTGACCATTGATCTCAAATCGTCAAAGGCAACTCATCATCTATTAAACCAAAATGATCGATTTAGCCTGAGCCACAATAGCGTTTGGTGCATCATGGAAGATAGGCAAGGTCTTTTATGGGTTGGGACGGTAAATGGCTTGAACAAAGTGAACCCCAAACTAAAGTTATTCCCAAAATTCAGTACACTGGAAAGTGGAACTTTCTCTCGAATAGCTGATGTGGTGCTATCCATTTACGAGGACTCCAACAAAACACTGTGGATTGGAACACGGGACGGGTTAACAAGGAGTCGGAATTCAGATAACAATTTTCAGAGATTCCGAGAGGACTCATCAAACCCAAATAGTATTAAGGGGAATAGCATTCGTGGAATAACCGAGGATGATTTAGGCTCACTTTGGATTGGCACCAATAAAGGGCTCCACAAATTCATTCCTGAAAGTGAATCATTTAATCACTACCCCTCCAGCGATCAAAACCCGCTTCTTCCAAAAGGAGAAAACATCTTTGATCTGATGACCGATTCAAAAGGAAACCTCTGGATTGGAGCACAGATGGCTTTGAATAAGTACAATCCTTATACTGGCATATTCAACAAATACTATTATCCAGATAGCGTAGTGTGTGACTGTGGAGGCACTCTTTATGAAGATCAGGGGGGTAATATTTGGATAGCGAATGACAATACCGAAGTGATGAAATTCGATGAATCTACTCGAAAATTCACCCATATTTTCGATAGAGAGGTGATGATTTACCAATTCCTTGAAGATTCTAAAAATAGATTTTGGATTTGTTCAAATACCGATGGTCTTGGGCTTTACAATCGAGCCACCGGAGATACAAAATTCTATGGCGTTTTAGACGGGTTGCCAGGAAAGACAATCACGGGAGTAGAAGAAGATGATCGGGGTTATTTGTGGGTAAGTACTAATAACGGGATAGCTCTTTTTGACCCTGAACGTAACCTATTTAAAAGTTTCACTCCAGCCTCTGGATTACCGGTCAGCAGCCCAAAGAATCCCTACAAAAACAAGGATGGCGAGCTGTTTTTTGGAGACGTCAGCGGATTTACAAGGTTTGATCCTGATTCGTATGATTTTGATACCACCGCATCGGACGTGGTGCTCACGCAACTGAAAATATTCAATCAGATTGTGCGCCCCTCTCCAGAGTCAGTGATCAATCAATCGATTTCAGTAACGGAGGAAGTCCGGTTAGCTCATGATCAGAATGATCTTACTTTCGATTTTGTGGGTTTACATTTTGTGGCTCCAAAGCAAAACAGATACAAGGTCAAACTTCAAAACTATGATAAAGACTGGGTTGACCTTGGTAATCAACACTCCACCCGGTATACCAACCTTAGCCCCGGAGTATATGAATTTAAAGTGATAGGAGCAAATAGCGATGGTATTTGGAATGGAAAGGCTTCATCACTTCATATAATTATCGCTCCCCCATGGTGGAAAACCTGGTGGGCATACCTTCTATACGGAACGATCCTCATATGTTTAATATACCTCTGGAGAGTCTATGACTTAAGACGTATCCACTTAAAAAATCAATTAGAATTAAAAAGCATGGAAGCCGAGAAATTGGCCACTATTGATCAAATGAAATCTCGATTTTTTGCCAATATTTCTCATGAATTCAGAACACCACTCACGCTGATTTTAGGGCCTCTGAAGGACTTAATTTATGCTTCTAAAAACACCTCAGAATTAGACCAGTACCACCTTATAAAACGCAATGCTGATCGCCTAAATGTCCTGATCAATCAACTGCTGGATTTATCCAAACTGGAGGCTGGAAGCGTGAAATTGGAGGTGGAACAGATGGACTTGCATGCCTTTCTAAGACCACTATTTGCCTCATTTTCATCGCTTGCGCAAAGTAAACATATTACCTTTCGGAGCATTGTTCCAGAGGAGTCTTTCGAAATGCTTTTTGATGCCGATAAATTAGAGAAGATTATAAGCAATTTATTATTCAATGCTTTTAAGTTCACTCCTGAAGGTGGTGAAGTGAGCGTATCAATAACTAAGGATACGAAACGCTCCGTGAAGAGCAGGGGAGGAGAAAAAGAGTATATTGAAATAGTGGTGAAGGATACTGGACAAGGAATTCCTGGTGATCAGCTGGAAACTATTTTCGATAGATTTTATCAAGTGGATGATTCTCATAAAAGAGCCTTTGAAGGAACAGGTATTGGTTTGGCGTTGACCAAAGAATTAGTGGATTTACACCATGGAAAAATCGCAGTGAAAAGTAAGCCTGGCGTTGGAAGTTCATTCACCGTTCGCCTACCCATTAGTCTTGCTCCCCTGGATCAGGGAGAAAAAGCCAAAATACCTTCAACCAGAGACCACCCTCCCAAGATCGTTTATCAAGCTGAAGAGCATGAAGTGGAGCAGGAGATTGAACTACATGACAATGAAAACATTATTCTGATTGTTGAAGACAATCAGGATTTGATGAAATATATCAAACATCATTTTGAAAATAATGAAAGAATTAATCACCCGAGAATACTTGAAGCAGCCAACGGTCTAGAAGGCCTCACTATGGCAATAGAAGCTGTTCCTGATATCATTATTTCTGATCTCATGATGCCTGAAATGGATGGCCTTGAATTATGTCATCAGCTGAAGAATAATGAAAAAACGAGCCATATTCCTGTTATTATACTCACAGCCAAGGCGGACCAACAGAGTAAATTGGAAGGGTTAGAAATCGGGGCGGATGACTATATAGCCAAACCTTTTGAAGCCGAAGAGTTGATTCTGAAAGTGGCGAACCGTATTGAACAACTTGTTCACCTTAAGAAAAGGTTTAGTCAGTTTATCGAACTTGGGCCAAAGAAAATAAGCATAAAATCGATAGATCAACGCTTTCTGGAAAAAGTGCAACTGATCATAGACGAACATCTTACCGAATCCGAATTTGATGTCAATTCTTTTGGTCAGGAATTAGGAATGAGTCGTTCCCAGTTCTATCGAAAACTAAAAGGGCTAGTAGGACAATCCCCCAATGAACTTATCCGCAACAGTAAATTAATCAGGGCATCTCAACTTATTGAGCAAAATTTCGGAACAGTTGCTGAGGTGGCTTATGCTGTGGGATTTAATAACTTATCCTATTTCACCAAATGTTTCAAAGAAAAATTCCAAAAACTACCCTCCGAATACACCAAATAGAAGCTCACTCTTCCCATGGGGCAGTATAAAACCCATGGCTCAATGATCTCAAAAAGGCTTCAAAAGCCTATTTATTACCATTTGCCCAATCCGTGTTAAGATTTGACCTGTTTGTGGTATAGCTTCTCTGAACAACTACCCAACTTCGTTATGTATAGGTAAATCAAAGCCTACCCTCCATTTGCACATGGAAGTCATTTACGCACACTAAATCCATTTGAAATGAAATCATTATTAACTATTCAATCATTATTGCTTACCATCATCGGATTCTCCCAATCCTTCAGAGCAGACCTGACGAATGTAACCAAAGAGGTGTTTAGTGGTGACTCAGTTACCCAGATCATAAAACTCACCAATCAAAGTGCATCATCTATTTCTCTTGATATTTCCATTCCTTCTGCCAGTAAAATCACTTTTACGAAGGCCAATGGGGCAGATTGGACATTGGAGGAAAATCAAGATGTAATCACAGACAATGTCAAAATCACCCGGCAAAATTCCAGAGGCATTTTCAACGCCGCATTAGAAAATTCCTTTGATAGCTCTTCCCCTGTAGATACAGAATGGGCATTTGGAAAAACAAAAGACCTAAATAAAGAAGACTATTCCTCATGGGTAGAAGCGGTCAATTACGAACCATCAACAATGCTCAATCGGGATATGTCACTACACCTTATCTCTGAGGATCAATATTATGATGTTTTCTGGACGTCATGGACATGTTGTGGAAATGGAGGTGGCTTTTCATATGATCGAACTCGAGCGGTTTATTGGTTGGAGGTTAATGAGGCCACCATTGACATTCCTCTAGATGGTTCAGTTCAAATAATCGTAAAATTGAGCGCGTTAAATCTCACAGCAGGCACTTATTTAGATAGTCTGACTATTACAGAGGCGGCTGACGATGCTGACTCTATTTCGATTGATGTAAGTTTTACCGTAGATGATGCCGCTGGAATATTTTCTTATGCTGATTCAATAGTATTTGGTACGCAATTCATTGATGCTAGCCATTCTCAAACCATCAAAATTAAAAATGTTGGTAGTCTGGATCTGCTGATTACCGAAATTCTAATCAACAATGACGCCTATACCATATCTCCAAACTCGTCAGGAATTGATCCGGGTCAATCGCAGTTATTTGAGGTCACATTTTCCCCAACAAGTGCAATGGATTACTCTGCAGAAATTTCATTTCTTTCAAACGACCCAACGAATTCCAGTATATCAATTCCAGTGACCGGGCTGGGAGTTGAACCCCCTATAATAAATGTCAGTCCGGTTAGCCTCCAGTCAAGTCTGAATACAGGCGACAATGAGGATCAATCCTTTATCATAAAGAATACAGGGAATAGCACATTATATTATGATACCGAGCTGTATGAAAGATCATCATCAGGCCCACTTACTTTTGAGTTACTTAAAAATGACCCAGATGAAGTAGAAACTGGTTTTGATGTGAAAAACGTTTACACAGGGTTTACGAACAATGAAATATTTATTAAGATGGAAAACTACATACCCTTTGAAGATGGTGAGGAAGAAATCATTAAAGAAACGGTTATTGCAATAGATGCTGATCAAAACACAGAAACTGGGCTGGATGTTGAACGGGTCTTCGACTGGGGATTAGGAGTTGAATACGTAATTTATTTTGATTCGGAGTCCTTCATTTTAGCAAAATACAACCAAACCACAGATGAATTTGATGAAATAGGATTGGTTGATTACCAATTCGATCCTGAATTAGGTCAAACGACCTTCACGCTGGAGCGGAGGCATTTGACCGAGAAATTCAATTTTTCTATCCTCATTTCTGAGGGTTACGTGGATCAGATACCTGATACTGGCGCTGGAAACATAGAATTTTCATTTAATCCATCTTGGCTTACTCTCGACAAACTCGATGGGTCAGTAGAAACCGGAGGCGAACAGCAGATCAACGTCAGTATTGATGCAGAGAATTTGTTCGAAGGTAAGTATGAGGCGGTTTTGACCCTGAATAATAATGACCCTATTACAAATGAAGTGCTTGTTGAGGTGAGTTTGGATGTCATTGGATTTGCCAAGTTTGTAGGGCCAGAAATATTAGATTTTGGGGAGACTTTTGTGAATATCAAGGATAGTTTGTACCTGGTGGTGCAAAATCCAGGTACTGCCACACTTACATTAGACCAATTTTCATCTGAATCAGAGGAACTTTCGTTTTCCTCTAATTCACTCACTATCAAACCCTTTGAATCAAACTTTATAACTGTTTATTTAAAAGCCGCCAACATTGGAGACTTCTCCTCAAACTTTACATTTACTACCAATGATGCCCAGGTACTTAGTGCTTCTATTCCGGTGACAGCATCTATGGTGGCACCACCAATAGCAGAACTATCCACCAATACGATTATTTCTTCGGTGTATAAAGGCAACTCCACAACCGAGCAAATATCGATTTTAAATTCGGGTGGAAGTTCTCTTCAATATGAAATCAGTAGACCACTGAGATATGCATTGAGCCTGGATCAGGAATATTATTCGGTAGATTTCGAAAACAGCTATTTGATAGGAGATCTGGACGCCATAACTGTTTCCATGTGGATTTATTTAGCCAAAAGAATAGATTGTGATAACGGCAATAACTGGAGACTTCTTCTTTCAAAGAGTTTATCTTTTGCCACTGGATCTGGCTTTGACATTATTTTAGAAGATAACGCATCATTTAGCTGGAGTCTGGGCACAGAAAATGGGATACTTCGTCATGGCTCAGACTATGAACTTCCGGTAGGTGAGTGGACATTCGTTTCTTTCACCTATGATGGATCAATCGCTAAAGTATTCGCCAACGGGGTAGAGGTTTCGGGTGAATCGGATAACCCTAGTGCAGGTGGGAAAATATTATCTAATTTCAGTCAAATAGCATTGAGCGCTGGCGCTGCGTCATGTCAAGAGAATGCTGGCTTTTTTCCAGGGTTGATAGCTGAACTGAGACTCTGGGATATAGCGCGAACAAGTAATGAGCTTGTGGATGACATGAACAAAAGGTTGGTTGGTGATGAAAAAGGGTTGATCGGATATTGGCTTTTTGAGGAGGGCGAGGGGGATATATCCGCAGATCTGACTGGGAATGGGTATACGGCAAACTTGTACCAAGAAACTGTCTGGACCGAGAACTCCCCGTATAATTGGTTTTCGATCACACCAACAGCGGGCACCATTGAATTCAGCAATGAGAGTCTAGTTTCATTTAACCTAGATGCTTCAGGTTTACAAATTGGGGATTATAACACCGAAATTGTAGTAAATACCAATGACCCTTACAATCAAGAAATACCTGTTAAAATCAATTTCAGTGTAGACGAGCCATTGGGGCTGCCCTATACTGATCAACTCCAAATAGTGGCGTACCCCAATCCCTTCGCAGAAGAGATGACCATTGAATATGAATTAAAGAATGAATCATCTGTAAACATTTCCATCTTTGACGAGTCCGGTCGGCATGTGAGCACGTTGGTAAGTGAATTTCAGACCGCTGGACAGCATCGCGTTACCTGGCACAACTCACAGGCCATAGGAAGTCTAAGCCATGGAATGTATCATGTTTTGATTCAAATGGGGGATGGCAAGACACAATCGAAGCGCATCGTATATTCTACTCAATAATATCAAAAACACGGCAGTAATAGCTGCTGTTTACTAAGGCGACTTGTCTTAAGTGGGCAAGAGAGCGACCCAAAGTGGGTCGCTTTTTTTGTCAATATCTAGCATCCTTGTGTCTGGCCTCTTTATTACTCAATTAGATTGATATCAAAGAGTTGATAAAGTTATTATGTACGGATGCTGACTGACTTATTTATATTAGCGAAATATAAAAACTGCCATGCGAACATTCCTCATCCCAACCATCCTGTTTACCGCACTTTCTCTGGCCGCCCAGGGCCAAATCGATCATTGGGAGAGCGTGATCCTTCCCGGCGATACTTGGAGCTACCAGGTGCCTACTTCCCAGCCACCCGTTGATTGGACTCAAATCGGCTTCAATGATGCTCAGTGGAGCCAGGGGGCCTCAGGGATAGGTTATGGTGATGATGATGACCAAACGATCATCGATGCCACATTGACGGTCTATATGCGACTGGAGTTTACGATTGTCTCATTGGCAGAAGTAGAGCAGCTGCTTCTGGACATGGACTATGATGATGGATTTGTGGCATACCTCAACGGTACCGAGATAGCCCGTTCATTGGTCTCAGGGGAGCCTCCGGCCTTTGATCAGCCCTCTGACGGCCTCCATGAGGCTTTGCTCTATACCGGGGCAGACCCGGAGCGACATGAGATCGACCTGAGCCTTTTGGCTGAAGGCACCAACGTTTTGGCCGTTGAAGTACATAATGAAAGTCTGACCTCATCAGACCTCACGGGCATCCCGACCCTGTCCGTAGGCGTCAACGCAACAACCAGTCACTATCGGAGTGTACCTGACTGGTTTGATGAACCCGTGGAGATGGAGGAGGTAGTGCTGGAGACCTCAAACCTTCCCATTGTCATCATCAACACTGTGGGTGGGCAAAGCATCCCCAATGAACCAAAAATCAGGGCCTCCATGACGATTATTGACAATGGACCGGGAGAGGAAAATGCCGTCACCGACAGTTCCAACCCTGCAAGTCTTGATTTTGATGGCCATATTGAAATAGAAATCAGAGGCTCTTCTTCCAATTGCTGCTCAGATAAGAAACAGTATGCCCTGACTACTTACGATGAAGTCAATGAAAAGGACAATGTGAGTTTACTGGGTATGCCCAAAGAAAATGACTGGATTTTGAATGGTTTCGCCTTTGATCCTTCACTGATGAGAGACTATATCGCCTACCAGTTGTCCCTCAAAATAGGTCAGTATGCATCCAGAGGGAGGTACTGCGAGGTGATCTTGAATGGAGACTATGTGGGTGTCTACGTGCTGCAAGAAAAGCTAAAAGCAGATGACAATCGAATTGACATCAACAAAATAGAGCCAGAAGACAATGCCGGAAAGGCACTCACCGGTGGTTATATTACCAAATCGGACAAAACCGAAGGGAGCGATGTGGCTGCCTGGTACATGGACAATTACTCCGGCTGGCAAACAGCTTTTGTGCATGAGCACCCCAAACCCACCACGGTCACTTCTCTGCAAGACAACTACATTCGGGAAATTTTCTTTAACCTGGAGGCTCAGGCATTGAGCAATAACGATGCACTGAATGGTGGTTATCCATCTATTATTGATATGCCGTCTTTCATCGACTTCATGATCATGAATGAGCTGGCTTCCAACGCTGACGCCTATCAGTTTAGCACTTATTTTCATAAAGACAGAAACGGTAAGCTTCGTGCCGGTCCGGTGTGGGATTTTAACCTGACCTTCGGCAATGACCTCTTTTTCTGGGGCTATGACAGGAGCCATACGAATGGCTGGCAGTTTGATGATGGAGACAATGTAGGGGCCAAATTCTGGACAGACCTTTTCCTTAACCCTACATTCAATTGCTACCTCAGCAAACGCTGGTTGGAACTCACCGCACCAGGGCAGCCTCTTCATCCTGACCAAATCAACTCGTTCATCGATGAGGTGTTCGCTAACACTGAAGTCGCTGCTGAGAGAAATCACGCGAGATGGGGGATAGGCGAAGATCGAGCTGAACACGTCGCCATCATGAAACAATGGGTCATTGATCGGGTCAGCTGGATCACATCACAGCTAGGGAATGGACAGACCTGTGTAGGAGAGTCGGTGCCCAATCTGGTCATTACCAGCATCAACTATCACCCAATGACAGCAGATGGGAAGGACGAGAAAGACCTGGAGTTCATTGAAATCACCAACACTGGCAGCACTACTGTTGATCTCACAGGTGTCTACTTTGGAGGTACAGGCCTGGTGTATCAGTTTCCTCCCAACATCGCATTGGCGGCAGGGCATAGTGTCTTCTTGGCCAATGAAGCCGATGCTTTTAGGGAAGCTTACGGATTCAATCCATATGACGAGTTTAGCAGGAGCCTGAACAATGGAGGACAGACCATCACCTTACTCAATGGCTATGGGATGGTCATAGACGAAATGACCTACAGCGATGAAGCTCCATGGCCCACAGAAGCAGATGGCGATGGTTATTTTCTAAGTATCATTGACCCAAATGCCGATAACAATGACCCGTCCAACTGGAAGGCTGAAAATGTGATCTCAGGTACCCTTTTGGCGAGTCAATCACCAGAGCCGGTTATTTCATTGTTCCCAAACCCAACCTCCGGTCACCTTCAGATTGCTTCCGCTCGGCAACTGGTTACAGTCCAAATGTATGATGTGCATGGAAGGCTGCTTCAAACCATTCATCCCGCCGAGGCATCAGTGGTAATGGATATTTCACATCTTGAAAAAGGAATCTATCTCCTGCAAATTCAAACCAATACTCAAGTGTATAGACGAAAAGTAGTGGTGGAGTAGAAGTCAAAGCGTCATTTCGGTTTACGAGCACAAGTTTGCTTCGTCATTTCCGGTTTGCCAGGCGCGAACAATACCGGAATCTCATCCATCATAACCCCCTTGATCATCAAAGATTCCGGTATTCGTCCTGCGCTGCGCTCCGTCCGAAACCGGAATGACGTTAGGGAAAATGCGGTAAGCGAACTTCTTTCGTCCATTCCGGTTTGCGAGGTACGAAGCAATACCGGAATCACATCGATCATGGGCAACGATCAGATCAAGCAATGTTTGCGTGAAAAAGCGGATTTTTTGAATCCACAATCAGCTTTTCTGTTGAATATCAGCGATTTAATCGAAGATAATGTGGGGTTCATATAAATTATCCATTTCGTCAAGTCTTTTCATCTATCTTATTACTTCTTTCATGGTAAATCAGGGCGGATATGAAAATTCAGGAATTAATCTACGATGGCGAAGCATGGCAGAAACAGGACGTAAAGACCGGTTTTTCTCCACAACTGGTGTTATTATTCGCCTCCAAAGGCACCCTTTTGCAAGCCAATTGTTACGAAAGTTTGAAGCGCTTATACCCGGAAACTCCGGTATTAGGCTGCAGTACAGCTGGAGAGATCCTGGGTGAGAGAGTTTATGATGATTCTGCGGTGGCTACAGCCGTACAGTTTGACAGTTCAACCATTTCTTATGCATCAGTAAACATTGACAGTGCCAAGGAGTCTTTTGACAAGGGGGTCGAACTTTCAAATATGCTGCCCAAAAACGACCTGAAAAATGTATTGATCATAAGTGATGGACAAAAAGTAAATGGGACCACTTTGATCGAAGGACTTAAAAAACATATTGATCAGGACGTTGTTGTAACCGGTGGGTTGGCTGGTGATGGTCCAAACTTCGAGGAGACATTGGTTGTTGCCAACGACCATCCCAAATCTGGGGTGATTGTCGCGATAGGCTTTTACGGAAGTGAACTTCAGATTGGATATGGTTCAGCAGGAGGGTGGGATAGTTTCGGCCCTAATAGGAAAATAACGAAATCTAAAGCTAATATTTTGTATGAACTTGATGGTAAGCCTGCTTTAGAGCTATATAAGACTTACTTAGGTGAAGAGGCAGATAATTTACCTTCCAGCGCATTGTTATTCCCATTAACGATCCGTGACTACAATTCCGCGGATACAGGAAAAGTAAGAACTATTTTGGCTGTAAATGAAGCAGACAACAGTATGACATTTGCCGGAGATATGCCTGAGGGCAATATTGCACAGTTGATGATGGCCAACTTTGAGAATCTTGTGGAGGGAGCTGAAGATTCTGCCAAACATGCCATTACAGATATCATTGCCAAAAATGGAGGTGAAAAACTGGCGATTTTGATCAGCTGTGTTGGCAGGAAACTTGTTTTAGGACCGAAAATAGACGAGGAAGTAGAGGCAACAAAACAGATGTTTGATGGCCAAACGACTCAAATCGGTTTTTATTCTTACGGAGAGATTTCACCCCAATTTGGTACCGGCTCATGTGAACTCCACAACCAAACGATGACCATAACCCTAATAGCTGAAGGATAATGAGCAGAAGGCTACTAGAGAAACAAATAGCCAGGATAAAAGAAAAATATCCTGAAGAGGAGTTTTTTGATAAGCTATTCGAAAAAGTAGCCAGTAGCTATGTGGATTTTGACCGGGTACAAAAACTGAAAGACCGGTCAATTCGTCTGATGTCTCAGGAACTGCATGACCTTTACAGGGCCCAGGAGGAGAAACAACGAGCCTTTATTTCCACCATCCTTGGTAAAATTGTGGACGGTATTATCACCTGCAACAAGACCGGCCACATCATTTCTGTCAACAGCTCTGCCGAGCACATCATCGGCAAAAATGAAGGCGAAATGAAGCAGTTAGAGCTATCCGAGATACTTGCCGACTTTAAGACCTATGATGAATTTCTCAGCCACTACTATTTGAACCTTGGAAAGAATGAAAATCAAATTGAGGTATCAATACTAGGGAAGGGTAAAAAGAGGATACCCTGTGAAGTATCTGTAAGTCAGTTTGAGATAGACGATGTTTCATCAATCGTCCTACTAAGGGACATCACAGAGCGAAAGAAAGTAGAGGCCATCATTATAGAGGAAAAGGAGAAAGCAGAAAAGGCATCCCGTGCTAAAGCTGAATTCTTGTCTACCATGAGTCATGAAATAAGGACCCCAATGAATTCTATTATTGGGATGACCAATATTCTCATTCAGGATGACTTTGATCAGGAGACCATGAACCTACTCAACACGCTTAAGTTCTCAAGTGAACACTTGTTGATTTTAATCAATGACATACTCGACTTCAATAAGATTGAAGCAGGAAAGATTGACTTTGAGCACATTGATTTTAACCTTAAAGAATTAGTTGAAAATATTAACGAATCTCACAAATACCGAGCAAATGAAAAAGGGGTTAAACTTGAATTGACCATAGACCCATCAAGTCCAAACTGGGTGGTAGGTGACCCTGGCAGATTGTCACAAATCTTAACCAATCTGATTGGCAATGCAGTGAAATTCACAAAGGAGGGCTCTGTCACGACCAGGCTGACGCCACAACAGAGAAAAGGTAACACCATAGACATTTTGTTTGAAGTGATTGATACGGGAATAGGGATAGCTCCGGGAAAACAAAAATTAATCTTTGAGTCATTTTCCCAATCAGAAACCTATACCACAAGACAATATGGTGGAACAGGGTTGGGACTTGCCATTACTAAAAAACTCATAGAACTTCAAAATGGCTGTTTAGAGGTCTCTTCATCCCCTCAAATGGGTTCAAACTTCCATTTTTCCTTGCAGTTTACCCTGTCAGATACACCAGACGATGTGGTAACGAAACCTGTGGATGGAATGTATGCAAGCCAGGACGACTTGGTGGGTTTAAAAATACTTTTGGTAGAGGATAATCCAATGAACCAATTTGTGGCTGGGAAATTCCTGAACAAATGGGCATGTAATGTGACCATCGCAGAAAATGGTAATGAGGCCTGGGAGAAAATACAAGAACAGGAATTTGACATCATCTTGATGGACCTGCAAATGCCAGATAAAAATGGGTTTGAAACTACACAACAGATTAGAAATTCTGACAAAGCCTATAAGGATATCCCAATCATAGCCCTTACGGCTACCGCTTTCCTGGAAGAAAAAAACCGTGCACTCAAGGCAGGAATGAACGATTTCGTAACCAAGCCTTTCAATCCAAAGGAATTGTATGAGAAAATCCTCAAAAACATGACCCATTCCACCTGAGCGCTTAACTACCGTCATTCCAGTTTTCCGAGGTACGAGTTCGTTACGTCATTCCGGTTTGCGAGGCACGAGCAATACCGGAATCTCACCCATTATAACCACCTGATTGTCAAAAGATTCCGGTATTCGTCCTACGCTGTGCTCCGTCCAAAACCGGAATGACGTTATGGAAAATGCCAGGCACGAGCGTAACTACTGTCATTCCGGTTTGCGAGGTACGAGTTCGTTACGTCATTCCGGTTTGTGAGGTACGAGCAATACCGGAATCTCATCCATTGTATAACCCCTTTATCGTCAAAGATTCCGGTATTTGCCCTGCGCTGCGCTCCGTTCAAAACCGGAATGACGTTATGGAAAATGCCAGGCACAAGCTTTTTACGGTCATTCCGATTTTCGAGGTACGAACTTACTACCGTCATTCCGGTTTGCGAGGTACGAAGCAATACCGGAATCTCATCCATTATAACCACCTGATCGTCAAAGATTCCGGTATTCGTCCTACGCTGTGCTCCGCCCAAAACCGGAATGACGTTATGGAAAGTGCGAGGCACGAAGCAATACTGGAATCTACCAAACCAGAATCTGCTTTTATTACGTGTCAGGAATATTGAAATCTATTTATCTTAATTAGATGAAAACCAAGGGTGGTTATGTGTATATCATTGCTAATAAAAACAGAACCGTCTTATATACTGGTGTTACAAGTAATCTCTACTCAAGAGTATATGAGCATAAGACAGGTATAGGATCAGTATTTACAAGCAAATACAAATGTACCGATCTATTATATTTTCAGTTTTATGATACAATCATTGAGGCCATTGAACAGGAAAAACGAATGAAGAAATGGAAACGATCATTCAAAGAAAACCTCATCAATTCGATGAATCCAACTTGGAGGGATCTGTTTGATGAAATTGAGGACATGCAGTAAAAGCACTATGGTTTGGAGTGTTTTCCCCTTCGTAATTCCAGTTTTCCGAGGTACGAGCTTACTACCGTCATTCCGGTTTGCGAGGCACGAGCAATACCGGAATCTCACCCATTATAACCACCTGATCACCAAAGATTCCGGTATTCGTCCTACGCTGCGCTCCGTCCAAAACCGGAATGACGTTATGGAAAGCGCGAGGCACGATCTTGCCCGTCATCCAGTTTGAGAGACACACGCAATACCTACTTCTGATACGTTATTTTAAGAATTTCCCACACAAAATCACCCAATTTGGTTTGAACTATCGCTACATCTCCAACCGTTTTATCAAGAAGTGCTTTAGCCATTGGGGAGTCCATAGATATATAATCTTTATTGTCGGTCAGTTCCTCGTAACCCACAATTCGAAATCGCTTTTGAAGCCCTTTCGCTTCGTTTTTAACTTCTACCCATGCTCCAAACATCACTTTTCCTTCCTGGTTAGGGTGGTAATGAATCACTTTAAAGTTGTCAATACAGTTACACAGATAGCGAATGCGCTTATCAATTTCCCGAAGGCGTTTTTTGTTGTAATGGTAATCGGCATTTTCCGAGCGATCCCCCAAACTTGCGGCCCATGAGACCTTGGCGGTAGTTTCCGGACGTTCCACTCGCCACAAGTGATCATGTTCATCCCTCAATTTTTGTAAGCCTTCGGCTGTAATCATTTGCGAGCGTATGATTTTTGGCAGCGTTGATTCCGGGATTTTTCGCCTCATAAGTAGATCCTGTTTTGAAACTTTGGTAAGATAAAAAATGATGGATTGTTTATTCGTGTAGAAGAATGAATAGATGTTTCAGGGTGGGCATTAGTTTAGAGCCGCATTGGAATAGTCGGACGTCCTGTCTACGCGACCTGGTCATGGCCTAATTCATCAATCAGAATCAGTCGCGTCATTTCTAAGTACAGATTCTATACCTGATCTTATGCGATCCACGCCGGATTAATTACTCGCTGTGCTTGTAAGCAGCAAATCCATAGCTTTGTTATATAATGTACTGCATTATCACTGGGCGTGCCCGTTAATATAGCTTTGGCGCCCGGCCAGGGGTTCAGGGGCGGGATTAATAGTTTAGGGAAGGCTTTTTATACTGGCAGGAGGGAAGCACTGCATCACTCTTTTTGGCATCCTTGGTTATGGAAGGGTTTGAGCGGATGGCAAATGTGTGTGGAAGACTAGGCAAGAAAGGCATTCTCATCTTCCACACCGCATTAGTATCAAATAGGAAGGAACTACTACTTACAACTTTTCTAGTAATTGAGTTTTGTCCTCTAGAGATATTTGTAAGTATGCACTTGGAATGACGAGACTACCTTCAGTCGGATAAATATGCATTCTGTTACTCAAGGATTCAATTACAAATCAATCCCCCAACAAATTGAGTTGATCAATTAGCTTGAGGAATTCGTCCCGTTTGTTTTTGCTCAAAATGGCAGTCTGATCTTTTAACCGAATCATATTACCATCAATGCTGTCTATATGATCGATGTTGACAATATGAGAGCGATGTATTCTATAAAAGTTTTTAGGCAATAATTCCTCTAACTTATGCATGGACTGCAACGACATGATTTTGCGGCCATCAGCGGTAAAAATCTGCACGTAGGGCCCATCTGCATTAATGACAATGATTTCATGGAAGGCGACTTTGATAATCTTATTATCAGCTTTGATGAACAGCTTATCCGTAGTTTGGACAGAAGGAGAATTTGGAGGATAATCGACTTTATGATCTTTGGAGGATATGACTTTTGTAACCGCTTTGTAAAACCGCTCGAAATCTATGGGTTTTAGCAAATAGTCTACCACATCCAATTCATAGCTCTGCACAGCATACTCAGAATAAGCAGTAGTTAGGATGGTGGCTGGCCTGTTTGGCAAGATTTTTAGAAAATCAAGTCCTGTCAGGTCAGGCATTTGAATATCAAGGAAGAGGACATCAATGGTACCATTTTTGATATGGTTGAGTGCCTGGAGCGCAGAACTACAAGTAGCCACCAATTCCAATTCAGGTACTTTACTCACATAATCCGAAAGGATTTTTCGGGCAATATTTTCATCATCGACGATAAGGCACTTTAAACTCATAATGTCATCTTTAAATCCAGCTGATAAACCTGGTTTTCTCTGGTTATCTCCACTTTGTGTTTTTCTGGATAATTGGCTTCTAACAATTTCAATGAATTTGTCAATCCGATTCCTTTGCGTTCCATTGGAGTTTCCCCAACGTCTTCTCTAATCGTATTTTCAGTTCGAAAATTAAGTTCGTTGTTTTCTACTTCCATACTGATTTTGATCCAGCCCTGAGGATTGCTTTCCAGGTCAGAATGTTTAAAACAGTTTTCGATAAAGTTAATCAGGATCATAGGCGCAATCATATGGCCCTGAGCGATTCCCGCATGGTAGAAATCTACGTTCTGAGCATCTTCATGCTTCAGCAGCTGTATGCTCAGGTAATTTTCTATGAGCTCCTTTTCCTTGGCTAACCGCACTTTAGCCTGATCACAGTCATAAAGCAAATAACGCAGTAGCTTGGATAGCTTTGAAATCATGACGGCAGCTCTTTCATCTTTCAGGTAGGCGAGCCCATAAATGTTGTTGAGCGTATTAAAAAGGAAATGCGGGCTAATCTGGCTTTTTAACAGCTTCAGTTCTGCTTCAACCCTTTGCGCTTTATGCTCAATCTTTTGAACGGCATTGAAATAGTATACACGTGCTACACGTATGCTTGCCATGTATATCACACCTAAAAACACCATCATAACCCATAAAACTATCCGGACGGATTTGGGAGCATATTGATCACGGATTGGTGTTAATTCCATAGCCTCGGCCAAAATCGTATGTGACACAATGCCAAGCACAAATAATAAGATATTGGCAGCAATTAGTACCCCTAGCTTTTTATCGATTTTGCCTTCCCTTGTTAAATACTCTGGAAAGAGTTTATAGCCAAACAACCAGATAATGATGGTGCCAAAAAAGACATAGGTAACCAAATAGTAGATGGTTTCTGCTACACTCCGCTGATAGGCTAGCACCAAACTGATAGCAGCATGCATGCCAAACCACAGGAGGTGAGGCCCCACTTTTAGGAAACGTTCTGTCTTCGATAATGCCTGACTCATCATTGCAATAATATACTCAGATTCTATGGGAACATGATAAAATGAATGAAACGATCATTTTGTCGCACGAAACATCCATTTGGGTAACTAAAAGGCTTTGTTTACCACGATGGCCATTTCATTCATTTATTCTCATGGTTCATACATCTTTTTTCAGGCTGAATAGTTGCGCCGATAGTTTCGCATCGAAATCAAAACACATAAATATGAAAACTATCAGCACACTATTCACCATTGCACTATCTATTCTTTCAACGCACTTATTCGCTCAGGATAAGCAGGACGATATTATTGGCATATGGCAGACACAAGAAGCGCAAGTAGAAATCTACAAAGTAGATGACCGATTTATTGGAAACCCTATCAACCCGGAAGGAGAGCGAAACACGGAAATCGAAGTGCTCAATCTGAAGTATGAAAACGGCCAATGGGTGGGTAAAATCTATTCTAAAAAGAGAGGAAGTCTTCTGGATGTAACGTGTCAGGTGGAAGGAGATAAACTTCTCCTTGAGGTAACTGCCCGATTCGTATCCGCGAATCTCGAATGGACGAAAGTCAATTAATTGAATATTCCACATATCTAAGTCATGAAGTTTATAATATCAATATGCTTTGTTCTACTCGTGAGTATCACTCCGGTATGGGCACAGCCATTCAAAATTGGTGTGATTTCGGATTTTGATAAATCTCCTAATCTGGAAGCAATCATCAACCAGATGATTCAGGAAATCGATCAGACTACAGGTGCGTCGCGAGAAGTCAGTTTGGGATCGACCTCCTTTGGAATTGTCGATATCGAATCCGCACAAAGGTCGTATGATCAATTAGATGGTCAGGTTGATCTGGTGATTGTCTTAGGAAGTATAAGCGCTAAAAGCCTCTCATTGATGAATGACCTCCCGATACCTGTTATTGCTTTGGGAATTGTCGACCCTAAGCTGCAGGAAATCCCTTACGTAAATGGAACCTCGGGAAAGCGAAATTTCACTTACATCTGGTCCACACGGAATCTGGAAAAAGAGCTGGAAGTATTTCACCAGATCCATGATTTCAATAGGGTGGTAGTACTTGTGGACGAGAAAGCTGTATCAACAATCAACGAGCAAAAAGCCCGAAATCTGATTGATTCGCTCTCCAAAAAGTTGAACACCAGGTTATCCATCATTCCTGTTGGCACTGATATAGCGCAGACACTCAGTCAATTACCGGCAGCAACAGATGCGGTATATTTCACTGTTCTTCTGAGTCAAACCGAATCTGAGATTCAGCTACTTATCAACCAGCTGAATGAGCGGAAAATCCCGACATTCTCTGGTAATGCCAGGCTGTTGGATTATGGTGTGCTTGGATCGATGGCCAATGAAAATGACCTGCAGCAGGTGATTCGAAAATTAGCCATCATGGCTGATGGAATTGCATCGGGATCGGATCTTTCATCTTTGCCTGTGACGCTGGACACAGAAGAAAACCTATATGTTAATATTGGTACCGCCAGAAAAATACAGCTCCCTATTCCTTTTGAAGTGCTTTTCACAGCTACCATTATTGGAGATAAGGAGGGAGCGGTCACATCGTATTCCTTCGAAGAGATTGCGGAAAAATCTTTAGCATCAAATCTTAGTATCCAAATCAGTTACCAGGACATAGCGCGAAGCAACGTACGTGTGAAATCCGCAAGGTCAAACGTATTGCCGAGTATTGAATCAGGTCTTACTGCTTCACAAATCAACGAAGAGCGCGCTAACGCCGCATTTAATGCCCCAGAACAGTCATTGACTGCCGGTCTAACCTTTACCCAGTTAATCTATTCGGAAAAAGCCATAGCGGCCATCAAGATTGCTAAATATCTGGAAAAGGCCCAAGCGTACAACACGGAAGCTGATGTTTTGAGCGTGCTGTTTGATACCTATACCGCTTATTTGAATGTCCTGTCTGCCAAGACGAACGTCCTGATACAGCGGGAAAACCTATCAAACACGCGAAAAAACAAGGAGCTCGCGACTATTCGGGTAAACCTGGGGTCATCCAATAATACAGACCTCTATCGATGGGAATCCGAATTGGCTTTTGCCAACCAGTCGGTGATTGAGGCGCAAACCACGCTGCTAGCTGCGAAGCTTCAATTGAACACGCTGGTCGCAAATAGCCTGGAACCGGAATATGACATTGAGGATATATCCCTGAATGGCGATTTGTATAAAGCTTTGAGTCAGGGGCCACTTGCGGATGTTGCAAAAACGCCGGAAAGTCTACGGGTTATTTCAGATTTTTTAGTGATGGAAAGTCAGCAACAAAACCCCAATAAAAAAGCACTTGTTGAAAATGTAAATGCTGCCAATCGCCAGCTAACACAAAATAAACGGATACTCTACATACCCACAGTGGCAATTCAGGCACAGACTTCCCAGATTTTGGGAAGGAGTGGGGTTGGCTCTACATTGGATGCTTCGGCTATGGCCTTAGGAGTGACTGAGTTGCAGGACAATTCCTGGTTTGCCGGCATCTCCCTAACATTTCCAATTTTTGATGGGTTCGGCAGAAAGGCAGCCATTCAACAATCTAAAATCAGCCTGGATCAATTGGGTTATTCTCAAACGTTACTCGATCAAAGTTTGGAATTAGGTGTTCGTGCTGGTGTACTTCATGTATTGAGTACAAGTACGAATATCCGATTTAGCCAATCCGCATCAGAGAGCGCTCATAAAAACTTTGAACTGGTTCAGGAAAATTATAAGCAGGGCCAGGTCACGATTACTCAATTGATAGATGCACAACAGACAGCACTGCAAGCCGAACTGGCAGCCGCTTTTTCCATCTATGAATATATCCAGGCTCATCTTCAATTAGAATTCAATGTCGGCTCTTTTATCACGCTGACACCCGAAGATCAGGTTCAGGATTTTAATAACCGATTTCAACAATACTTAATCAATCAGAACTGATGAAAATGAAAAACACCTATCTAACACTTCTTTCGCTAATCCTGCTCTATGGATGTGGGGATTCAAGTAAGGAAGAAAAACGAGAACTGATCAAGCCCATCAAATATGGGATGGTAGAATCAGTCGGAGGTTTAACGACAAGAACCTTTAGTGGGATCACCCAATCTGGTTCGGAAACCAACCTGAGTTTTCGTACCGGAGGACTCATTACCAATTTGGATGTTGCAGTAGGTCAGCGATTAAAGAAAGGGCAACTACTCGCACAGCTAGACCAGACGGATGCCTTGCTTGCATTGGAGCAGGCTCAACTGGATGCGGCGAATGCCAAAGTTCAACTAGAAACCGCTTCTTCCGGCTTTGAACGGATCAAACAACTTTACGAAACGAACAATGCCTCTTTGAGTGATTATGAGCGGGCCAAGAGTACATTATCCAATGCGCAAAGCTCGTATGAAATAGCTCTGAAGAGGCTGGAGAAGCAGCGATCTCAACTTTCCTACACGACCATTACGGCCCCAATGTCTGGCATTGTCTCCGCTGTAAAGGTTGGGACCAATGAGGTAATAAGATCGGGCCAGACTATCCTTGTGATGAGCAGGGAAGATGCCAGCGACATGGAAGTACAAGTAGGTGTACCTGAAAAATACATCAGTCAGGTAAAGCAGGGAAGCCCAACCAAAATCAGGATACCTACGCTATCCAGCAACTTTGATGGAGTTATTGCCGAAGTAGGATACAGTTCTTCAGGAGGCACTTATCCGGTAATTACTTCTCTGATCAACCCTTCAGATGAAATACGCCCTGGAATGCCCGTTGAGGTCACATTCACTTTTGGTGATGAGACTCAGGAGACGCAGTTGATCGTTCCTGTAAAGGCCGTGAGCGAAGATGAAAGTGGACAATTTGTATACCTCCTTGATCCGATAGCTGAGGACGTCTATGAAGCGAAAAGAGCGACAGTAGAAATCGGAAGCCTTACTGATGGAGGATTTATCGTGAGGTCTGGTTTGATGCAAGATCAAATGGTAGCAGTAGCTGGCTTAAGAACACTTTATGATGGAATGAAAGTCTCACTTATAAACCAACAGCGATGAACCTGACTGCCATAGCCATTAAAAACAATCGTGTTACCTATTTGCTATTAGGGATCATCATCATTCTTGGAATTACGGGGTATGCCTCATTACCAAGAAACAGTATGCCTCCTTTTACGATTCGAATAGCGAGCATTGTCACCGTTTTTCCCGGGGCAAGTCCTGAAAGAATGGAACTATTGGTCACTGACCCACTGGAGAAAGTGGTGCAGGAGATACCGGAAGTAGATTATATCCAAAGTGAATCGAGAACAGGCATTTCCATTATCAAAGTTGCCCTGAAAGAGAACGTTCACGAGTCGGAACTTAGACCCATTTGGGATCGCTTAAGAAGGAAAATCAACAATGTGAATGTTCCTTCCGGTGTTGTCAAAGGCCCAGATCTGAAGGACGAAGATTTGGGTATTACCTATGGAATAGCCTTGGGTATAAAAAATGATGGATATGAACCCAGGGAGTTGGAGAAGTATGCGGATCAATTGAGAAATCAGCTGATTCGATTGAGGGATGCAGCCAAAGTAGAACTTTCAGGAGTATCAGAACGTCACGTATTTATTGATTACAACGATGCAGAGCTGGCAAAAATCAAATTATCTGCCAACGAGCTCAAGAATGCCATATCCAGCACAAATATCATTATTCCTGCTGGTCAAATTAGTGTCGGAGATGAGCGTGTTATTCTGGAGCCTTCCGGAAATTTTGAAACGATAGAGGATATTCAAAACATGCTCATTCCGGTTGGAAAAGGAAGGGAATCCGTTTATCTAAAGGACATAGCTGAGGTCTATGAAGACTACATCTCTCCCCGGGAAAGCATTGTGAGGATGAATGGACAATCGGCCATTGGCCTGCATATTTCCTTGAAAGAAGGAGCCAATATCATTCAATTAGGTGGAGAGGTTGATGAACTACTCACCAGCTTCAACCAAACATTACCTGTAGGTATCACGGCAAAGCGACTTGCCTCACAGGATGATTCAGTGGCTAAAAGTGTCAGCGATTTTATTTCTAACCTCATTCAAAGCATGGTCATTGTATTGGCTGTAATGCTCTTGTTTCTTGGTTTAAGAACGGGGGTTGTGGTGGCCAGTTTGATTCCAACTGCCATTGTCATGTCACTGTTTTTGATGGGCGTTTTTGACATTGGCCTCAACCAGGTTTCATTGGCCGCACTCATCATGGCCTTGGGCATGTTGGTAGACAATGCCATTGTGATGGCTGAATCCATGATGGTAAAAATGGAAAAAGGAGATAAGGCATTTGATGCTGCTGTTTCTTCCTGTAAAGAGTTGATGGTGCCCTTACTTACCAGTTCACTGACTACTTCAGCTGCGTTCCTCTCATTTTTCATTGCAGACTCTGTAATGGGCGAGATTATGGGGACACTTTTTTCAGTGATTACCATTACCTTAATCTCGTCCTGGCTTATGGCATTGACGATTGTGCCGATGCTGGCTGTTCTATTCATTAAAGTCAAGAAGAAGAGCAAAGATCAAAAGCCAGGTTTCTTCGAAAAACTCAATATCTATTACAAACGGATTATTGTTTGGTCATTGGCTAAACCCGTTTTGATTTTGTCTGTGGTATCGGGGTGCCTTGCACTTTCCCTGGTTGGGATGGGTCAACTTGGGTTTGTGTTTATGCCGGACAGTGATCGTAACCTGGTGACTGTGGATCTTATGTTGCCTACTGGCACAAGCTTAGAAACGACCGATTCACAAGTCTCCCTGCTGGAAAGGTATTTGTCAGATAGTTTACTCATTAATAACGAAAGGTCTCGTGGTGTGCAGGACTGGTCTTCCTTCATTGGCGAAGGCCCCAAGTCTTATGATCTGGGCTATCAGCCTGACCAAAAACAGACGAACTACGCACATTTGCTGATCAATACCACTTCCGGTGATGACAATCAGGCAGTCATCGATCAGCTCAATCAGTTTGCTTTTAACAATCTTCCGGATGCCAAGGTTACGGTGAAAAGACTCACAAGTGGCGGAGGAGCCACGGTTCCCATTCAGATCAGAATCAGCGGGCCTGATGCAGAAAAATTAACCCGCATGGCTGGTGAAACGAAAAGTCAGCTACGAACCATCACAGGGACTAGCAATGTAGATGACGACTGGGGGCCAAAAATCAAGAAGGTTAATGTCGATATCAATCCATCCAAACTTAGTTATAATGGACTGACCCATCAGGATGTCGCACTATCTTCCTACACCACTTTGTCTGGTTACACCGTAGGAGAGTACCGTGACCAGGAGGACAATATTCCTATCTCTATGCGAACGGAAGGTAACCTTGAGGTGGCCTATGAAGACCTGGAAGGATTGAATATCTACAGTCAAATGACGGGCAAGACTGTCCCAATGGCACAGGTTGCCGACATCAGCGTAGATTGGCAGTTGGCCAAAATTATCAGGCGAAACCTCAATCGAACCATTACGGTAGAATCTCAGCTGGAGGCCGGATACACTGCTGCTGAGATTACGACCCAAATATCAAAATGGCTCAATGAACAGCAAGATGAATGGGGGAGTGGCTATACTTTTGAATTCGGTGGGGAGTCAGAAGCAAGCGGTGATGCCATGGGTGCTGTCATGGCCAAACTACCCATTTCATTTTTCATTATCATCCTGCTTCTTGTAATGCAATTTAACTCCGTGAGGAAGACCAGTATCGTACTGCTTGCCGTTCCTTTTGGGATCATAGGTGTCGTGGGAGGACTGCTCATTACCGGTACTAATTTGAGTTTTACCGGGTTCCTGGGTATCATTTCACTGTCTGGTATTGTAATCAATAATGCGATCGTACTTATCGATCGGATTCAATTGGAACTGGACGAGCATAAAAGAAACCCATACAATGCTATACTAGCTGCCGCACAGGAACGATTTCGACCTATACTACTCACCACCTTTACCACTTCTTTGGGTTTAATTCCTTTATGGCTTGGTGGTGGTGACATGTGGGAACCCCTCGCCATTGGCATCATCTTCGGGTTGCTATTTGCCACCGTGATCACGCTGGTGTTGGTTCCGGTTCTCTACCAGTTGTTTTTCAAAGTATCTCTACCAAAATGAACCTCATGACACATTCTTATAGAACACTTTTGAACATACTTTGTGGGATGCTCTTGCTAATCAGCACACCCTTAATGTCACAGGATTTTCAACTGGCAGGGTTCAGTGTTACAAGATTTCCAACAGCTGAAGTAATGAATGCTCCGCTAAATCAGGAAGTCAAAGTGAATGAATATGATTTCTTTCTGAACCTTCCCAAACAATCTGAAAATGAGAAGACGGTTTTGATCAATGGATTTCAATATCGATTGGTGACTCCTGTTGTAGAAAATGATTTCAATCCGGGAATGGATGGGGAAAACCTGCACCTTCTCGGCTATCGTCTGACGGTGCTGCATCAGTTATCAAATGAGTGGAAGGTATTGATTTCGCTAAACCCAACCTTATCCTCTGCATTCGATACGACACTTGAAGGAGATGATTTTCTAATGAACGGTGCTTTACTCTTTATCAAGGAAAAATCTGACCGTTTCTCATACGGAGGGGGTATGGCCTACCTATCCAGCTTTGGAGAACCCCGTTTCATTCCAACACTTCAAGTAACATTGACCTCAGAAAAAGGCAAGCTGCATGTACTCTTGCCACGCCGCATTACGTATGATTACTATTTTGGGAAATTCACAGCTGGACTGAAAGCAGAAGCGAGTGGCTCGCGCTATAATGTCAACTACAGAAGAACGACGGCAATTAACGATACCGAACTGGTAGATATGCTGGTCTATTCCCGTGTTGTGCTTGGGCCTTCTCTGAACTATCGGGTTGGTAAGTCCATACAACTGGAAGCTTCCGGTGGGATTGCCGTTGCACGAAGAATGGAACTACAAGGTGATCAAATTAAAGATGCGAACTACGACACTGCAAATGCATCATTTTTCCGTTTTGGCATTTCTTTAGTCCCACCTGAAAAGAATAACAAGTAGTGGATAGTTTAAATGTCTTTCGTTCTCTCACCCCTAACATCAAAATCATGAAACATCTTATTTTACTAACCATTCTCTTACTTCCAAATGTATTATTTGGTCAGTCATTGAGCAATCTGTATAAAAAGGTAAGCCCGAGCGTGGTTGTTATTGAAGCAAAAGAAAAGGTAGAGAATACGGATGGCAAAGTTAGTTATATGGGTTCACAAGGATCAGGAGTCCTTATTTCTGATCAGGGTGAGATACTAACCGCTGCTCACGTGGTGAACAATGCCGAGAATATTACTGTGATCTTTCATGATGGGCAAAAATTCCCGGCAAAGGTAGTTCGGTTGGCTACTGTAACTGACGTAGCTCTTATCAAATTAGTCTATTACGACAAAAATTACCCCGTTGCTGAATTAGGGGATTCTGATGTTGCAGATGTAGGGGATGATATATTTATAATTGGTGCGCCCTTTGGACTGGAGTACTCACTTTCTAAAGGTATAATCAGTGGAAAAAGCGTTGAAAAGACGCGAATGGAAGGATTTACTTTTGCTGAGTTTTTCCAGACAGACGCTGCTATTAACCATGGAAATTCTGGTGGGCCTATGTTTAATATGAAAGGAGAGGTTATCGGACTTGTCAGCTACATAGTTAGCGAGTCAGGTGGATTTGATGGAATCGGTTTTGCTGCTACGATCAATGTAACCAAGCAATTGGTGGTGGATAGTGATAAGAGAAGATGGACCGGAATAAATGGAGTTTTAGTAGATCAGGAATTAGCTCGATTACTCAATGTCCCACAGCCAGGTGGCATACTCATTCAAAGTGTGGTGGCATTGTCTCCAGCCTATATGGCTGATCTGATTGGTGGAAACGTTCCATTTTATAAAGATGATCAGAAGATTAGTATTGGTGGAGATATCATTTTGGCAGTAAACGATATACCCATTGTTTCGGAAGATAATATTATAGCGTTTTTTAAATCGATCTTGATCAAGGATGAAGAAGCCCTGAATTCCTTCAAACTAAAAATCCTCAGAGGGGGAAAAGTAATGGAAGTCATATTGAGATTTCCTGAAAACCGATAACTATTTTGAGTATCAAATGAAGTTTGAGCCAGGGCTTAAGCGGTCGCCCAGCGGCTATTTACACATAACACAAATTAACATAGGAAATCGTCAATTGAAAAGTCAAACTCAAGATACACTACACGAACATACTCGCCGGCCTTGATGCCCAGCTTAGACTAGCCGTCCGCAAATAATATAGAATTATATAATCAATTGGCTGAGCATTGGCCGTGATTTGCTTTAACATAAAATCTTTACCGATATGTAACTGACCAATCGCTCAGGCCGACGCGCATTACATATCTGATTTTATGTTAATTGTCCCTGAAGCTCACAAACAGCAAATCACTAGCTTTGTTATATAATTTATATTATGTTAAGTTAATGTTTGATAACCCTACTCCTGGTCCATTCATTACCTCAACATAACTTCTTGATATCCATACGCTTAAAACAAGTCACTCCAATCAACACATCTCTACGTAATGTCCTACACGTTCAAATCTTGCGTGGAGCCATGCAGCGATTCGCTCAAGTCCTACGTCTCTACAGGAAACATCCCAATCATCCATGAATCCATCCACCCATGGCGAACTCACTCTGGAAGTTCTGCAAGCACTGGAGGCGCTCAAAGGAAAAGCTCAGATCCACTCTCACCATGAGATCCACCAAATATTACAGCAATCCATTGACCACATCCAACATACCCAACACACTCCGGTGGCTCATAAAATCAATTTCGCAGAGCGCATCCTCGGACGGCTTCTGCACCAATGGCTACGTCTGGAATAGTCATGATCTCTGTATGTATATTATTGATGGAATAAGTGAAACTCCTCATCGCTCAGCAGTCTGGAACGAATGATGAACCGCACACCTAATGGAATTTCTAATGAGAAACTAGAGCCTCGTCCGGGAGTCACATCTACAGTCAGGTGCGTATGCTTCCAGTAGTCGTATTGGTCGCGCGACATGTAGAACGGGCAGTCGGCTATCATTCCCAGCTGGATATCGCTTTCTCCCACCTTAAAATCTCCATTCTCAAAACACATGGGTGACGAACCGTCACAACATCCGCCACTCTGATGAAACATCAGTGGCCCATAGCGCTCCTTCAATTGATCTATAATCTTGATGGCATCATCCGTTACACTTATTCTTTGGGTCATATTATCTCCTCTATTGATGAGTGAAATCAGGTGGCTCATTCACTCCTTACTTAACATAATAATGGAACCAGAAACGATTACATGCCCGGGATACTTTCCGGGCATGTCACTCATCACTCTTCTGGTGACTTAGAAAAAGCCAAGCTTTTCTTTATCGTAACTGATTAGCATATTCTTGGTATTGCGATAGTGATTTAGCATCATCTTATGGGTTTCACGTCCAAACCCTGACTTCTTATACCCTCCAAATGGTGCGTGTGCCGGGTACGCATGGTAGCAGTTGACCCAAACCCGACCAGCTTTGATGGCACGTGGCATTTGATAGATCTCATGAGCGTCTCTGGTCCAAAGTCCGGCTCCCAGTCCATACAAGGTGTCATTGGCAATCTCCAGGGCTTCTTCCATCGTTTTGAAAGTGGTCACTGAGGTCACCGGCCCGAAAATTTCTTCCTGAAATACCCGCATTTTGTTGTGTCCCTTGAAGATGGTGGGTTTTATATAATAACCATTTTCCAAACCTGAATTGAGCTGAGCTGCCTCGCCCCCGCAGAGTACTTCAGCCCCCTCCTGTTTACCTATGTCAAGGTAAGAAAGGATCTTTTCAAACTGGTCATTAGAAGCTTGTGCTCCCATCATGATTTCTCCATCCAATGGGTGTCCCATTTTGATGGCATTGGTGCGTGCGATCACCCGCTCCATAAACTTGTCATAAATAGACTCATGTACCAATATCCGTGAAGGACATGTGCAAACTTCGCCCTGATTGAGGGCAAACATAACGGCACCTTCTACGCACTTGTCAAAGAAAGCATCATCCGCGTCGGCAATGCTGGGCATAAAAATATTGGGTGACTTCCCTCCCAGCTCCATGGTTACCGGAATCAGGTTTTCAGAAGCATATTGCATGATCAGGCGTCCGGTAGTGGTCTCCCCTGTAAAAGCGACTTTTGCTACTCTGGGTGAGGTAGCCAGTGGCTTACCTGCCTCTGTACCAAAGCCGGTCACCACATTCAGCACACCCGGAGGCACCACTTCTGCAATCAGCTCCATCAGTACCATGATACTTGTAGGCGTCTGCTCAGCAGGCTTCACCACAGTACAGCAGCCGGCAGCCAGTGCCGGGGCTATTTTCCAGGTGGCCATTAGCAATGGGAAGTTCCACGGAATGATCTGTCCCACCACACCCAATGGCTCCTGCAGGTTGAGACTTACCGTATGTTCGTCATGCTCAGACATGGTGCTTTCATCGCCACGAATCACCCCTGCAAAGTATCTGAAATGATCCACGCAAAGGGGCAAATCAGCAGCCCTGGTTTCACGGAGGGCCTTTCCATTGTCGATAGTCTCCACACGGGCCAGCATCTCCAGGTTTTCCTCTATGATATCTGCAATCTTCAGCAGCACATTGGCCCTAGCAGCAGCTGATGTAGTGGACCAGCTGGAGAAAGCAGTATGCGCTGCATCCAGCGCTTTGTTGATGTCTTCCTGATTGCCTCGGGCAGCTCTGGTAAACACCTTTCCATCGATGGGGCTAATGTTGTCAAAGTATTCTCCCGAAGATGGGGCCACCCATTTTCCATCAATGAAATGATCATATGCGGGCTTAAACGGAGGGCGCTCTACCGCCTTGTGTTCCTTAGTTAATGTTTCCATTTTTTGTAGTCTTTTAGTTTTACCTAAAAGTGCTCCCATTTTACTGATCCCTTTTTGGTGAGCGTCTAAATCCATTTGGTCAGCGTCTCTACTTTGTCATTCTTGTAATTTGAAGGCTTATCTATTCCGCATCCGAGTGATATTATCAATAAAATAGTTTTAAATTTAGAAACTTCACAAACCGGAAAAGCCTTGAGAAAGTACCTGATCGAACGATTTCCGACCCATGACGAAAGGTCGTTATTTACCCTGGTGGAAAACAGGACCGCTTATTCTTATGAAACCTGCGAGCTCAACCTCTTCGAAACCCATGAGCAGGCAGAGAATGTGCACCTGACTTTCGACCATTTTGTGTTGACCAGTATGCTCTCGGGTAAGAAGGTGATGACGCTGCCACAACGTGCCTCTTTCGAGTATTTACCGGGGGAGTCGGTGATTCTCCCACCGGGCGAAATGATGAATATAGACTTTCCTGAAGCCCGGAAGCTCAACCCCACACAATGCATCGCGCTGACCATTTCCGATGAGGTGATCAAAAAAACCATCGATATGTTGAATGAATACCACCCTAAAGCTTCATCCTGGGGTGATTGGCAGATTGATCCTACCATCTTTCACTTGACTAATAATCTGGAATTGGCAGACACTGTCAACCGCATCGTTCGGATCACTAAAAGTGAGCAGGGAAAAGCCAAGGATATGATGGTGGAGCTGACACTTCGTGAAATGGTCATCAGGCTCATGCAGACACAAGCCAGGGTGATTTTTGAATCTTCTTATTCGGTATTATCCGCCAGCCACCCGCTGGCGGCGGCCATTCGCTTTATTAAATCTAACCTGCGAAATAAAATAGATCTGAGCCGCCTTGCTAACCAGGCTTGCATGAGCCGGGCAAGTTTCTTCAAGAAGTTCAAAGAGACTATGGGGGTCTCTCCCGCTCAGTACATATTAAAAGAGCGCATCAAGCTGGCCTGCCACCATCTAAGTACTTCTGATATGTCCATTACTGAAGTTTGTTTTGCCTGTGGGTTTGAGAATCTCTCTCATTTTGTTACCACCTTCAAGTCGGAAGAAGGTATGACACCCGGAAGCTGGAGGCTTCACGAAATCAGATGATTTCATACAGTTGTAATCAACTTAATCAGTTCATTCTCCACATTGATTCGTTAAAAATGTTTTCATAGGCCTGAAACAAACAAAGCCCGAACATTCGGGCTCTTCATATTTTGCTGGGAATGAATCTCAGGAGGCCAATACTTCGTCGCCTTCTCCCTCTACTGGGGTCAGTTCTTTCTCTTCACAGAGATAATCAAAGCAAGCACGCTTCTTTTCATCACTCAGGTCATTCCAGATGGTCTTCAAACTTCTCAGCGGAATGGACACGCGCTCTACGGCCAGGGCGGCACTGAATTTTTTCCATCCAAAATCTTTGAACACGCTCTCTTCCTCCAGCAGTTCATCATTATCAATCACCTTATCGCAAATGGACTTGAGGTAGCCATCCAACTCGTTTTTGGCCAGAATCAATTCATAATCCATTGTATCCTGATTGAGTCTGATGGTATCCACTGCCTTGTACTCTTTCTTGATTTTTTTATAAACCGAATTGATCTCGTCAATGCCGCGGGCTGAAATTTTGATGGTGCTCATTTTTAGGGGTTTTGCAGTAGGTTCATAAAGTTCAACAACTATACATTCGTAAAACAACAGATTTACGCCAACAGGAATAATTCCCTGATGAACAGAAAATATTGGCGGTGGTTTATAAAAAATAAGGTTTGACTTAACAACCTTAATAACGGTGGAGATTAAATGTATAAAAAAAAGCCGTCAAAAGTATTTTTTTGACGGCTTTTTCGTGATTTCGTTGTGAAATTTACAGCGAATCGAGTTTTTTATTCATCGCATTGGCCTTTTCTTTCATCTTCAGCTGTGTGTAGATGTAAGCGAGGGTTTCCATTGCTGTTCGGTCTGAAGAATTGATCTCATGCACTTTTTCCCATTGTGGGAGAGCATCTTTCAATTTTTGATTGATGACTGGCTCCAATTCCCTGGCCTTTTTCTGATCTGCCTTGGACATACCCAGGCTATTGCTTTCTTTGATGGTCTCGTTCGCCTGGTTAATCAGGATTACCCCATAGTTGAAGTTAGCTTCAAAGTGATTCGGATCGATCTCAATGGCTTTCAGGTATGCTTTGATGGCACGCTCTTGTTCCTTCAACTCATCATTGATCACCGCCAGGGTAAAGTATAGATTGGCATTGTCAGGTTCACTTTCAATGGCCTGCTCCAGGTTACCTCTGGCCTCATCTATTTTACCCATGTTGATGAGTAGATTGATTCGGTTCTTTTGTAAAGTGCCATCAGAAGGATATTTCCCAAGGGCTTCATCTACCACCGCCAAGGCTGCTTCCTTATCGTCCAAAGCCGAAGTAAGGATGCTCACATAGTTGTAATACAAATCCTTGCTGGTCGCGCCATTATCGATCGCTAAGCGATAGTTTTTGGTAGCTGCATCGTACAGCTGGCCATTGTGAGCCGCATAAGCTGCGTTGATGTAGGCATTGGTATCATCCGGAACAATGTAGTACGACTTCTCAAAAGCGTCCACAGCCGTCTGATATTCGCTATCCTGAAAGGCCATTACCGCCTTATTGTAGTAATAGGAGTAGTAGTTGCTGATCTGCTGCTCTTTCAAAACTGGAATACCCATCATGCCAGTCACATAATAACCCTTGCCTTCAGGGTCTATTTCATCCGCTTTATTGAATGCTGCTACAGCTTCCTCCAGCGCATTGTCTGAAAGGCTCGCATATTGCTCATTGGACGTGGTATCGATGGTAGCGTAAATGAGTCCGCGGTAATACCAGGTTTTCCCGTCATCCTTTACTTTTTCGTATTCGATGGCAGCATCGATGATTGCTTTGGCCTCAGCCAGGTCTCCATTTTCCCGGGCCTGATTGGCCTTGGTGATCTTAGGCTTCTTTTGGGCATAACCTGCAAGGCTTACAACCAATGCCATCATGATTATGTAAGTACGTTTCATTGTCAATTTTATTAAGGTTATCTATTAAAGTTTAGTCTACATTCTCTTCATTAGGGCTCTGAGTCGCTCCTTCTTCTCCTCCCTCCGGCTCATCATCTCCCTCAATATTGGAAATTTTTTCTACCGCTGAGATGGAATCATCATCATTTAGCCTGATCAGTCTCACTCCCTGAGTGGCTCGACCCATTACCCTGAGGCTGGATACTTCGGTACGTATAGCGATGCCCGAACGGTTGATAATCATCAAGTGATCCGTTTCTTCCACATCTTTAATAGCGACCAAAGCACCTGTTTTCTCAGTGATATTCATGGTTTTCACACCTTTACCACCTCGTTTGGTGATGCGGTAGTCAGAAAGATCGGAGCGCTTGCCATATCCGTTTTCTGATACTACCAGGAGGTCTGCCGGCTCCTTATGGTCAACACAGACCATGCCAACCACAAATTCACCCTCTTTCATTTTGATACCGCGCACCCCGGCTGCCATTCTTCCCATTGGCCTTACATCCGATTCGTGGAAGTTGATCGCACGACCAGTGTTCGAAGCAATCACGATGTGATTGTCCCCGTTGGTCAGACGCACATTCAGCAATTTATCGCCTTCATTGATGGTAATCGCATTGATTCCGTTTTGTCTCGGACGACTGTAAGCTTCCAGGGTGGTCTTCTTGATGGTACCGTTTTCGGTACACATGATCAGGAAGTTGTTGTTGATGTAATCTGGATCATCCAGGTTCAATACATTGATCACTGCACGAACTTTATCCGCGGGATCTATATTGATCAGGTTCTGGATAGCCCGTCCCTTAGCAGTTTTGCTGCCTTCAGGAATGGCCCACACTTTGTGCCAGTACACTTTACCAAATTCTGTGAAGATGAGCAGGTAGTTGTGGTTAGTCGCCACAAAGAGGTGCTCCGTAAAGTCGTCACTTTTGAAAGTGGCCGCTTTTGAGCCTACACCACCTCTGTTTTGCGTACGGTATTCGATCAGCGGAGTACGCTTGATGTAGCCCTCACGAGAAATGGTCAAGACCATCTCATCATCAGGAATCATATCCTCAGCGGTAAACTCATCCGCAGCATGCTCTATGTACGTGCGGCGCTCATCACCATAGCGGTCTTTCACTTCCAACAGCTCTGTCTTGATGATTTCCATTCGCTTACCTTCATCGGCAAGAATAGCCTTCAACTCTTCGATCAAAGCCTTCACTTCTTCGTATTCCTTGATGATCTTCTCACGCTCAAGACCGGTCAGTCGCTGCAACCTCATGTCGAGAATGGCTCGTGCCTGAATCTCGCTGAGTTTGAAGTTTTCCATCAGTCCCAGTTTTGCAATTTCCGGATCACGTGAGCTTCTGATCAATTTGATGACTTCATCCAGGTTATCCAGAGCGATCAGATAACCTTCCAGAATGTGTGCCCGCTTCTCGGCTTCCTCCAGCTCGTACTGGGTTCTGCGGATGACCACCTCATGTCGGTGCTCCACATAGTACTTCAATAAGTCCTTGACATTTAATGTCTTAGGTCTACCTCCTACAAGTGCTACGTTATTTACACTAAAGGAAGACTGAAGCTGTGTTTGTTTATAGAGATTGTTCAGAACGATGTTCGGAATGGTATCCTTTTTCAGTTCGTAAACAATCCTCATACCATCTCTGTCCGACTCGTCTCGGATATCAGAGATGCCATCAATTTTCTTTTCATTGATCAGCATGGCAGTCTTCTCGATCATCGATGCCTTGTTGACCATATAGGGGATCTCAGTCACTACGATTTGCTCTCGCCCTGACTTCATGGTTTCTACTTCCGCCTTGGCCCTCATGACCACTCTACCGCGGCCAGTTTCGAAGGCCGTGCGCACACCCTGATACCCGTAGATGATACCACCTGTCGGGAAATCCGGTGCTTTGATATGCTGAGTGAGTTCTTCGATGGTAATGTCATTGTTGTCAATGTAGGCAACAGCGCCATCCACCACTTCCGACAGGTTATGAGGGGCCATGTTGGTGGCCATCCCTACCGCGATCCCACTGGCTCCATTGAGCAGCAGGTTGGGCAGCTTGGCGGGAAGTACCGAGGGCTCCTTCAGGCTATCGTCAAAGTTGGGTGAGAAATCAACAGTATTCTTATTGATATCCGCCAGCATTTCTTCTGCAATACGCTTCAGTCTGGCCTCAGTATATCGCATCGCTGCCGGTGAGTCACCGTCTACCGATCCAAAGTTACCCTGACCATCGACCAACTGATACCTGAGAGACCAGGGCTGCGCCATACGCACCATGGTATCATATACCGCTGTATCGCCGTGTGGGTGGTACTTACCCAGTACCTCTCCTACGATCCTGGCTGATTTCTTATAGGGCTTGTTATAGTTTACTCCCAACTCCAGCATTCCATAGAGAATACGCCTGTGAACCGGCTTAAGACCATCTCTTACATCGGGCAAGGCACGTGAGATGATTACCGACATTGAATAATCAATGTAGGCGCCTCTCATTTCATCTTCTATGTTGATTGGGATAATGTTCTGCCCCGGGTAGGTTCCTGACTCTCCTTCAGGTAGGTTTTCACTATCGTCTGACATGAAAAAGCTTTAAAAGTTTACCTTAAAAACAAGTCGCAATTTAAGCAATTTTTTTCGGTCTGAACTGCTTTAATAGGGGTCTATTTTTCTCCTGTTCTTCAACTTGTAACGCCATAGTCTGCGGTGGTTTTCGCCCACTTTTGGATTCTGCTTTTTCCACATGGGTTGACCCCTCACTTCCATGAGTCTTCCGCTGGCAGGATCAGTGATTACATGCTTCAATTGTACATGATCACTGGCCATGGGAGACCTTGGTATTTCCGGGATATTGATGCTGATTCCCACCTGGACCATGAAGGCAGAATTGGTATGGCGGATGCTGGATGCATCGGGCAGATTGATGACATAACTCTTGATGTCATAGCTGGGGCGTATCACCACCCTGAAATACTCAGAAAGGTTATGCTCAATGTTTACCCCTATGTTGGTATAAAAATTCTGACCAATCCCAATGGCGTTGGTATTTATCTCTTTCCCCGGTTTAGCCCGGCCCAGTTGCACCTCCAGCACAAAGGTGTAATCCCAAAACTCATAAAATTCATAGCCCATCATTCCAAAATACTTTATGTAATGGGTTTGTTTAAAATCTGGCTCGTAAGGGCGAATTACTTCCTGATACACGGATGGTTTGAGGGGAGTCATGTAGTGTCTCTCATACTGAAAGCCCAACCCGATTCGAAATTTCTGAAAATCGTAGTGTGCTGACGCCATGACGGGAACCGTAGAAGCAATGGATGAGAAGCTCAGTCCCAGGGTATCGGCATCCCCGATGAACTGTCTGTTCCTTAGGTCTGGATTGTTGACCGGGTTTTCCAGATAATCATATGGCACATCAAAGACATCATCCAGATTCACTTCTTCTCCGGCTGTGGGATTGCTCATCCAGTGCTGATAACCAGAAAACACTGGTCCCAACTCATTCTGTTTGCTGAGAATCAGCTGATTTTCACCATCCTGATAAAAGTAAAACCCGGCCAGATCATGTTTGTAATTGGTGGCCGCGTATCCTGTGGAGACCGTCCACCCTATTTTGTTGGCCAGTACACGAAAGGGAGACCTGTAGATATCATATTTCTGATAGATATCCTGTGCCTGCGCAGCAGACCACTGATAAGCCATGAGAAATGTGCATACAAATATGAAGAGCCTACGCAATACGATCCTGTTTGAATTCTAAAATTAGGGATAATATGAATCAATTGATACCAATCACCTCAATTTCGAAGACCAAAGGTGTATAGGGCGGTACTTTTGACGCATAGGATGGTATTATTTCAAGATCAGCCACCTCTGAAGTGATGTTGTGCGGGATCACCACGGCACTTTCTCGATAGGCAAGGTAAGAAGGGATTACAATCAGCGCTCGCTCCTGAAGCTGCATGCGCTGCACGCCAGTCTCAAAACCTGGAATCACCGAACCAGCGCCCAAGTAAAACTCAAATACGTTGGCGTTGGGCGCCCGGTCGAAGACAGTTCCATCCAAAAAACGCCCTTCATAAGTGACCGAAATAAACTGCCCGCTCTGGGGAGTCGCTCCGGTACCGGCCTTCAGCCGCTTGTAGACCATTCCATTGGCAAGCATCTCAGGTTGATTAAGTGGATAGGTCACCGTATCTCTCAGGTTATTGTCTGTGACATAATCCGCGATGGCTGAGACTTCAGCATCCAGAATGTCATTTTCTGATCGGACCTCCAGCACTTCAAGTTCCACCGCCATGGTGGCTCCAGCAGGGATCAATACATTGGGAAAGGCATGGTCACCATAAGCCAAATAAGAAGGCAGCACAAAACCCCACTTCTCCCCTTCTTTCATATAACTCAGGGCTTCATCGATCCCGATTGGGTAAATGGCATTGGCATTCTTCTTCACCACTACTGTATCCAAACTCCGAATGCTGGTAGTGGTAGAATCCGCACCCAGGACCCATATTTTGTAGGAAATAGACAGCACAAAACCCGCTGATGGGATCCCTCCTGCTCTGATAGGGTACGCATATAAGCCGGATTCGCTTATGCTCACATCCACGTCCAGTGAATCAAAATGCGCCTGAATCCGGGCTTCTTCCTCGGCTACAGCGTCTATCTCATCCTCCTTGCAGGAGATGAATGATAAGATGAGCAGAACCATGATAAAGGGTGGAAAATTCTTCATTAAAAGCCAAAACGAACGAATGCACAAAAGATTATGCTTCGAAATTACGCTTTTTGATCAAAGGTTTTGCAAAACATCTGGAAGACTGGCAACTTATTCAATCCCATCTGCTCACCAATTTTGAGCATTTGCAAATATTCATTGCGCCCGATATGGCGATTGGTACTGATAATTTCTTCATCGTTCTCCAAAAAGAAACTGGCGATAAACCGGATCAGAATGTATGGGGTATTGAGCACCGCCTTTTTATATTCAGGATACGTTACCTCTGCTTCCTCATCAAACTTTTTCTTTTCCAGCCGCTCCATATCGAAAGATACGTGCATGGCCACCTTCAGCACATTGAAGAACTTATCAGACCAGATATCATATTTCTTCAACAAGAACTTCATGGCATATACCACCGGGTCCTTTTTCATGAAATACCCGCCTTTCGAAAGTTTTCGGGCCTTCTTATTCAGCGCTAACTCCTCGAAAAGACTCACCGTGCCATCCGCCAGTGCAATACCCACCGTTGGAGCCATCATGATCAGGGAAAAGAAGTCATGGTCGCTGATCTCCAGATAAGGCGCTTCATTTTTGCAAAAATCTTTCTTTAAGGCCTGGGTAGCTTCCAGTACCTCAGGAAGCTCAACCATGGTTTCTATTTCATATTCCGTGAACATATTCTGGTCTCTGTTTGGATTCGTTTGCCTGAAAATAACAAAATTCTTGTCGTAATTAAAACCTTCGGGTAAATAGGGCTCCTTCTTTCAATCTCACCACCATGAAGGTTAAACTTAATAATTTAGATTTCTGTGCGCTCAGGGGTCTTTCTGACTATAAGGGGTGCATTATTACCAAACCCGCAAAACATCAACATCATCTGATATAAATAAAAAAAGGACTGAATCTCAGTCCTTTTTCTCCTCTCTATTCTGTATCGCCGGAGCTCTCCTCCTGCTCCGAAGATTCGGTCTGCAGTTGGGCATATATCTCATAATACCTGGCCTTCACTGCTTCATCCTTCTTAAGGGCAGTTTTCACTTTGTTGTAAAGCCCGGCTCCAATGTCATCTTTAATTCGTGACACATATCTTTCTTTGAATTTCGCGGCTTTGTCATCGATTCTGTTTCTAATGGCCGTATAGACTGCCACCTGAGCCTCTGTAGCTTCCACGCTCTCCAATTCACCCTTCTTGTCTGCTTTGCTCAACTCATTGTACTGGGCATTGGTGAGGTCTGTGTTCTCCAACCAAATAGCTACTGAATCACTCACTACGCTGCTCAGCGCTGCCTTTTCGTTTTCTGCCCATACCATCACAGAGGCATAAGTAGTTAGTTCTTCATTTGTAAAAGTGTCTTCCTGAGCCCAACCAACTACACCTGCCAATAGGAACAACATCATTGTTACTGCTTTCTTCATCATATCATTTTTTAAGTTTTCACATTCAAACAGCTGGCAAGTTTATGAAAGCCTGGTCAAAAATGACAGTAAAAAAGCACTAACGTTTGTATTCCAGGGATTGAAATGAATGAAAAAGGGTTTCTCCCTTGGCTGCAGTAAAGGAAAAATCCTGGGTGGACGTGGCACCAGAGCTACTGATGGTTTTGAGGGTCACCGTATTTTCACCGGTATTGAGCGGCACACGACTATAGTAAATGTCGTGTGGAATGGTTTGCCAGTTTCGGGTGTCAGCCTTTTCAGTACTGGCATTGAAGATGCCCACCATCAGCGACAAGCCCTCTCGGATGGCTTCTTCACGTCGCTCCTCTTCAGTCTTCTTCTCCCCACTATCTCCCTGAGGGCCCCTAATGGCCATTTCCACAGCCTTCTTAGTGGCAGCCCTCAATAGTCCCTTGGCCAGCTCCTGCATCATCCGCTCCTCCAGGGTTTTGAACGCAATGGCATTGACATCCTCGGCCAGCTCCAGTGGATAGCGTGTCTGATTCGTTTCCAGTACTGCTCGTTGAAAATAAGGTTTACGCTCCTCATACTTTGGAAAAGCCACTCTGAACAATCGCAGATCGGTCAGTTGAGACTTTTGATCTGGACCGCTAATGGCATAAGGGAAACTGAAATTGTGTTCATCATTCACAAAGGTGACAAAACCATCGCCCCCATCTACAGCGGTAAAATTGATAGACCATTCTGATTTGACAGGACCCAGCCCATTGTGCCAGAAAAACACCAATTCCTGAGATGCGACCGGGCTATATTTCAGATTGAACTTACGCTCGTAAAAATCCAGCTCAGTATAAAAACCATTCAGGTGGGCAGCGCGGAGCAAGTCCTGCTTAAGTTGGTTTGGGGCATCCAACCCAAACAATCGTTTATAGTCGCCTTCATAGATGTTGTAGGCATTTCGGTAGGCAATGAACGCATTGTTGATCTCGCCACTGGCCTCATAGATGATGCCCATAAGGTTGTGCACAAAGGCATCCTCCTTGTATTTATTATCCGATTTATACTTGTCGCTGAGCTCGTTCTGTCGGTTGACTAAGCGTCGGCACTCTACGAGTGCCGACTCATAATCTTTCATTTTCAGAAAATTCAACGCTTTGTAGTACAGCAGTAACAAATGCTCATGATCTTCTCCCGGATACACGATGGTATTGGGGTTGACCAGGAATGAGGCAGCAATGCTGGCGTAGTTTTTTTGATAATCCTCACCAAACAAGTAAGCCTTCTCCAGCCATTCATTGCTTTCTTCCAGGTTTCCAAGCATGCTATTCACTACACCCTGATTGGCAAAGTAGAGGAATTGGGCCTTTTTCTTAGCCGCCTGCTTGTTGCTGTTCAGCACCCGCTCAGCCGCTTCCAGATTACCCTGCTCAAAACTCTGATTGAACTCAGAATTGATCTGATAATAAGTAGCACATGAGAAGGTAGAACAGGCCAGAAAAATGATACTGGCTGCCTTAATCCATTTGACGTTCACGCGGTGTTGTGGATTTAATTTTTGATGAATTTTTTGATCTCCTTGTCTCCTATCCAGACTTTTTCGTTGGTTTCGAGGTTGGCCAATTCGAGGTTTACTTTGTAATTGACCACCTTCTCATTCTTATAGGAGTCAGTCACAGCGGTGATTACACCAAACATCATAAAGTCAGCTCCGAGTTCTCTGCCCCATTTCGATTGAGTTTCCGGTGAAGCAAATTCACCCTGGTCGGCACGCTCTTCACGCAGTTTTTCTCTGAAGACCGCATTCTGGACAATTCTGACCATTCCCGAATTGATAAACTCCCGCTCTACGTCTTTGATGAAAGTTTCCGGCTCAATGTATTCAGACGTTTTGTTTTGGATCATGCCTACGATCACCACAGGCTTACGTCCATTCGCACGACTGAAATCTTCTCTCCAGGGTCTGTTCAGTACGTCATTGATCATTTCGTCCGCCACCAGCTTAGAATCGGTATCGTTCCATCGACCACTCAGGTCTATTTGCTGATCTGGGCTCACTCTCGTGACCGTACGATTGGTACATGCTACGGCAATGCTTACCAGTACCAACATTAAAAAGGTGTGTTGAATTTTCATGATTTTGTTAAGTTTTTGAATTTGAATAAACCGCAGTATTAGACGTAAAACTAATGCTAAAGTTCTGCTGTGAGCTTAATATTCAAAAACCTTGCCGATAATGAGTTGGGGATGGCAAATTGGGCACCATTTACATCTTCTATCCAGGTATAAGACAGTGTATTATCGGCTGCAAATGCATTGAGCACTTCCAGACGGACCCAGAGCTTATTGAAGAAATTATTGATGGAAAGATCGAATTGTTTGGAGAGTCCGAGATCGGCCCGGTAATACTCGTCTCCACTGAAGGCATTTCTGAGGTCTTCTCTATTGGGTGGCCCAAAAGGGTAACCCGAGCCAAAGACCAGATTCAGGTAGACCCTGAGCGTAGGATCTCCGGGCATATGGTCCTCGAAATAGGCGGCGAGGTTGATCCGCTGATCACTCGGGCGTCTGATAAAGCCCTGTCCATCGTCTTCGATGTTTTCCTGAGTTTGCAAAAAGCCAAGGCTGAACCAAGACTGAGTCCCTTTCACAAACTCACCATTGATTCTGAAGTCCAGGCCACGAGCAAAGGCCGTGCCTGTCTTATCCGAATAGTACCTCAGTCGCACATTGTCTATATCGTAGGGAATGATGTCAAATAGCTGCTTGTGGTAGACATCTGTGGTGAACAGAAATGGGCGGCCCCACATGTAGAACAGCCTGGTAAAGCCCGCAATCAGGTGAATGGACTTCTGTGCGTAGACGTTGGATCTAAGCTCACCATCGAACCCTCGGAGTTCACGGTAAAAAGGAGGCTGCTGATACAGGCCGGTAGCGACCTTGAATGTCGTGAAATTAGCCCACTTGGGTGCCCACCGGTAGGATACTCTGGGACTGATCAGGATTTGACCATTGTAATCCCAATAGGTCGCCCGAACTCCCGAACTAATGGCATGCACCGAGTCATTCCACAAAAAAGTGTTTTGAACGTAGGCAAAATACTGTCGCGTGCTCAGATTGATGTAATTAAAAACTGAATTGGTCAGATGCACATAATCGGAAGAGTCTATAAAGGAATATTCATTGATGTGATCATTGATTTGCTGAAACGTAACCCCTGCTCCACCCTCCAACACATGATTCACATTGAGTAAATATTCCCACCTGCTTTCTAAGGTTTGAATGCTAGCTTCCAGGTCGTTTCGTCCGTAATCATAGTTGGTACCAATGCCGCGAACCACCACACACTCATCAAATGACGAGGAGTTGGGGTTGTTGTTGACATCACAGAGGCGGTAAGCCCCTTCCACATCAAATTGCTCCTTCTCTGAAGTAAACATGGAGGAACCTATGAAGTGCGTTCGCAAGCGTTCGTTGAAGCGATGTGTCAATCTGAATCCGCTCTGATAGGTATCATAGCGCATGATTTCCCTTCCGATGAACGCCGTTTGCAGCCTGAAGTTTTGCTGTACGGATCCAAAATCGGTGGTTTGAGAGACCGGTTCGGTGAGGTACCTGTTGCGCCCATAACTCAGGAGGATATTCAGCTTGGTTTTGTTGATGTATTGTGATTTATTCCCTGACAAGTCAAAGGTGAAAAGGGACTGAATATCGGTATAGGTAGGAAAATATTGTCCCTTGGTTTCCAGGGTGTTTAGCAGGTACCTGGAATCCCGGTGTCTGGCCCCGATCAGGTAAGACATCTGATTGGTTTTGCCTCCGGCATAGGCTGTACCGCCCAATAAACCTATGGTCACAGCACTCTCAATACTATCTGGCTCTTTGTACTCGATATTGAGGCTGCTGGAAAGCTTATCTCCATATTTGGGCTCCCACCCCCCTGCATAAAACTCTATATCCTGCACCATGTCAGGATTGACAAAACTCAACCCTTCCTGACGCCCGGCATTGGACAGAAATGGTCGGTAAACCGGCATATCGTTCACATAGACAAGATTTTCATCAAAATTGCCACCACGAACGGAGTATGCCGAACTGAGCTCATTGTTGCCAGACACCCCAGGAAGGGTCACCAGTACTTTATTGAAGTCTCCAAAAGTGGAAGGCAAACTTTTGGCGGATTTGGCATCTACTTTCTGAACATTCACTACTTCACTTTCCCGTAGCCCCTTGTCTTCAATCTGGACATCCTGGAGCCGTGTAGTGCCCTCCTTCAGTAGTATCTCCACTGTTTGGTCTTGCTCCAGGGTATAGGCCACTTCTACCGGTTCATACTGAACGTGTGTAAACTGCAGGGTAACATTCCCCGTAGGCACCCTCAGTTCAAAGGCTCCTTCAATATCTGAAATAGCCCCCTGACTGGTACCTTTTAGTAGTATCGATACGCCGGGAACTTCCTCGCCATTTTCATCGAGGATTTTACCTGAGATCAGTACCGACTGAGCCATCAGCTGGACACCCAGTAGCATTAAAAGAAAAGTGAGAACCGGCTTTATATGCATTCCGGTTACTAAACGTTTTTGAGAGAGATAATTGTCTGCTTAGGATCCGCAGATTGAAAAACAAAGCTTCCGGCCACCAACATATTGGCTCCTTTTTGAATCAGCGCAGCGGCATTTTCAGAAGTGACCCCTCCATCCACTTCGATCAGTAAGTCCGGGTTGATGTTAGCCGCCATAGAAGCCAGCTGCTCTACCTTGGCAAAGGTGTGAGGAATAAACTTCTGGCCTCCAAATCCGGGATTTACGGACATGATCAGTACCAGGTCCAGGTCTGCCAGCAGGTCTTCCAATACTGATACGGGAGTATGTGGATTGAGCGCGACACCTGCTTTGATTCCCATAGACTTTATAGTGGCAACAGTCCGGTGAAGATGCACGGCCCCTTCATAATGCACGGTGATGATCTTGGCGCCACTGTTTTTGCACGCTTCCAGATAAGGGTCCACCTGGCTAATCATCAGGTGAAAATCCAAAGGTTTTTTGGCATGACGGGCGATGGCCTCCGTCACCGGAAACCCAAAGGAAATGTTGGGAACAAACACCCCATCCATGATGTCAATATGAATATAATCTGCTTCACTCTCATTGAGCATTTCTACATCCCGCTGGATATTGGCAAAATCTGCAGCCAGCATAGAGGGAGAAATCAGACATTGTTTCATATTCTAAATCTTTTTCAGTTGAACTGTTTTCTTGAATTTTCTGGACCTGAGTGACAAAAAATAGGTTCCACTTCGGAGGTTATTTACTTCGATCTCCAATTTACGAGGCAGCGCCTTTGTAGAAATCTCCCGAACATACAGTTCTCTGCCCTGTATGTCGTAAAGTGATATTTCCACCTTGTTATCAAACTCAAGGTTTCCAAAGTTAATAGTAATGATGTTATCGCGAAATGGATTGGGATATACCTTGAAAGTAGTATCAGTGACTGCAATGGGATAATGCGGAATACCGTAACCATAGAGGCTATCGGGAGCAAAGGCTTTATTGGCTGATTTTTTAATGGCCTCTATCACTTCTTGGTTGCTCCATCCGGGATTGGCCTGCCAGATTCCTGCGGCATAGCCTGCTATCTGAGGCGAAGCAAAACTGGTACCGTTTCCTGTAGAAATCACCCCATCGTCTCCAGATACATAGAAAATGGTGGTGAATGCTCCCATAGCCATCACGTCAGGCTTCACCCGACCATCCGAGGTGGGACCTACCGAACTGAAACTGGACCGTGACCCATCCGGGTTCACACTACCGACTGCTAACACACCCGGAGCATCAGCAGGGCTGGTTACGTACTTCCAGGAGCCATTCCCCTCATTGCCTGCACTCACTACCACTATGATTCCTCTTTCCACGGCCATCTCGGCAGCCTGGGAGACCACGGTAACCTTACCGTTCATATCCTGGTAGTTATAATTCATGGTTTTATCCGAAAAGGTGGAGTAACCCAGCGAACCGTTGATCACATCCGCTCCAGCACTGTCGGCATACTCAGCGGCCAGGAGCCAGTTATATTCCTCTATCCGATATTCACTTTTGATGTCTTCAGTCACACATAATAGGAACGAGGCATTTGGTGCTGTACCTGAAACATCCTCTCCATATGAACTGGCGATACAAGATAAAACAGCACTTCCATGATCATCAAACTGGAAAACATTGCCCGAATTGGAAATAAAATCCTTCGTACCCAACAATCGATCTTCAGTGAAGATGTGTTCAAAAGGTTCGTATTCATTGACCCCCATAAAGCCATCATCAAACACCGCGATGATCATCCCCTCGCCTTTGTAACCCTCGGCATGCATTTCGTCAGCTCCTATAAGCCCGAGCTGTGCTCTGGTAGTCGATGTTACCCGGGAAGGCGCCTTAAACTCAGCCACGTTGGCCGTGGCTACCCGGGCATCAGAAAGTCTTTCCCCTTTAGCGATGTATTCCACACTGTCCACATATGCCAGTTGTGTGACCTGTATCAACTCATCATTTGTCATCTGCACCAATGCCGCATTGAACCACCTGCTGGTATAATAGACCTGTGCTCCAGTACTGCGCACGCCTGCTACATAGGTGGCATTCACAGGGAGATCTTTTTCTGTAATTGCAATCCCCATGCGGGAGCGTCGAGAGATGGCCCTTTCGCTCAGAAAGTCCTCCGGCTGGTCGATTGAGAAAGAAACTCCCTCCTTATCAGAAAAGAATACCATGTATCGATCCTTCTGGGAAAACACCAGGTGCCCGCACAACACAATCGCCAATACCAGCAGATGCTTAATTTGGGCCATATCCTACTAAATTCTGTTTCAAAATTCTACCACTTTGTATTTCTCCCAACTCTCCACAATTGGCGCTGCAAAAGTGAAAAGTAACATAATCCTTTTCTACCAATCCTATTCCTTTGGCGTAGGTCTCACTGCGCTCATCCTGATTCACTATATTTTCCTCAATGTCCTCAATAATCACCTCAATGAATTCTGATCCACCGGTAGATTGAAGATGAGCAGTCTCAGACAAAGCCTGATAATAATACATCTTTTCCGGTTGAGAATTGAATGCATTTCCATCCCAACTCTTTCCTGCGATCACCGGAAAGGTCAATTTAGCATACGGGATGTTATTTTCAGTAACAATCATGGTCTCCTTAAAACGCTGTAGCGTCCAGACCGAATCAAGTTTCCAATCAATAGAATCAGTGCTTTTGAACCTCTCTACCAGATACTTAACCGTACCATCCCCGCTCACGAGGGAGTCGGAGATGACTTCATTCAGGAAATACCTGGAAGTGTCACCACCAAATGCTCCAAAATTGATCTCCTCAACCCAATAAGTTCTGTACTGCCCCATTTCTACCGGAAAAAAATCATAACCCGGCGCTATACTGATCGCACTCGGCTCCTCTTCACAAGAGAAGAGAAGCAATAGAAATATCAGTATCAGAGAATTGCGCATCATACAAAAATAATATGCTACCTGTTAGAAATAGCAGGCATACCCATTGGATTTTCCTGTCTGAAGCTGGATTTGATCCAACCTCCGCCGATCACGTCATTACCTTCATAGAAAACCGCAGCCTGGCCGGGTGCGATGGCCTTCACGCCATTCCCAAAATAGACCTTCATGGTATCTCCAATCTGCTCGATCACGGCTGGTGTACCGTTATCATTGTACCGCACTTTGGTGACCGTATCTTTCCGCTCCCCTTCAATACTCGCGTATTTCTGCATTGTCAGGTTCTTTACATACATGCCATCCCGCGATAGTTCATCGAAAGTACCGAGCACCACACGATTGGTATCCTTCTGTATTTCAGTAACATACACAGGGTATCCTAATGCAATCCCTAATCCTTTTCTCTGACCTACGGTGTAGAACGGAAACCCTTCGTGAGTACCCACTACGGTACCATCTTCCAGGACAAACTCACCGCCTTTCACCTGCTCTTCCAATCCATTCACGCGCCTTTTCAGAAAGCCCCGGTAGTCATTGTCTGGCACAAAGCAGATTTCGTATGATTCCGATTTAGATACGAGTTCATGGAAACCACGCTCTGTGGCCATTTCCCTGATTTGAGATTTGTGCAGATGCCCTAAAGGATATTTGGTTCTACTCAGGCTCTCCTGAGAGATCCCCCACAGGGCATATGATTGATCCTTGTGCTCATCTTTCCCTTTGGAGATCACATAGCGATCATTTTCGTGTCTCACGTTGGCGTAATGCCCGGTAGCGATAAATTCACAATCCAGCTTATCCGCCCTGCGAAGCAGAGAGTCCCATTTGATGTGTGTATTACAAAGCACACATGGGTTAGGCGTTCTGCCTTCCAGATACTCGCTGGTGAAATGATTGATCACATAATCACCAAATTCTTCTCTGATGTCAACAATGTAATGTGGGAAACCAAGACTGACGGCAATGTTTCTTGCGTCGTTGATGGAGTCGAGGCTGCAACAGCCTGTTTCTTTTTTGGATCCTCCTGAAGTCTGATAATCCCATGTCTTCATGGTCATCCCGATGACTTCATATCCTTCTTCGTGTAGCATCACTGCGGCCAGTGAGCTGTCTATGCCGCCACTCATGGCAACAAGTATTCTTCCGTGTTTACTCATAATGCGCTTCGCGAGGTTGAAAGCCTCGTTTACGGTTCGACAAAAAATCCCTTCAAAACTGAACGAGACCTATAAAAAAAGAACGGATACTTCCGTTCTGTTGCAAAGATAGCAGCTCAGGGACACCTATCCCCTATAACCATCCAATAACTTTGTATTCAGGGTGATAAACGGTATTAATTGAGTTTGGAAATCAACTCCACCACGGCATCTTCCTTACTTCCTGCAAACCCTTCCAACAGCTCCCCGTTTTTGAAAACAGCAAAGTAGGGCAAATTGGTCACGCCACCGGCACGTCGGGCTTCGGGACTCTTTTCAGCATTGACATCCAGAAAGGTCACTCCTTCGAATCGCTCATCATTGGAAAGTCTTTTAAATTTTGGTGAAAAAAGACGGCAGTTGCCACACCAATCCGCAAAGTATTTCACCACTACTTTCTCATTGGAAGTAATTACATTTTCAAAATCATTATCTGTGATCAGATCAACTGCCATATTCCTGTTTTTTTTGGTTTTGTAAAGCTTAGAAACTCAAGATTTGGTTTCTTTGTTCCGCAAAAATAGAAAAGGATGAGTTTAAAAACTTTTGTGAAGATTGGTAAAATAGAAAATCTCAGTGATGCCCGATACTGCGCCGGAATGATGGTGGACATTTTGGGTTTCAACCTGGAAGAAGGCACTGAGGGTTATCTTTCCCCCGAGCGATTCAAAGAAATTACAGATTGGGTAGCCGGAGTGTCGTTCTGTGGTGAATTTGCCCATGCTCAGGTGGCTGAAATAAAGCTGGCTGCTACTCAATATCCTGTAGAATATATCGAAACACAGAATATCGATCAACTGGAGGAACTAGCCGAACTGAGTCAAGAGCTCATTTTCAAGTTGGTTCTGACAGATGCCAAAGACCTCTCCAAACTTGAATCCAGTATCAACTATGCATCGGAGTTCGCAAAATTCATTAGCATTCACCTGACCGACGATTCCCAGAAGAATGAAGCGGAAGCGATCCTTTCTCAAATGAACTCCCGTCCGAAACTGCTCAGAGGGTATGAACTAACACACGAAAATGCCTTTGAAGTGGTTGATGATCCGATTTATTTTGGAATAGAACTAGAGGGCAGCCCGGAAGACCGCCCCGGATTCAAGGATTATGGCAATGTCATGGACATTTTGGAGGTCTTGGAAGAAGATTGACCCACATGCTCCAGGGCCTGAACCAAATCAGACCATATATCATCCACATGTTCCACACCTACTGATAATCGCACCATTTTTTCGGTGAGACCCAGTGCGTTCTTCAAGTCACGATCCACATCGGCATGTGTCATGCTGTACGGATGCTGTGCCAGGCTTTCTGTGCTCCCGAGGCTCACTGCCAGCTTGATTAACTTGAGGTGATTGAGTACCGTGAAGGCATCCTCTTCCACTCCTTTGATATCAAATGAGAGCATTGCGCCAGGAGAACTGTATTGCCGCTTATAAATGGCGTACTCCGGATGGTCCTCTTTGAGAAGTCCGAGGTAGTAGACTTTTTCCACCTTGGGGTGATCCGCAAGACGCTGAGCCAGAATGGCGGCATTGGAAGCTTGCTGATCCATCCTCACCTTCAACGTTTCCAGGCTTCGCATCAGGAGCCAGCTGGTCCACGGACCTGCCATATTACCCACAAATGTCCTAAACCCCTTGACCCTGGCCATCAGCTGCTTGCTTCCCAGGCAGGCTCCCGCCACCACATCGCTATGCCCGCCAATATACTTGGTGGCCGAGTAGAGCACCAAATCTGCGCCATGCTTAAGTGGGTGCGACCAAAGTGGCCCCATGTAGGTATTGTCTACCGCCAAAATGACCTGGTGATCTTCCCCGGCAAAATGGTCTCCCACTCGTCTGCACATTTCTATATCAATGAGCGCATTTGTTGGGTTCGCGGGGGTTTCTATATATACCATCTTCAAACGGCCCTCAGCGGATCCTATTCGATCAATGATCTGCTGCTGACTTTCGCCAGGCCTGAACTCAAGCGTATGAATGCCATACTGACAAAGGATTTTTCGGATGAAATGATCCGTGCCTCCATAAATAGGTGCACTGTGCAAAAGGAGGTCTCCAGGCTTCAGGAACTCGAAAAGTGTGGAGGTGATGGCAGACATACCACTTTCAAAAACGGCACAGTCTTCTGCACCATCCCAAAGTGAAAGCCTGTTTTCGAGGATCTCCAAATCCGGATTGTTCAGTCGGCTATAGATGAGGCCGAGCTCCTCTCCTTCGTGCTTTTCCCGAAGGCCATAGGCCACTTCGAAAAATGCTTTGCCTTCTTCTGCAGATTTGAAAACAAAGGTACTGGTTTGAAAAATCGGGGGTTTTACAGCTCCTTCAGACAACTCTGGTCGGTAGCCATATGACATCATTAAACTTTCGGGTCTCATGTGGGGTGCTTTTTTATCAAAGATAGCTGGCTGCCACATTACTTCTGGATATCTGAATAATATCAGTTAATAAATCTAAATTCTCACATTTTATAGAAATAATTTCTTAGAATAGTGCTTTCAAGGAAGGAAAGCAGAAAAAATATCTGGCAAATGGACACCACGGATTTCAAAATATTGGACTTACTCCAGCAGGATGGTCGACTCACGCATAAACAAATTGCTGCGGAGCTGAATCTCACCATTACACCGGTGTATGAGCGTGTGAAACGCCTCGAAAGAGATGGGTATATCAAACACTATGTGGCGATTCTGGATCCCGACAAGCTCAATAAGTCACTGGTGGCATTTACCAGCATTTCCCTTAAAGAGCATAGCAAAACTTATATCAAGAAGTTTGAGCTGGAGATCACCAAAATAGCTGCTGTGGTGGAGTGCTACCACATTGCAGGGCAGTTTGACTACCTATTGAAGATTGTCATAGAAGACATGAAGGCCTACCAGGCGGTGGTTATCGACCAGTTGGCCTCCATGGAAAATATCGCCAATGTGAATAGTTCTTTTGTGATGACCGAGGTACAAAAATCCACCGCCATACCATTGGTTCTCACATGATTTAATCCACGATTCTATTCAGTGTCACCTCGAATATAAGTGTTGAGTTAGGAGGAATCTTTACAACACCATTTCTTACAACGCTATTCGTTCCATAAGCATATTTTGAAGGTATGAACATGGTGATTGAGCCCCCTTCTTTGACATATGGCATCAATATTTCCCAACCTTCAATCAAAGATGAAAGCGTGTATTCAATGTTTTCATTCTTTTCAAATTCCTCATCATTGGCCAATAGTCTTCCTGAATAGTCCACCTTGATTTTGTCAGAAGGTACCGGATGGTCGCCAGTGCCTTCCTTGGTGATAATATATTTCAGTCCTTTGACAGTATCGGTCATGGCAGTAAGGTCATTGTTTTCTAGGTAGCGCTCTATCTGATATTGTTCAAATTCAAACTGCGTAAATATTCCGTGCAATTCTATATTGAAGATCAATATCGCATCAGCTGGAATGGAGCCATCTCCACTTCCATAATGACCATATCCATAAAAGGACGGCAGATACATGGTCATTCCCCCCCCTTCTTTCAGGTAAGGCACCAACACCTGCCAGCCTCCAATAAGGTTTGGACTCAGCTGCAAGAAGGCACTGTCCTGCTCGTCAAATACCTTTCCATTTGACAGGAGCGTTCCTTTATAATTCAAAAACAAAATATCATTAAGTTTAGGAGAATCTCCAGTTCCCTCTTTGACCATGGTATACTTGAGTCCATGACCACTGGTGTCCGTTTGAACGGTAAGCCCATTGTCAGCAATGTACTGGCTGATGATTTCCTGATCCTTTGTGTATTGAGCAGCACTGTCAAACACATCGTCGGATTTCAAACAAGAAGTAGTAAAGGCCAGTAGAATGATACTGAGTCCTAAAAGAACAGGTTTTAATCTTGATAGAGTCATTTACTTTTGAATCGAAATTTTAAATACTTTATATCTTCACCCCTTTCCGTCCAGATGCGCTCATACTTGGTTTTTATGCCATGATGATCTGCCATCAGATCGGACTTATACAAATCCCGGGTGTATTCCAGGTTTTCAACTTTAAATTCCTGCTCCAGCACCTCAAGGGTATATTCAAAAAGTGAAGTGCTGTCGGTTTTAAACTTAAACCATCCATTTGGCTTACAGATCTGCTGGTACATCTGTAGGAATCGCGGGTTGGTCAGTCTCCTCTTCGCGTCCCCTTTTTTCGGCCTGGGATCGGGAAATGTAAGCCAAAACTCATCCACCTCTCCTTCACCAAAAAACTTGTCCAACATATGGATCTGACTTCTCAGAAAGCCGACCTGGTTTAGGCCCTTTTCAATGGCTATGGTGCTACCCTGATGCAATCTATCCCCTTTGATGTCCACCCCAATGAAATTTCTTTCAGGTTGCACACCAGCCAACCCCACCGTGTATTCACCATCTCCACAGCCAAGTTCAACGGTGATAGGACAATCGTTTTTGAAATATAGTTGGTGCCAGTTTCCTTTTATTTCATCAAAAAGTGGCTTCCCTGGTTCGATGATGTTATCTCGCAGGGCATTTTCTGCAAATCGTACTAGTTTCTTTCTCACAAATGGTCAATTTCCGCGACCACAAAAGTACTACCACAGATGAGAATGAAGTCATCGGAATGGGCATTCTTTTCTGCTTCTTTCAAAGCTTCATTGACATTATCGAAACTTTTGCCAGGGAGTCCCATCGCTTCTGCCTGCATGCGAAGGTCAGAGGCAGGAAGAGAACGGGGTACCGACGACTGTGTGAAATAGTAGGTGGCCTCTTTTGGCAACAGATTCAAAACACCTGAAATATCCTTATCCCTTACCATCCCAATGATCAAGTGTAACCGCTTACGGGGCACCAATGAGACCTGATCCAGGAGTTGGGCCATACCCGGTTCATTGTGACTCACATCTGCCACAACTAATGGTTTTTGCCTGATCATTTGCCATCGACCTTTGAGGCCGGTTTGAGTTTTGATGTTCGCAAATCCTGATCGAATGGCCTCTACATCTATGTCGAACCCCTGGCCTTTCAACTCACTGATCACACCCCATATTCCAGGGATATTTTTTAAAAAATAGTTGGCCGTAATGTCTGTCCTCAAGGTCATAGGAGGCTTATTGGTTTCCAATACCTCAAAATCCTGATGAAAAACGCCTTGTTCACCCGTAACAACCCTCATTTTCCGCATGATTTTCAATGGAGCACCCACTTCCCGAGCTTTTGCTTCGAAGACCGGTAGCAGGTCAGGTTGGTCTGCTCCTATCACCACGGGCCGACCGGGTTTGATGATTCCAGCCTTTTCTCCAGCGATGGCCGGAAGGGTATTGCCCAGCAGGTCGGCATGATCATAGCCTATCATGGTGATGAGGCTCACCAACGGATCAATAACGTTGGTACTATCAAGCCTGCCGCCCAAGCCCGTTTCGATAATCGCGATATCCACCGCTTCACTTGCAAAATATTGGAAGGCCATCGCTACAGTCACTTCGAAAAAAGAAGGATTAATAGCTTCTATCAAGCCCTGATGTTCTGTGACAAATTGCCCAACAAATTCCGGACTCACTTCGGTGCCATTTATCCGAATGCGTTCCGTGAATTCCTTGAGGTGTGGAGAGGTATAGAGTCCTGTTTTGTAGCCAGCGCTCTGAAGAATACTGGCCAACGCATGTGCCGAAGATCCTTTGCCGTTGGTGCCCGCAATGTGAACAGATTTGAAACTATTCTGAGGGTCGCCTAAGGCCTCCAGGAGACGCCTGGTGTTTCCAAGGTCCTTCTTAAAAGCAACCGCCCCTACGCGCTGGAACATAGGAAGCCGCTCGTATAAATACGTCAAAGCCTGCTGATAATTCATTATTTTGAACGGATAATGAAGGTAATGGTACCTGATGAAATGGGTGCCGGGGAGTAATCATTGGTCTTGGTAAAAGACAGGCGCTCAACGGACTGTCGATAATAGCGCTCCACCACGGGTGAAACCGTACTGGACACCAGCTCAATACCTGTCAGGTAACCATCGCTGTCCACTTTGATTCGGTAGACGATCTTTCCCGATTCGGAAGAGGCATCCTTGGGGTTGGGTTTGACATCCCAAACCCACCCTGCCATCTGCAGACTGGCACCATCTGAAGATCCCTGCTCGCCCATCAGGGCACGCCCGTCAATGCTACCTTCCTCTTTACCCTCAGCTCCTTTTTCCTTCTGTTCCCCTTTTGTGCTATTGGGATCACCTTCCGTTTTAGGCATGGTAGCCGCCGGATTCAAGGTTTCTTTGGTGACCTTTTCAGCTTCCTTGGGTTGAGTTTTAGCTGGTTTCACCTCTTTCACCTCTTCTTTTGGCTTTTCTACTTTGGGAGTTTCGGTCTTCTTCTCTACCACATCCGGTGATGGGGTTTCTACCAAAGGAGCTTCAGTGGGTTCAGTGATTTCTTCAAGTACTTCATCCTCAAATTCTGCTGTTTCCTCCAAAGGCTGATTTACTGACTCATCCGCACTTACCTCTTCCATCTCTTCTTCAGGCTCTTCTGTGGGTGTCGGATTACTCAGCGGCTTCTCTCCGGAGCCAGCATCCTCAATACCAAAGCTCAATTCAATGCCGTAAGATGGAATCGGGGGAAAGGGCTCCTTCCAGGCTATGAGAAAGTAAAAAAGTATCAACATGATCACCTGAACCAATATGGAGGTGAACCATCCGATTTTCCTGTATTTTTTCTCTTTCTCGTCGCCCATCACTATTCCGGTTTGGTAGCTATCGACACTCTGGCCTCCAGAGCGGTGGCAATCCCGGCCACCTGCACCACATACTCCACGGGAACTGACTTATCACAGTGGAGCACCACCACGCCCTCTTTTCCTGCAAAGGCATCACGCAATACCGCTTCCAGTTGATTGATGCTGACTTTACGATCATTCACATAGTACTGCAGATCTTCGGTAATGGTCACTCCTACCTTTTGCATCACGATCTCTGAACTCCGGCTGGAGGGCACGTTCACCGGGAGCCCCGACGGAGTAATGAAGGAAGCCGTAAGCATAAAGAAGATCAACAACAGAAAAATAATATCTGTCATTGACGACATACTGAAGGCTGCTTCTACTTTATGTTTTGAATTGAGGTTCATTTCTGCGGTTCCTGAAGTAGGTCAACAAAATCAATGGCCGAATATTCCATCTTATGAACAAGTTTCTGTACCCGGGTGACGAGGTAGTTGTATCCGAGATAAGCCAGGATCCCCACAAAAAGGCCAGCGGCTGTGGTAATCATGGCTTCATAGATTCCACTCGACAGTAGCTTTGGACTCACAGCGCCCTCTTCCTGAGCTATGGCGATAAAAGCCTGTATCATCCCGGTAACAGTACCCAGAAACCCTATCATAGGCGCTACACCCGAGATGGTCGCCAGCATACTAAGGTTTTTTTCCAGTTGGTAAATTTCTATTTTACCAGTGTTCTCGATGCTCACTTCAATGTTTTTGAGGGGGCTTCCTATCCGACTGATTCCTTTTTCGATCATTCGGGCCACGGGTGTATCCGTCTGCGCACAGAGCAGCTTTGCTCCATCTACTTCTCCGGAAAGTACCATACTTCGGATTCTGTCTTTAAAATCAGCGGGAGTCCTGGAAGAATTCTTAATCAGTAACAGGCGTTCGACAAAAATATAAATGGCCCCAATCCAGAGCAACAGGATAGGAATCATCATAAAGCCACCATTGAGCAGTAGCTCTAATACAGAAATGGTCTCAAGGCCATCAACAGGTTCTATTTGAAGAAGCATATTTTTATCAAAGGTCTATAAAACAAAAAAATCGTTTAATCCCGCGAAGGTAACGCGGGATTAAACGATAGATTGTCAACTAAGTTTGTTTAATATCTAAGTGTCCAGACGTCCGACCCATACTCCGATTTGTAACCATCAAGACTCTGCTGAGCATCCTTGAAAGTATCAAATCCGGCAATGGCCACCCTGTAGAATCGGGAGTCATTAAATGGAGGAATTACCATAGGGCTTTTTCCTTCTGACGCAAGCTTACTGGCATAGTCAGTCGCCAGATCATCATCGAAGAAGCTACCTACAATCACGTAAGTTTTGCCTGTGGGCTGATCAAACTTAGTGATCTCACCTGCAGGTGTAGTATTAGGAGTTGGTTTTGGCTTCTGCGCTTTTGGCTTGGCCACCGGCTTCTTCTCTTCTACCTTAGCTGGGGTTTCCTCTTTAGGTACTTCTTTCACTTCAGGCTCTGGCTTTTTGGCGGGAGCCTTCTGCTCTACTTTGGCTACTTTTTTCTCTTCAGGGGCATCGTCACTACCACTATATAAGTAAAGTACTACCGCAACCACAGCAAAAAGCAACGTGCCTATCACTACGGTTCTGACAAACTTACCTCTACTTTCTGCCTGATCCTCGTCCGACACTCCTGATGAAGTGGTGTAAGTTGGTGTATCGTAAGTCTCTTCGGTATACTCAGAGGTCGCTCCAAACCCAGTATCGTTGCTATCATCATCGAAAACAGAGGAAGCTACCTGTGATTCTCCTTGTGATTCAAATTCTTCGTAGGACTCTTCCTCATAAAACCCTCCGGTTTCATCATCAGACTTCAATTCATCCTCGAGTTCCTTCTCCAGCTCCTTTTCCCAATCTTCCGGCTCATCAGAATCTTCAAGGTCAGCATCTGTGAGTTCCACGTCATCCAGATTGTCCCCACTCAGATCAATCTCATCGTCCTTGGGTACTATCTCCTCTTCCTCCAACGCATCCTCCTGCTCTTCGTCCGAGAGGTCCTCATCATCATCATCGTCATCCAATTCATCATATTCCAGATCCGGTAACCCGAAATCCTCATCATCATCGAATTGATCGTCTCTTTCTTCCTCCGGATCTTCGTTTTTATTTTTGTCGTCAGCCATTAGATTAGATTTAGTAAAACCAAGATAGTAAAAACTTCATTATTCCAAAACAATGCGTTTTTCTTTTGCTTGGCGAATATGTCACTTAAAAACGATAAATAAAACCCAATTTACCCGTTAAACCACGTGACGGGTAATTGAGGTATCGCTCGTACTCCACTCCCAGAAGGTTTTTAAAGTCTAGAAAACCCGAAAATGTCTCTGAAAAAGCGTACGTTCCGCCCATGCTTATATCCACAATCGCCGGGAGAAAATTTACTCCAGTGGCACTCGTTTCTTGCCCTTTGATGCCATCTAAAATAATCACACCTGCATGGAGCCTTATGGCTTCACCCACCTGTTGATCTACCTTCAAATTCACCTGCGTAGCAGGCAGATACCAGGCCTCCAAAGCCTGATCCGGTTGATACCCGGACAAGATCATTTCAGCCGTCACGGTGGTGCGATTGGTTATATACTTCACTTTCACTCCCAAATCCACCTGCCCGAAATTTCCCTGATCGTAAGTCAAAAGGAAGCGTGAACTATCATCCTCAGATGGCGCCAACAACATCTTATTCTGAGTGAGTGAATACCCTATAAAAGGTTGAAGCATGAGGTTCTCAGCAAACAAGAACTGCAATCCGGCATTCAATGCGATTTTTTGGTTTTGATTAAGCAATGTCAGGGAATCTTCCAGGTATCGATTGGTCAACCTCGTATTGTTCAGGGTCTGTGGGTTCAGACCACCAGAGAGCTCAGCATATACTCCCAACTGATCATTGAGCTGATATTTTGCATAAACGTCGGGATATACAAATACTCCTGTACTATTCACAGTATCACTTCCCACTGCCAGTTTGACTCCTGCTTTAAGCTCCACCTTTTCCTCATGAAAGCGGACAAATGGGGTTATGTCAAGGACGTTTCTTTTCTGAGAAAACGCTCCACTCTGATAGGCCAGGTAATTGTATCCTAACAGAGCACCTGCCTGAATAGTAGCACTCATTTCATAATCAACACTCCCCTGCAAATCGAAATGGGACTCTTTATTGAAAGCCTCATTGCCCCCGGTAGCCATGTTGGTAAAACTGACTCCCGGCTTCACCGCCCACTGAAGTTCAGATTCTTCCGCTGACTTCATAACATTGGACAATGTGAAATGATTAGCTGATACTTTCTCAGTAATTGGCCCTAAAGCTCCTGGAGAAAGGAAAATAGGTTCCTTGTATCCATAGTAATAGTAAGCTTCACGTTCATAGAAAAAGGTAGGCTCGAAGACTATTGATCCTCCTTCCAGCACAGCATTCAGCAGAATGTCAGATCGTCCGTAGGCACTTTTTTCATCGTTGACCGGTCCCCTTGCAAAGGACTCATGATTCACCCAGGCACCCACCCTTCCCTGGGCGATCGGCTGTCCGACATACCCCTCCAACAACGGTGAAAGGTAGTTACCAAATCCAGCCTTTACATAATTGTGATTGCGAGTGGCTTCTGCGCCGACCTGATAGGGTTTGGTTTGAAGTTGATAGATGAACGGTGAAAATTTAAATGAAGGCTGCGAGAGGTTGAACCGAAGCGTTACCGTATCACTGGAAATGGGCAACACCTCCGTTTTCTGATAATTTCTCCCAGCCTTGGGTAAGGTCAAGGGCTTGTCCTTCTCTATAATGATCTGGGCATCCTCTATCTCCCCGGTGGGGATATCCTGTGCACTGAGTGGACTAAAACCAACCACAAAAAGAGCGATAAAAAGAAAGTAGGGTACATTTCTCATTTGATTGAATCGGTTTTTAGCGTATCCGAAACGAGCAATTTGGATTCCTCATTTTTAATCTTGATCAATTTCTGACTGGCTTCCTTCTTGATTTCGGGGATGGTTGCATTGGCAATGATGGACTCCACCGTGGCCCTCGCCTGGAGAATCTCTCCCATCGCCAGGTAGTTATCTGCTATCAGCAAAAACGACTTCCCAATCCAGTACGGATAAGACCCAAAGTTTCTGTTGAGGTCAAAGAGGACTTCCAGTGATCGTTTGGACTTACCCTGTTCAAAATACACCCTTCCCAGCAGGTAGGTGGCTTCAACACCACTTTCATTTTTAGAGTCATTCATCACCTTCAGTAGTTCATCCACCGCAAGATTATAATTCTTCTTCTGCAGGTAAATTTTACCTTTCACCAGCCAGGCGGATGCCTCTGCATTCGCAGGTTTATAGTCACTTTCTAAAATTTTGTCGGCAAAGAAAAGCGCACTATCAGACTTATTTAGCTTCACGTAAGTATTCATGAGTCCCTCGTGCGCCTGAAAAGTTTCCTTCTGGTTAACTGCTCGCTGGCTCAACATGTGATAATTCTGAATCGCCTGAGCGAACTGTCCCAGATTTACCAGTGCTTTTCCGCGTTTGTCGAGAGAACGACTGACGTAAGCTGAGCCCGGTATCTTTATGATTTCACCAAATCCATCAGCTGCCTGCTGCCAGTTTTCATTTCGATAGTACGAGTCGGCCAGAAAATAAAGGGCATCTTCCTCAAATGGACTGTTTGGATACTTGGACATAAAAGCTTTGAGCTTTTCAATGGACTCCCGGTACTTCTGATTGTAATAAGCTCCCTTGGCCGCTTCGAAAGCCACTACTTCCAGGCTATTATCATCCGGGTGAGCCTTCTGATAGGCCTCCATGTATCCATCAAAATTGGGTATATCCACTCCCTTTTTCACCAGCTCCTGCAAACCCAGCAAAGCTGAGTTGGCTACCTGATGACCCATATAGTTTTCTAAAACGAACTCATAAGCCTTGCGCGACTCCTGATACTGTCCGAGATTGAAATGGCTCAGCGCCTGCTGGCTTTTGGCATATGGGATAAGGTTACTTTCCGGGTAATCATTCAAAAGCCTGTTGACAGTGGTAATTGAGCCCTGAAAGTCACCAGACTCACTTTTCATGTCAGCCATCTGAAAAAGGGCTTTATCACCATATCCTGACAGAGGATTTCGAAGTACTTTTCCAAATTCACTTTGAGCTTTGGCTTCCTCTCCTTTCAACCGGTACACCAGCCCCATCTGGTAGGTGACATACGGCACGTACTGAGGATCAGTAATTTCCGTGTAAGCCCGAATGGCCTGTTCATACTTCTTTTGTACATAGTAGCAATCCGCCACACGAACCAACGCATCCTGATAAAAGTCGTCGGTTGGATTGGCCTTTCTGATATAATTCAGGAAATAACCCTCTGCTTGATCAAATGCCTTGTCATTATAATATACATAGCCCAAACCATAGTTGGCATAAATGGACCACTGTGGGTCCCTGGTTTCGATGCTTTTGCGGTAAGCATTACCCGCCTGGCCAGATTGATTGAGAATGGTATGACACTCCCCTTTCAGGTAATAGGCCTGAGCCGCTATTCGCGTGTCGATGGGAAAGTCCGTGGACTTATCGAAATAGAGCAGTGCCTGCTGAAACCGGCTGTCGTTAAATAGCAATTGACCTTTCTGAAAGGTCACCTTCTGATACGCCTTTTTCAGTGGTAAAGATTTGTTTTTGATAGACTCCAGGTGAGCAATGGCCTGGTCATAGTTGGAGGTCTTCAGATAGGACTGGGCCAGCAGCTCATTGGCTTCTACCTTCCATCGGCTATTAGGAAACTGATCGATAAATGACGCGAAATCAACAATGGCCTCTGCATACTGGGCCCTTTGAAAGTTGATTTTTCCGATGGTAAAAGCTGACTCCTCCCTCATTTCACCATCCTCAGTACTATTAGCCACGGTTTTAAACGCACTGTAGGCATAGTTGAGGTTTCGTTCCTTCAGGTAGAGCTGACCCAGGTAGAAACTACTGATATGGCCCATGGCCCCTTTCTCCAGCCCGGCCTTCTTAAAATTCTCGATGGCCTTCTGGTTTTCATTGGTCTGGAAGTAAGCAAACCCCAGCTTGTAGAAGGTTTCAGCATCTGCCCTGTTTCCCGACATGTCCAGGTATTTCTGGAGGTGACTGGCTGCCGACGTGTACTTTTGATCACCAAAATAAGCCTCGCCCAGCAACTTATTGAGTTGCTTATTCTTCATCGAAACCTTATTGGAAACCTGAGCGCCTGCGTATTTATACAGCTGTGCGTATCTGTTGGTGTGGAAGTAGATGCCAGCGATCATCATCGTCACCTCATCCGCATAAGGTGTGGAGAGTCCATCCAGCGCCTCCAGCACCGTCAGGGCCTGATTGTAATCCCCACGATCAAAATAGATCCCTCCCAAATAGTAGGAGGACTCGTTAAAATAACTGCCGCGATAGTTTTGTACCGCCTCTAAATTACTTTCTGCTTCGGTCACATTGCCGGTTTCCAAATAAGAATAGCCCTGTTTGAATCGCCATGCTTCCTCGTCCTTTGCATTGAGCTGACTACCCGACACCTGAATAAAATATTTGAGTGCTTCTTCAAATTCATTTTGAGCGAAAAAATGACTACCCAGCACATAATAACCACTGCCGGCCAATGGGTGCAATGGCTCCTGATGAATGAACGTCAGTAGTTTGGAAACCCCTTCCGCATCACCAGACCTGAGTGCCGATATGGCCAGATAGTAATCAGCTTCCTTGACAGGGTTGCTACTGAGCGCCAGGTACTGTGTAAACAAGTTTCTTGCTGCTCCATAGGCTTCCCGATGAAATGCATCCAGTCCCTGATCATAGAATTTATCTGGCGGGGTGTTGGAGAGCGTTTCCTGAGCCTGAACCCTCCAGGACAGAGCAACAACTAATAAAAGGGTGAAAATGCCGGTGCGCATAGATGATTTATTCTGATTCTTATGCCTTGAACGTAAACTTGCCGCTAAGTGTATCAATGCATCAATTTAAAAATGAGTTCTTTCAAAATATCGCCATCTTTCATGCTTGCAGACCCGATGCCCTTTGACTGTAAGTCCGCCTGATGAATCAATTCGATATTCCGGACGACCACATGGGCCGGGTAGTTTCGAGCTGCCTGAATGTATTCACTGGCAAAGAATGGGTTAACGCCAATAGCCCTTGCTACTGAATTTTGATCAAAGGCATTTTGATGGTGAATCAAAAGCAGCTTGGAGAAATAAGCATATAAGTTGGCAATGACCAGTATCAGTGGATTACTGGAAGGGTTGGCAGAAAAATAAGTGATGATCTTGAAAACCTTAATTTCATCCCGAAGGGATAGTGCTTTTTGCAGTTCGAAAGTATTGTAATCCTTGCTGATCCCCACGTACTTCTGCACGGCCACCTCATCTATCTGCTGGTCCGCAGGGATGTTCAGCCTCAATTTATCCAGCTCATTGGCCAGTCTTTGCAGGTTGTTGCCAATATTCTCTGTTAGGATCATAATTGCCTTCTCCGAAATATTGGCTCCGGATGCCTGGGCATATGACCTCACCCACCCAGGCACCTTATCATCATAGATTTTCTTGGAGTTAAGAAAAACACAATGCTTCTCCAGCGTCTTGGCGATTTTAGTACGGCGATCCAACGTCTTGTATTTATGACCAAAAACAAGAATGGTAGTTGCCAGTGGATTCTCAAGGTATGCCGTCAAAAACTTCTGCGCCTCTTCTTTCTTCCAGTCTCTGATTTCCTGCGCTTCCTTTATGATCACCACCTGACGTTCGCCCATCATAGGGTATTTCCTGGCCACATTCAGAATGTCCGTAAAAGAAATTTCTTTTCCGTAAAGCACATACTGATTAAAACTCTTCTGAGTATCATCCAGCGCATTGAGCTCTATGTGCTCTATGATGTTGTCGATAAAGAAAGGCTCCTCACCCTGCAGAAAATACAATGGTGAATATTTACCCTTTTGTAAGTCTTTGATTATCTCGACGTATTCGGCCATAGCGGTAAAGTTAATATGACTGAACATTTAGGCCTTTGGATATCTGGAATAAAAAGTAAGTTTCATTTCAGAGTTGCTTGATCGAGCGAAAAACGGGTTTTCATTTATGGAAAACTGTAATTGAAGAAGCTCTATTGTTTACGAAAAATTCAAAATATTGATGAATTATATAAATATTTAACAATAGTCTTTTATTTTCATTTAAATATTCGTATATTCATAATCATTTACTTTAAAATATATCAATTTGATTTTTGATAAATACAACCCCTCTGAGCACTTTGATGAGATGTTTGATGATGAGAGTTGTCGGCCCCCTTATCAGCAGTTCAAGCAAGCTTTAGAACAATATTCAGGTAAGAAGCTTTTACAACTTCAGGACTCCTCAGATAAAGCTCAGATGTCCATGGGCATGACTTTCAATGTCTACCATGATAATCAGGGTGTAGAGAAAATACTACATCTGGATTTGATCCCAAGGATCATTTCAGCAGAAGAGTGGTCCATCATAGAAGAGGGCTTAAAGCAAAGAATCTCGGCTATCAACCTCTTTATCAACGACATCTACCATGAACAGAAAATACTGAAAGATGGTATTGTACCTAAAGAACTGGTGCTTTCGAGCAGGGATTACCTGAAGCCATGTATCGGCCTGAATCCTCCCAAGGGCATCTGGTGTCATATCACGGGGAGTGATATCGTGAGGGACAAGAGTGGCAAATTCTATGTACTGGAAGACAATCTGAGGTGCCCGTCCGGGGTCTCCTATCTCCTGGAAAATCGTGAAATCATCAAGCAGGCATTTCCAGGATTGTTTGCCGGCCTGGGTGTCAGACCAGTGTCTGACTATTCTAACATGCTGCTGAATATGCTTCAGCACCTGTCGGACAAGCCCAATCCTACTGTGGCCGTGTTGACACCCGGTATTTACAACTCTGCATATTTCGAGCACTCCTATCTGGCTCAGCAAATGGGTGTTCAACTGGTTACAGGCCAGGACCTGATTGTGAAAAACAAGAATGTCTACATGCAGACGACTAAAGGTCTGCAACAAGTAGATGTGATCTACCGAAGGATAGACGATACCTTTCTGGATCCGCTGACTTTCAACCCCGACTCCATGCTGGGAGTGCCGGGCATATTTGAGGCCTACCTGGCGGGCAATGTGGCACTGGCCAATGCTCCTGGGACTGGTGTGGCAGACGACAAAGCAGTTTACGCTTATGTACCACGGATCATTAAATACTACCTCGATCAGGACCCCATTATAGAAAATGTGCCCACTTACCTGTGTTCAGAAAAGGATGACCTGAACTACGTATTGGAAAATATTGAGGACCTTGTGGTGAAAGAAACCAATGCAGCTGGTGGATATGGGATGCTCATTGGCCCCAAAGCTGATTCATCGGAGCACACAAAATTCAGGAAACTCGTGAAAGAAAATCCACGCAATTACATTGCGCAGCCTACACTTTCACTCTCTACAGTGCCTACAATCACTCCCAAGGGCATAGCGCCGAGGCACGTGGACCTGAGGCCGTATGTCCTCTATGGGGATAGCATCAAGGTGCTGCCGGGAGCACTCACGAGGGTGGCATTGGTAGAAGGATCGCTCGTGGTGAATTCCTCTCAAGGCGGCGGAAGCAAGGATACATGGGTGTTGTTTGACTAAAATTGGAAATTTCAAATGTTAAGTAGAGTTGCAGATTCTTTGTTTTGGCTGGGAAGGTATGCTGAGCGAGCCGAAAATTATTCGCGTTTCATAGATGTCAATTTTAACCTATCGATAGACCTGCCTCCCGGCATGAAGGAGCAATGGCGTCCGCTGATCACTGCTACCGGCGACGAGGTACTGTACAAAAAGCTTTATAGTGATTACTCGAGGGAAAATGCCATTCGATTTTTGGCCTTTGATAAGAGAAATCATAATTCCATTATTGCCTCGGTGGTCAATGCCCGTGAAAATGCCCGTCAGGTGAGAGAAAATATCTCCAAGGAAACCTGGGAGGTGCTCAATGACCTCTATCACTTTGTGGAAAAGGCGGCCAAAAGAAAAATGTGGAAGAGCGAGGATGCCGACATCTTCAAGCAGATCAAATACAAACTTCAGCTCATCCAGGGAATAGGATATGACACCTCTCCCCGAAATCAAGGCTGGTACTTCACCAAGTTGGGGCAGTTTTTAGAGAGAGCGGATAAGACCTCCAGAATACTCGACGTAAAATACCATGTCCTGCTCCCTTCGGTGGAAGAGATCGGATCACCGCTGGATTTTCTGCATTGGAACGCGCTATTGAAATCGGTAAGTGCTCTGAATGCTTACAAGCAGATGTATGGCAAAATAGAACCTGGAAATATCGTGAATTATCTGGTGCTCAACTCCTACTTTCCGCGATCGATTCTCTTTTGCCTCGTCAATGCAGAGAACTGTCTGCACGAGATCTCGGATGCCAAAAGAGGATACACAAATTTAGCTGAGAAGGAAATCGGAAACCTTCGTGCCGATTTGGAGTTTGCAGATATCAATGATGTCTTCGAGTTTGGACTGCACGAATACCTGGACAAGCTGCAGGGACGGATCAACGACATTTCCACTGCGGTCTACGAACAGTATTTCAAAATCAGGCCTAACCTGATGGATCAATCTCAATCTCAGTAAACTGTCTGGTAAAGACATTAACATGAAGCTCAAAATAAGTCATCGCACGTTATATGAATACTCAAATTTGGTTTTCGCTGAGCCTCATCACTTGTACTTTTACCCCTCTCAGAGAAACTATTTTAAGCTGAGGGATTTCCGCATCCATGTAGACCCAGCTCCTTCAGGGTTGGCTTTTAGGCTGGATGCTGAAAATAACCCTTTTCATCAATGCTGGTTCAACTTTCAGATCGAAAAACTGGAGATCAGCATCGAAATGGAGGTGGAAACCTCCGCACTCAATCCATTTGATTTTCTCGTGGAAGAAGACCCACATAAAGACCATCAGACCGCTTTGCAGCTCTATTTAGGGAAAGTAGATCTGAACCCGGAGCTGGTGGCCTGGATTACGGAGATTCGTGAACTATCTGGCGGCAACATGGTCACCTTCCTCTCCTACCTGGTAAAGGAAATCAATGCGGATTGGGAGCACAATGAGCGCTATGCGGAAAATGTACTCCCACCAAATGTGTGTTTTGAGCAGCGCAGTGGGTCTTGCAGGGACTTGAGCTGGATGATGATACAAATGCTTCGCCAATTGAACATTCCTGCGCGCTTTGTAAGTGGCTATGCCTTCAACCCAGGACTTAAGGAAGGTCACGAATTGCATGCCTGGGTGGAAGCCTGGGTACCCGGTGGCGGGTGGATTGGTCTGGATCCGAGTGCTGGTCTTCTGGCTATGGAAAACTACATTCCTGCCTGCTCCAGCTATAAGCCGGAAAACACCCTTCCTGTACAGGGCTCCTACAGGGGTGACAGCAAAGCCAACCTCACCTTTGAAGTGCGGATTGAGGAAATCTAGCTGACGGTTGCAATCACCTCAATCAAAAACAAGTCTGAGTTCTTTTAATGAGTTTATCCAACAAACACCAACGAGTGGGGTATTTGTAAATAAATACACACAGCTTAGATTTGCTTCGTGAAATATTATCATAAACTCTTTCTTGCCCTTGCTCTTTGCTTTCTAATTGGAAGTATCATTGTACCCTTTCTTAATATTAACGACCTACCAATTGATTCTGTAAAAATCAGTGTATCGGGTGAAATGATCTCATTAGCAGGTACAATGGTCTTATTTGCGGCTCTTATATATCAAATTAAGGAATATCGACTTCAATTAGAAGAACTCAAGAAGTCAGTTGAAGCGCAAGTAATATCCGCGACAGAACTAGAAAATCAAAGAAAAATCTTGCTGGAACAACGCTCTTTAAGCTTAATAACCTCGATAATAACTGATTTTCATAATTTCAACTCGCGACAAGATAATCTCAAATTAATCAAAGAAGAGGTTCAATATTTAAGTGGACTATTTGTGTACTCTTGGAAAAACCTATCAAAATCTAGTGTTGATGAAAGAAGCGAAATTTTCCCAAAAAGGGTTTGCCAATTAATTGGTAAGGTCCTACCAAACAGACCCGAATATGTCATACTTGAATCTTATGTTCAGTATGCTTTTAACGTATTGTCAGTTATTGATGAAAATAAATACCTTGTAAGCTCGAACTACAAAGCCCTTTTCCTTTGCCAGCTCGATAGGCACGAGTTGCTTCTTCTGTATTTTTTTACGTTTGATTCGTTTGATATACCGGGCATGCCGTATTATGATAATCTTCAATGGAAAAATAGTATCACAACTGAGCTGCTTAGATCAATGAAAAAGGAAGACACACACTCGACAGACTACTCGCAAATTAATCTCAATAAAGCTGTTTCAGAGTTTCAGAAGCTTCAATACCAATCAGTCAACTAAAAGGTGTTGACACTAGACTTGCAATATATCCTTGCAAACATCATTGGATGATGAGCTTGTAACAATCCCCTGTGGCTTGGACGGGATACAATAAATAAACACCTCTTTTGATCATTGATAAATCGATGCGAAAGGTACCATCTGACGTACTTGTTGCCTTTAATTCAGCCACTCTTTTTCCAGTCATATCTGTCAAAATCACGTGCTGCATGGAGCCTAACTGGACATTCACAAAACCACCCTCCCTGACAGGATTCGGATACAAATGAAATCGTTCTTGTCGGATGCTGAGCGGCGGTTGTTCATACCACTCCTCTGGAAGCAAGGCTGCCTGCGTTGGCCCTACAGGTTCACTATAAATTCTTATTTCGTCCACCCGACCTTTCAGGTAATACTGTGCATCTCCTGGCAGGCGCTTACCAATTGAAACCCCTACTTCAGCAGCATTGATCTGCCCGGTGTGGCCCACGAAAGTGTCCAGCTCACCATTGGAGAATATTTGCATGGCTCCATCCCCGTAAACCACCGTGAAATGGTACCATTTGGATTTCTCCAGGATCACAGAGGCATCCAAATCTTTGATGCCAGCCGTGGTATTTATCGTCCATCTCAGGCGCTGATCTGTCGTGGTGGATACCTTCCACCGCTGTTCCCAACCTCCATGTGAAATCACAAATCGCTCTTGTGCAAAATCAGTGAAATATGCCCAAAAAGAGATGGTGACCGCATCTCCAAAATTCAACGCTGGTTGATTAGCGATAACCAACTCATCCGATTGGCCGGCAAGTACCAACACCTCTCCTGCCTGCGCTGTTGGTGCAGCCACATAAGAACCTCCTTGAAGACTTGTGGAGAATTGATTGATACTCACGTCCTGAGGGTTTCCATTGAGTGGCAGGTGTACCAAAGGTGCAGTAAGGATAGCATCCTTCGTGATCAAAACCTGTAAGGTCTGTTGGGTTTGCTTGTCATAATTGCTGGCGGAGAGTGTGATAGAAATGACCCCACCCTCAGACGGAGCCTGAACTTTGATCTGACTTTCATTTTGCTCCAGAATAGTCGCATGGTCCACTGTCCAATCCAGGGTTAGATCGAGCCCTTTTGGGTCGCGTACTTCAGCATCAACCCAGAAAACATCTCCAGGTTTGTACCATTTCTGATCTGCAAACAGTGTATCAATCACTGGGTAAGCCGGGATCAGTGCTACCACGTCCAGCAATAGGCTGTCCTGTGCCATCCTCCCATTTGCACTTACAACTGCCCGAATACTGGCCGCGCCAGTCGCTCCGGGAGTCCAAATAAAGGCTGCAGAATCGCTTGTTTGCAGCTGATCATCCACATACCACTCATACTGCACTGATTCGCCCTGGACCGTGCAATAGATCGTATCCGCAACCCCTGATTCTGCCGGATCGCTCGTGGCTGCAAGTGCTTTGATCCGAAGTTTTCCCGAAAAATCATAGCCATAGTGAAAATCCAAAACCTGGTCATTTGCCGTTAGCTGACCTTGTTTTTCTTCCACCGTGCCGCCTGAGGGTACATAAGAGATGAGCAGCACTTCACCCGGCCCGATGGTCACTTCGCTGGTCCCGGTCACTTCATTCAGAATAAAAGTCTCACTGATGGCATCATAGACATCCTTTGCCTGATCCCCTACCTGTATTTGCACCTGTTTGCTTTCTCCATGAGGGTTATAGACCAAATAGGTGGGAAATGGAGCGTCGACGAAGAAATCCGTGATATTGGCATCAATGGTCAGGATGCCCTCCACATTGGTTGGCGCCAGCAATGCACCCAGGTAGCCCACGTGTGAAGATCCGTAAAGGCCCAGATTGGTAGACGCCCACCCGGCATCTTTAGAGTCACCACGCGCATAGAGTGCAGTACCCTGCCACAGCTCTTTGATTGCCTCATAGGCAACGACCGCATCAGGATCGTTGGTGGTGCACCAGTCATAATCAGACTGCTGATTTTCAGGCAAATAAGTGGAATAGAAGAGTCGGCTGGCATTTGCGACGTTAAGAATCCATTTGGCCATGGCTTTGGCATAGCGCTTGTCGTATTTGACCAGCGGGGCCAAGGCTGCCGCTTGTTGAAATCCATTCATGATAAAGGCATAATCATTTCCCTGATCATTGGCCTCACCGATTAGTCCCGAAACGTCCATGCCACCCCAGGAACCCACTATACTACCCCATCCACGCAGGTCGCCCCGATCAAAACACCACCCGATCATCTTCTCCAGGTCATATTCAGCTCCTAGTTCTGCATTCATCCTGGCGGCAGTGAGCACGCCATATGGCAACTGCAATTCATACGAAGGGTTGTTCGTGAGTTCATTCAGAAAATCAAGGGCAGCTTCCGCTCCGTGTCGATAACGCTGGTCTCCGGTCTGATGATAGGCCTGATAGAGTAGCCACGCAATGGCTCCGGCGGCTTCCGGTTCTTTTACCCCTTCATTGAGAGGTTTCATTTCTTTTAGGTTCCAGGCCCTGTAGTTCATATAGGGCACTTTCCAGGGCGCAATGTCCGCACCCATGGCCTCCACTGCGTCTGCCCATCGATTGGCGACAGACAGAAAGTGCTCAGCAAAACCGGGTGTATCCGGGTACAGATCGTACAACTGGTAGAAAAACACATTGGGCATCGTTTCATACCACCAGTCATGGCCTGAGCGGTCTGATGGGCCATTGAGGTATACCAATTCCTCGTTTTTGAGGTTATAAAAATCCCGCACCTTGGTGACCCAATCCGTTCCAAACTGAGTGGTCTTATCTGCGCCTACCAGAGTAGCTCCTATTACAGCAGGAATAATATTGATGGCCTCTCGCTGTGTTCCATGGCTGGATGAGCCTACATAACTATCCATGAAAATGGGCTGCAATTCGGGGTAATTGACCCCAGCACTCCCCACTGAGAGGAAAGGCATATGCTCCCCGGAAGTCCGGGCAAACACCAGGCTGTCGTATTTGACCGCCACCTGCTTCCAGTCCCGCATCTGATAAGGCTGCGGCCAATCGGGCATCTGATCGATGCGTGGTATACTGATTTGCTGCTGCGCCTGACTCACGGTCAGTGACACCAAACAGCTTATGAGGAACATGCCGTATTTCATAAAATCAATCATTTTGAATACATAAAAGGGCAGATTAACTGCCCTTTTATGATTACTTATTTATTACAACACCTGAGCTTTTACTATTTAGTCTAATGGTTTTTCCAGGTCATAAATAGAACCCACCTGAGTGGCAGAAAGTACTTTATTGTAAATACGGATTTCATCCAGCGTACCTTTAAAGTATCCACCCCAATCTACGTAATATGGACTGGTGTCATCTGAAGAATAAGTGCCAGTAGGCAAATCCTGTCCGATGGTCAGATTAACCGGTGCATCAGCAATGGAAATGGCCGTGCCAGGCGTATTATCCCACTTCTTCACTTCCGTACCATTGATGTAGAAGGTCATCTCGCCACCACCAAAAGTTACAGCCAAATGATACCAAACATCCTGATCAAGGGTTGGAGACTCATTGTCTCTGTCGTAGTAAACCGGGTTGCCGTCAACATTGGCTTTCACAGTCATGAATGCCTTATTGGCTTCCTGCAACTGGAATTTGTAACCATTCCATCTGTTCATTGAGATCATGTAGTTATTGGCCCATATAGGATCTACTACATCACCTTTTACCCACAAAGTGATACTCATTTGCTGAGGATTGAGCGCTGTGGCGTAAGGAATCTCTACGTTCGCACCTTTATCAAAGTGTAGTGCCTTGGCCGCATTGCCGTATCGGTCAGTCACCCATTCAGGCGTACCTGCTCCCCAGTTGGCATGACCTGCAGATAGTGTTCCATCCCGCTCATTTCCTGAATAGTCTGTAGTGGAAGAGCCAGTGCCCTCGTCGAATGTCCAGTGTCCTACCAGTGCATCAGGCTCAATGGCCACCACTTCTTTGCCTTCAAAGGTAACAATGGCCTGCTCCAAAGCGGTGTTGGCATTGTCTACCTGCACCTGGGTAACAGTCTCACTATCCGAAACCTGCTGAGCCAAATCTACAGCCGTTTGCAACTCGGCTTTGGCGCCAAGCTGAAACTGCCCCTCTGCTGTACCCTCCTGAGAGTTCGCCAGCAAATCAGTCGCCTCCTGTATGGTAGCATTGAGTTCTGTCTTATCCACCACTACCTCCGGATCATCTCCATCAGAGCAAGCTACGAAAATAGATGTTGCGGCCAATGTAAGCAGCCACATCGCATGTTTAATGTTCGTTTTCATATTCATCTTCATTTAGATTATTGTGTTTAGAATTGTTTTAATTAATTGATTGATTAATGTCTGTTTCTGAAAGCGGTATGGTGAAATATCGATTGCTTTCATAGTTGAAATCTGTATCTGAAAGTGCCGCTTCGGCCACACTCTTGCCATAGCGCATCAGGTCGTAGTACCGGTGAAACTCCAGGCCCAGTTCTACCCTGCGCTCGTGTCGAATAGCCTCCCTTACCTGAGAACGATCTGTAGTAACCACATCTGGTAAAAGTCCCGCAGGCACACTCCCAAACCCGGCTAATGTTTCGTCGTACAGATAGCTCTCCCGGGCCCGCTTGCGGACTGCATTGAGTGGTACAAGGGCTTGTGCCGGAGATGCAGATTCATTCAAAGCCTCGGCTTTCATGAGCAACACCTCCGCATAGCGCATAAATACATAGTTGAGGCCGCCATCGCCTTTGGTGCCTTTGGGCACCTCGGAGAGTGGCTGCAGATGTTTTTTGACGATATATCCGGTGGAAGACCAGGTAGGGTCAAATGGCTCACCGTTGAGCCAGGTCTGTCCGGCACGGCCGACAGAATAATCCAATCGTGGGTCTACCACTTCGGCGGTGGTCTTTTCAAAATCATCTACAAAATCCTGGGTAGGTGAATTGAAATAGTATCCGCCTTCAGCCTGTGGGGCAAAATATTGGTTCAAAACCGAACCTAATTTTGGGGAGGCACCTGAGAGGTGCTGTACCTCGAAAAGTGATTCTTTGTTGTCCTGATTTCCTAAAGTGAAATTGTCTCTATAAACGGCTTGCAACTCATAGATTCCCAGATCTTCAATATCGGCGATAGCCTCTAAAGCACCTTCATAATCTTCCTGAAACAGTCTTATCTTGGCCAGCAAGCCCAAGGCGCCTCCTTTGGATACTCGTCCCACATCATTTTTCACCGGGAGCAATGTGGCGGCCACCTCCAGGTCACTATCAAGTTGTGCGTAAATCGCAGAAACCGTACTAAGTGGTACGTGTACCTGATCCTTGGTGACCGGCGGTTTTAGCTTCAAGGGAATGTCACCGTAAATATTCACCAGGTGGAAATAAAAATAAGACCTTAGAAATAGTGCTTCACCTTTAATGACCTCCTTGCGGTCCGCATCCATCTCTATGCCGGGCAAACTTCCCAGTAAGTAATTGGCCCGGGTAATGCCCTCATAGTAATGTCGCCATAGGTTTTCCAAATAGGAATTGCTCGGCTGATAAGTGAACTCTTCAATAAACTGAATGTCATTTTGGTCACCCGCTAATCCCCCTTTCACTGCATCGTCAGATGCCACATCTCCAAACACCCATAAGTTGTTGTTGGTATTTGAAAAGGAAGTGATGTTGTAAACACCCGTAAGGGCCAACTCCGCATGATCGCCAGTCTTGTAAAAGGTACTATTGGAATAGGTGCCCTGCATGTCCTCTTCCAGAAAATCAGCGCATCCAGAAACGGCTGCTGTGAGGATAATTATTTGAAATATTCTTGTGAATGCTCTCATAGTTGCTGTCTTTTTAGAAAGATAGATTGACTCCAAAATTGAATGAGCGTGCCGTAGGATATGTGCCCCAGTCAATCCCTCTGGCCAAATCGCCCTCACCAGTGGCATTGTCACTGGTGGTCATCTCAGGGTCTAGTCCAGAGTAACCTGTGATGGTCAGTAGGTTTTGTGCAGACACATATACCCTCAGGCGATTGAGCTTGAGCTTTTCGGTGATAGGCTGAGGGAAATTGTAGCCCAGCTGTAGGTTTTTCAGACGGGTGTAAGACCCATCACGCAAAAAGCGTGTGGAAATCCGTACGTTGTTGTTTGACCCGCTCCATGACGCCCTTGGGTACTCATTGGTCGTGCCCTCTCCTGTCCAGCGGTTGTCATAATAGTCCTTGGTGAGGTTAAAGGGTCGGTAGAACCCTTCAATGTCGTGAAAGGCCACATTGTAGATATCAAAACCATAGGCGCCCTGAAAGAAGGCTATCAGATCAAGGTTTTTGTAGCTCACAGACAGGTTTAACCCAGCCGTCACCTTTGGAATAGGGCTACCAGCATGCACCCGATCATTTTCATCTATAAAGTTATTGCCATCCTGATCCTTGTATTTGACATCTCCGGGATGAATGTTGTTCCCCTGAAAGGCACTGGTGGCAATGTCCAGCTCATTTTGGAAGATCCCTTCCATCTCCAGCATATAGAACGATCCGATGGACTGGCCTACTTCGGTCCGGGTGGTGTAATTACCCGACCCGATGGCGCCTCCGGAGATAAATCCATCGAGGCTTTTTACTTCATTGTGCAGCAGGGCCACATTACCTGAAAAGTTGTAACCAAAATCTGCCATCGTTTTCCTGACGCCCACCAGCAGTTCCAGTCCCTGGTTGAGGATTTCTCCATTATTCACCCAGGCTGGGTCTGAATACCCGGCACTAGGAGGATTGGGCTCTTTCACCAGCATATCGGTGGTGAGCTTATGGAAGTAGTCCAGAGAGCCGTAGAGCACACCCTGATTGATCTCAAAATCAACCCCGGCGTTGTACTGACGGCTAGACTCCCACTTCACCTCAGTGTTGCCCAGCTGGGTGACCGAGTACCCATCAGATGGTGCTGATGTATAAGGATAATTGTAGTTTGGCTGAATCTGATCTGAATAGGCGTAATTGCCGATCTCCTGATTTCCAATTTCTCCATATCCCACCCGCAGCTTGAGCTGGCTGAAGAAGTCAACATCACTTAAAAATGCTTCGTTGTGTAAATTCCACCCACCGGATACGGCGTAGAACGTTCCCCATTTGTTTTCTGAGGCAAACCGTGACGAACCATCCCTGCGAAAGGAACCGCTCAACTGATAGCGGCTGTCAAAATCATAGTCCACCTTGCCAAAGAAAGAAAGGAGCGTATAAGCATATCGGCCCTCGCTGACAGCTGCTGTCCCCTGGCCGTTACCCAGGTAAGTAAGGTTTGGATCCTGATCCGGGAAATCCCTGCCAGTCTGATTGGAGAAATAGCCCTGGGATTTAATGGCTTCAGTACCCAGTAGTGCATTGAAGTCATGCAGTCCGAAAGATTTCTTAAACTGCAGCACGTTATTGTTGGTCCAGGTAACCGCACTGGTATTCGCGACCAAAAGCCTGTTTGGATTGTTAATCCGGTCATTAGATCCCCAGTTTCTATCAAACCTCCTACGGAGCCCACTTTCGGAATCAAATCCAAAATTGGTGGTCAATGTCAGGTGATCTCCAAGATCCAACACGCCGAATACTTTACCGAAATACCGATCGGTGGTCATCTTGTTATCTGCATAGTTGGCCAGTCCTACGGGGTTGTAACCATCACCGAAGAAGCTGGGATATTCCGGCAAATCTGTGTAGTTGCCCTCTTCATCATATATGGGAATGGCCGGGGTCCTGAAATAAGCATACCGTACGATACTGCCACCGTTGCCGCCCGCACCATCTCCCGAACTACCAATGCTGCTCGTGTGTGAGCGTGCGATGTTCAGGTTAACTCCGGTCGTAAACCATGGTTTCACCTCTGTGTTCAGGTTGATGCGACCCGTCAGTCTATCATAGTCACTTCCTATAATGATACCTTCCTGGTCAAAGTAGGTGACAGACAGCATATACTGACTTTTCTCGTTGCCGCCACTGGCAGTGATTCCATAGTTCTGAATCAGGGCCTCCCGGAAAATGGCCTCCATTTGATCTATGTCCGGCTGTGAAGCGGCATAGTCCAGTGGGATCAGGTCCCTTTTGAACAGATCATCTGAAACGAACGCATTGTCGTTGGTCGCGGCTTCATTGTACATTTCCACGTATTGATCCCGATTGGTCATCTCTGTAAGCTTCCCATGCATCTGCACTCCTACCTGAGAGTTGATGGTAATGGAGGATCTGTCCTTGCTTCCCTTTTTTGTGGTAATCAAAACGACCCCATTGTTGGCCCTGGAGCCATACAATGCCGCAGCAGAAGCATCTTTGAGAATGGTGATTTCTTCAATATCCTGGGGTGAAAGGATACTCAACACCTCACGTGTAGGCACTCCATCCACCACATAGAGTGGATCATTGCTGCTATTGAGTGAGCCAATTCCCCGGATCCTTACGGATACCCCTTCGCCAGGGGCTCCAGTGACCTGTGAGATGTTCACACCCGGAGCACGCCCCTGCAAGGCCTGATCTATACCGGCTACCGGTAGACTATTGAGGTCCTTCCCTTTTACCGTATTCAATGCCCCGGTCACATCACCTTTGGTCTGGGTACTGTAACCCACTACGATTACCTCTTCCAGTTGCTTATTGTCCAGTGATAGCTGCACATTGATCTGCGACCGGCCACTGATGGGGCGCTTCTCGGTATGGTATCCGATAAAAGAGAACATCAGGTTTGATTCCGACAAGGAATCAGGTACACTGAACGCAAAGTTCCCTTCGATATCCGTGATGGTGCCGTATGTAGTGTTCTCCACAAAAACGCTGGCGCCAATCACCCCAAGTCCCTGCTCATCGGTCACCTTTCCGGATATCCGCTGTTGGGCAGATACCTGAAGTACCCCGAAGGTCAGGCACATCAAAAAGAGTTGTTTGTATAGCTTCATCATCTTCAATTAATCGGTTTTATCAAAATCACTGATAGGCCACTATTTTTCCGTTGCACCTATAAATTCCATCCTGTTCTGTCACTTCTGCACCCTGTGGGAGTACCACTATGAGCGCTGACTCATCTGGGGCTATGGTAAACTTGCCGTACCCGGAAATACCCGCTGCTACTTTGGTGTGTGTAAGTGCGTCGTACAAATCCACTGGCTCTTCATTATCCCACTCAAAATTGATCTCCTGAGCTTGTTGGTAAGGATTATAATAGAGATATGTCGGATAAGCATCGGCTCTGTAAAAGTCAGTGGCCAGGCAGTTTAATCTAAGCACCTGATCCACATTGGTCTCGTTGATGATGGCACCGTAGATTCCGGCGTATGCCGAACTGTAGAGGCTAAACATCGATTCTTCCGGCTGACCGGGTACCCAGTTTGGGCCATCTCCCAAAGCCACCGGTTCTACTCCTGCCAGCTCTTCTTTGCCATAAGCATCCACCTTTCTCAATCCCTCATAGGCAATAACGTTCTTGGTCAGCCCTTTCTTTTTTGGCAACCACTGGTGTTTGTCATCAATCTCGTATGGGTAAAAAAGCCTGGCTGAATTGGAAGCATTGAGCATCCATTTGCCGATAGTTCTGGCATATTGTGGTTGATACCTCACCATCGGCACCAAAGGCCAGGCCATGCTGTGGGTATTCATCAGAAACGCGTAGCCACCCCCATCAATTATACTCCCTTGCAAACCATGAACGTCATAAGGCCCCCACTGATCAGCAATGACGCCCCAGCCGGTGCGTCCTTTCCCCGCTTTGCATCCATCAAACGACCAGTTGAGGAGCTGCAGCACATCGTACTCAGTACCATGCTCCGCATTGAGACGCGCCGCCACATAGGCTCCAAATGGGAGCAACACTTCGTAAAACCGACTCTCTGTTTGATTAGCCAGCGCACTGATCGCCGACTTGGCACCCTCCAGGTATTTTTCATCACCAAACTGTTGATAGGCACTCAATAACACATAGGCATGTCCTGCTGCCGCATCCTCCTGGGGTGGAATGTGGTTATTAACGCCACGCATGGCTGCATAATCAAAATAAGAATATTCATAGTTTCCGTTGAGAACAGAATCTGCTTTAAAGAACTGCTCAGCGATGGAGCGCTGAATCTCTTCTGCACCCTCTACTCCCGGAAAAAGGTGACTCACGGCATAGTACAGCACATTGGGATACACATCGTACCACCAGTCCCGTCCATACCCACCACCGAGCATCGCGACATCAGGATTGGTGTTGTTCATCATGATATTCCATCCCGTATCACTATTGAAGTAATTCTGTGACATTTTCACAAAATTGAAACCGTTCTGATTGGTTTTATCAATACCAGAAAGTCCGGCACTCATCAGTGCACCCAGTGACGTGAGTGATTCATGAAAGTCCGGGTGAGCCTGATACCCCTGGCGCACATCGCCAATCACCGTATATAGACCAAAAGTTGTTTGATCGACATTTCGATTAGAGGAGTCCAGCCAAATTAGCGGCATGAACTCCCCACGCTGGTTGCTATCGAATACGTACTGATCAAAATTGATGGCTTTCTCCCTCCATTTCAACTGCTTGTAAGGCCTTGGCTGGCTCGGCATGTCTTTGACCTTGCTGATAGCCACCTGGCTCACTTTTTTCACCTCCGGACGGCATCCGCCCAAAGCCACCAATAGAACTAATACGGTTATTTTGATACTCTTCATGTTCATTATTTTATCGCTACTGCCAATGGAATTTCTTCTTGTACTTCGGTCTTCACTTCAGATTGCTCATATAAATCCGCCTGCTTTGTGATGTGTTTGGCCAGCGGGATAGACAGCAATTGCAGCAGTGCCACCACGATCAGTGAATACTTCAGCGCAAAGGTCTCAGACACATAGGTGGCCAGGACAATAAACAACCCCAATCCAAAAAAGCGTCCGAGGTAAAGCCCAAATTCATGGTTGAAGATATAAGCGAATTCATTTCGTTTTTCACGTGCCGACACCACGTCAATCACTCGCATCTGGATGGGGAAGTAAGCAATGTCATGCAGGGGCTGAAAAAGCACTTTGCAAAGCACAAAAACCATCACCCCCACGGAAGAAAACATCAAGCCGTTCACCAGTGTACCAAAAGTAAATATGATCAGTCCGGCAGAGAGGATGGCAATCCTGTGCTTCGGTTTGGTCATCCTCCCAATGAGATAGAGCATGATGGCCGTGAAGGCCCCGCTCACTCCCTGAATCAAACCCAACGAACCTTCATCGCCCACTAGCCTCATGATGAGAATGGCCGGTGCGGTCACCAGGTATCCCTGCACCATCCCTTTGAGACCCGCAAGTCCCATGAGCTTATTCCAGAGTTTATCAAACCTGAAATACAAAAACCTATTTTGCTCGGGGTTCTTAAACCGATCCCTATGGACAACCACACTGGCCAGAATGGTAAGTATGACCACCACGACGGTTACCATCTGATAGCTGACAGACATGCTGCCCCCAAACCAGCCATTTCGATTGGCGGCTCCCAGAAACCAACCCACCAGCAGCGGGACTATAATGGCCGTGAGCGTATAAAAAAACGTCTCCAATCCATAGTAGTAATTTCTGTTTTGATCTTTGGTGGTTCCCAAAGCCAGGTAATCTCTATTGGCCCAGAAAAACCCAAAAGAAGCACCCATCAAAAAACCCGCAGCGCCGACTCCTGTAAAGGATAGGGTCTCCAATCCCATCATGAGAAACATGGATATCCCGCTCAGGAGCATACCGAAGCTATAGAGGTTGCTAATGCGAAACCATCTGAGCAAATATCCATTCACCAGAAAGGTAAACGGGATACCGGTGTAAACGGTGAGCTGATAGAGGGCTACAATTTTTGGATCATCCGAACTGCGCATGATGTAAGCACCCACAAAAATCTCTATTACCGGCAACACGAACGCATAGATCATGTTGGTGGAGAGTAATACCCGCATCGCTTTAGGTTGCTCTTTGAAGAACGCAAACTCCCGTACCGGCTTTTCTAATATCTTAAATAACCCTTTCATACTACCTTCCCAATGATTTTAATACTTCTTTAATTGACAATTGTGCGCCACAAATCACTTCATCACTGGCACCATAGTAGATCGTCACCGTATCACCCTCCACCAGGTGGCCATTGGTGAATACCACGTTCCCAAAAAAGCCCGTTTGCTCATACCCGGCCACCGGCTCCATAATGGGCTCTTCACTCCTGGCCAACACCCGACCAGGATCCTGGAGATCCAGCAATAGAGCCCCCAGACAATAGCGATGGTTCTCGTTAGCTCCGTGATAGATTTCCAGCCAGCCAGCTTCTGTTTTAATGGGTGCTGCGCCAGCTCCTACCCGGGCACTGTCCCAGTATCCCGCCCGAGTGGTCGCTATGCACTGATGATGCCCCCAGTGCTCGAGATCCGGGGACTGAGCGATCCAGATGTAATTGCCGCCTATACTAGGGCTACTTGGCCTGTGCAAGGCGAAATATTTGCCCCCGATGCGCTCTTCGAACAATGCACAATCCTTATTATGAGCGGGGAAAATCATTCCCTTTCTGTCAAAGTGTTTCCAGTCCGTGGTAGTAATAAGGCCCACCCCAACTCCTGTAGGTGATACTTTGGTATATGTGAGATAGTAGGTATCACCGATCTGCGACACCCGGCAATCTTCTATCCCGAAAGTTTCCTGCTCACCTAGCGGGAAAATGGGTCCATATTCAGGATCCTCTGAGAAGTGAATACCATCATGACTCGATAGAAGCCTTAGGTGTGAAAGGGTGGATAGGTAATGAGCTCCATCATACTCAAATACTCGTTTGTCACTATCATCAAACTTAGGATCGTCATTTCTAAAGGTCATCAACTCCAACTGACCAGCCTGGTTATAAATAGGCAAGGTGGTGGTACCCTCCTGCTGTTCTGGTCGCTCTGCCACACGCACGAGAAGCCACACCTTACCCTGAAACCGGAATACTCCGGGGTTCAGCAAGCACTCTATCCCTACGGATGGAGTGCTGGGTTTCACCATTTTAGGTGTCAGGATGGGATTCTCAGAGAACCTGTTTGTTATATCCATAATTTTTTAAATGAATTATTGCCAATGATCCAGTAATGACGTCTTTAGGATCGTATTCTTTGCCAAATTGATAATAAGGAATTTGGGATGTGTCCTCTATGGTTCATATTGTGTTTACTATGGTGCAAGTGCACTCCAAAGCGGTTTTTTCTTACTATTTTGGACACAAAATATACTGGGGAGGACAGAAGGTATGCGAAAGACGAAACATCTAACCCTTGGCTTGATGCTGGTCCTGATCTTTGGTCTCGAAACCAAGGGTCAAACGGAATGGCCACTGCAACATGTAGACAAGAAATCGGGACTATCCAATAGCGCCATCAACGCCATCTACATGGATCATCTGGACTATGTATGGTTTGGTACGTGGGATGGCCTCAATCGCTATGATGGGAATGAAATCATCAGCTACAAACCTATTGCAGAAGATGAGCACTCCCTTAGCAACAACGTGGTTCGGCAAATCCTGGAAGACAAATTTGGCAACCTGTGGATTGTCACCCATGATGGCATCAATCGGTACGATCATCAACTGGATCACTTTCACCGCTACTTCAATGACCTCAAGGACCTGCCTTTTCTTGAAAATAACCTGAAAGCCACCTTATCCGAAGACTCCACCTTGTACATAAGTCTTGTAGGCTGGGGCGTGGCCCAATACAACCAGCAAGCCGATCGCTTCGAGAAAATAGCCATTGATGAGCAAGTAGGACAAAACATCCACAGTGTTGGCGCTTTTCAAAACACACTTTACTTATCAAATGGTGAAGGCAAACTGTACTCGCACACTTATGGAAAGCCTGTGGTGAGTTACGATCTGGAGTGGTCACCCAAGGTTTGGTTTCACCAGTTTGTGAGCCTCAACCAGCGCTACTTCTACCTCTATCAGCCGTCCATAGATCGACTCATCATCAAAGAATTGTATCAGAATCGGGTCGCGAATTCATTTGAGATCAATACCCAATCTGCACAGATAACAGGGGTAGGCAGCAGTAGTGATGGCAACCGGCTGCTGCTAGGTACGGATGATGGTCAGCTGCTGGAAGTCAGTCTGGCCGATGATCAGATCACACACCGTTCGCTCAGCGGGATGATCCCCAGCCTCAGTAAGCGAAAGTTGAAAATTTTCTCCCTTCACACCTCCAAGCAAGGCATCCTGTGGCTGGGTACCGACGGTGACGGGGTTTACAAATACCTCACCAAAGAGCGCTCATTTTATCCCATTAGTGAAGGCAGCCCTGCTGATGGAAAGCTTTCTAATAGCATTGTGAGATCGATTTACATCGACCCGAACAATCAGCTCTACGCCGGCACAAGAAGCGGTGGACTCAACATCATCTCACCAGACCGAAGCGAAACCAGGGTGCTAAATAAAAGCAACGGGCTCAACGGTAATACTGTGCTTTCCATCACTCCTGACAAACATGGCAATATCTGGCTTGGGCTGGATAGTGAGGGTGTGGACATGATCGAGCAGCGCACGGGCCGGATCCTTCATTTCCCCCGGGACTTTACCAATCAGCCGGAAGACCTCTATTTCGGATCGGTATACAAGGTATTCTTCGATGCCTATGGACATTTGTGGCTGGGCACCAGTGGGTATGGCATTATCTATATGGATATTGAGAAAACCAGTACCGGAGCATATCGGCTAAACGAATCTTATAGTATCTCTCCTGACCAAAAGAACACTCCCGGTGAAATCTCTATCCGAAGTAATATCGTCTACACCATTACCTCAGAAGAACCCAACATCCTGTGGTTTGGCACACGAAACGGAGGCCTGTATCGCTACAACACCCTCACCCGAAAGTTTACCCACAACCTGCAAGCTGACGAAACCAGTCGGTATGCCCTGAGTAACAACGACATCCTGAGCCTGTACATCGACCAACAAAACAAGCTCTGGGTAGGTACCAGCGGTGGACTTAATCAGGTGAACCTGAGTAATTTCACGGTAGATCAATACACCCAAAGTGACGGACTGGCCAACAACACCATTCACGGAATATTACAGGACCAGTCCGGCAGACTCTGGCTGTCCAGCAACAATGGCCTTTTTGCCTTTTCGCCCAATGCCAATACTTTCAAGAACTTCAACTGGACAGATGGTCTGCTGAACTACGAATACACCGATGGAGCCTATTTTCAGCTGAAAGGAAACCATCAGCTCTATTTCGGAGGCACCAAAGGCATCGACATTGTGGATCCAAACAAGACGGATACCAGCACGGCTTTCCCTCGCCTGGCCATCACGGACTTACTGGTATCCAATGTGCGCATTGCCCCAGGCGACAGCACGGGCATTTTACAGACTCATATTGATCTGCAGAAGGAAATTCACCTCAATTATGACCAGAATTTTCTCAGCCTCAGGTTCACTACCCTGGATTACTGGCATAAGCAGCGATGTAGCTACCGTTATTTTCTGGAGGGCTTCGACAATGATTGGAACATCATTGGCAAACAATCCATGATCAACCTGACCAACATTCCTCCGGGGGAATACCAACTCCATTTGAACAACTCCAATGAAAACGGAGATTGGAACCCACATGAGCGTACGGTACTCATTACCATTGATCCGCCCTTTTGGGCTACCAATACGGCTTATACCATTTATGTGATTATGGCGGTCTTGTCCCAAATTGGGCTGATACAGCTATCAAGGAATCGATCGAAGCGCAAAAAGGCCCTGGAAATAGAACGCCTGAAAAAAGAACAAGCTGAATCCATCCAAAAATACAAACTGGAATTTTTCACTGACATAGCCCATGAGTTTCGGACTCCGCTCACACTGATCCTGGGACCAGCAGTCTCCCTGCTGGAGAAGACCAAAGAGAAACCGGCACTCCACACGCCCATCCAAACCATCTACCGAAACTCCCTGCGGCTACAAAAGCTCATTCAGGAACTCATCCAGTTCAGAAAAGTGGAGATGGGCAAGGAACAACTGAACATTCGCGCCATCAACATCATTGCTTTTGCCGAAGAGCTGTTGCAATCCTTCAGGCAGTATGCACTGGAAAAAGAGATCATTCTTACCTATGAAGCACCCGAGGAGCTCTATGCTCAGGTAGACTCGGATATTTTGGAGAAAATCCTTATCAACCTGGTGAGTAACGCACTCAAATACACGGATCGGGGTGGTAAAGTAGCCATTAAACTATGGGCCGAGCAAGAGAAAATCTACTTCAGTGTCAAGGACAATGGCATGGGCATTCAGGAGCATGAGCTTGCCCGCGTGTTTGAGCGGTTTACCAGCCTGCATCATGAGAAAGAGGAAGGAAGCACCAACAGTGTGGGCATAGGTCTGTCCCTGACCAAAAAGCTGATCAACCTTCACCATGGCGACATTTCTGTCCAAAGTCAGCCTGGCGAAGGCACCGACTTTACCTTTTGGCTTCCTGCCAGCCTGCCGACACAAGAGCAAGTGGCAGAGGACACGGTCGACCATGCCATGCTTACCCGCCTCCATGAACACGTACAGGCCGAATTTTATCATAAAGACAGCCTCGATCAGGAATTGATCAACATCAGTCTGGAGCGCCACGAGCATAACCTGCTGATCGTAGATGATAACGTACAGATTCTGAACCTGCTGAAAGACCTGCTCTCACATCAATACAACGTCACCTCCTGCACCAGGGCAAAAGAAGCCCTCAGCATCCTGGCCAGCCGGAAAATTGACCTGGTGATCAGTGATGTGATCATGCCAGAGATGAGTGGCTACGAACTCTGTGAAGCCATCAAAACGAAAATAGAAATCAGCCACGTTCCGGTCATCCTGCTCACGGCCAAGGGACAAATGGAGGAACGCATAGAAGGCCTGCAAGCCGGAGCAGACGCTTACATTCCCAAGCCCTTTCATCCCGATCACCTGAAGGTCAGGATCGAAAAGCTCATCAGCACCCGCGAAGTGCTTAAAAAGAAATTTGATGCTTACACCCCTCATGAAAAGGAGTTTGCCTCGTTTGGGATAGGTGCCAAAGACGATGAATTTTTCCAACTCATGGATCAGTTTATCAAAGATCAGATGAATGATCCTCAACTGGATGCACAGCACCTCGCCAACCACCTGGGGATGAGCAAAACCTCTCTCTATAAGAAAGTGAGGGCCCTTACGGGACAAACACCACACGCACTGATCAATCAGTACCGGCTCAAGAAAGCAGCTTTTTTGCTAACCAACTCAGAGTACAACGTATCCGAAATTATCTATATGACGGGCTTCAATAGCCGGTCTTACTTCTACAAATCGTTTCAGGAAATGTTTCATTGCTCCCCTTCCACCTATGGCAGCGAGCAAAACTAGTTGAGACAGGACCCTCAAAAGTGATACGCCTCTCCTATTTAGCGCGGTTGATTCTGGCTTGTCTTTAAATAAAATCTCTCCCATTATTTGTGCAACCAAAAAGTTGCACGTATATTAGCAACCATATGGTAGCAGATAAGCATAAATCTACACGACGCGATGTTTTCCAGGCCATCGCAGACCCTACACGCAGGGCCATCATTTTCTTGCTGGCGGTGAGCGCCCTGACACCCAATGCCATTGCGGAGCACTTCGACACCAGCCGACAGGCAGTATCCAAGCACCTCAAAGTGCTGGTGGAATGCGAAGTGGTCACGCAGGAGCAGCAAGGAAGAGAAATTCACTACCACCTCAATGTGAACAAGATGAAAGACATAGAAAAATGGCTGGAGCAGTTCAGGCAAATCATGGAAAACCGATTTGACAACCTGGATCAATACCTGGCTCAACTCAAAAGCAACAAAAATTAATTGAACACCAAACATTAAAACAAATGAACCCTACTCTTTTCATGGACTTTACCGTGGATAAGTCCAACAACACCATGCACATAAAGCGCCAGTTTGATGCACCACGTGATGTGGTCTGGAAAGCCTGGACCACCGCCGAGATCCTCGACCAGTGGTGGGCGCCCAAACCCTACAAATGCAACACCAAGACCATGGACTTCAGGGAAGGTGGATATTGGCTGTATTACATGGAAGGACCTAAGGGCGACATCCACTGGTGCCGGGCAGACTACAGCAGTGTGAACCCCCAGGAAAGCTATGAAGCAACGGACGCTTTTTGTGACAGTGATGGGAAGATCAATAACATCCATCCGGGCTCTCACTGGCACAATGTCTTCGCAGATTTCGAAGGTGACAGCACATTGGTGACTATCACCATCACCTATAAAAGCCTCGAAGACCTGGAAAAAATTGTAGAAATGGGCTTCAAAGAAGGATTGGCCATGGGCATGGAAAACCTGGATTACTACATCAGTACACAGTTCAAACTACGCAAGGAAAACAAGGTCACCAACAAGGCTGGTGTAGCCACCTATCTGAACTTCCCCGGAAATACAGAAGAGGTCTTCCGGTTCTATCAAAAAGTGTTTGGAGGAGAGTTTACCGGACGCGGATTACAGCGATTCGAAGATTTTAGTTTCCCGGGCCAGCCCCCAATGGATGAGGCCACCAAGAAACTGATCATCCACGTGGAGTTGACGATATTGGGTGGTCACCGACTGATGGCGACAGATGCTCCGGAGAGCATGGGATTCAAAGTAAACGCCGGCAATAACATGCACATCCACCTGGAACCTGACTCCAAAGAAGAAGCCGACCGGCTTTTCAACGAGCTGTCAGCAGGAGGCGAAGTGGAGATGGGCATGAAAGATATGTTCTGGGGTGCGTACTTCGGGTCATTTCAGGACAAGTACGGCATCAACTGGATGATCAATTACCAGCCTGTTTGAGCGCAGCGAGTCGCTAAAGGACACTGCATCGGATGAGATTCCGGTATTGCTTCGTGCCTTGCAAACCGGAATGAACGATACTAGTTCGTTCAATCCCTTAACGTCATCCGGTTTCGGACCGAGCATAGCGCAGAACGAATACCGGAATCCATTGATGGTCAGGGGTTATGAGGGCGTTTTATTCTTAATAATCTCGTTGAGTCAGCTAACCTAAAAAGGCGCCAAATGGCGCCTTTTTTATGTCTGGGTGAGGGTATTAGAAAATTCACTAGTTTAGTACTACTCTGGGCTTCAGATACGAAACTGCATATTTGATCTCAGATGAGCTATTATGACACCTCACACATATTTGACCATCTGAATGAAACCCAGCTTACTTTTGAAAACACTGAACTAGCAGAGTATTAGGATCATGAGCGAAATAGTTAAACCATGAAAAATAAGATCAATAAACAGCAATTAATTCTAGAGTTTGTTTCCGTCGTTTTTGCCGTAATTCTTGCTTTGGTATTAAATGGTTGGCGCGAATCTTCCGCATTAAATGCCAATCTTGTGAAGGTTGAAAAATCCATTCTTAAGGAGGTACAAAGGAATGATTCACTGATCAGACAGTCTCATACCTATCGTGGAGACCTTTTGCAAAAACTATATTCAAACCAAAATCTCCTGCTAGCGGTTTCAACATCCGACTTGGATTTTGATGTAAACAATAACTCCAAACTGGTTGATTTTTTTAAAACTGCTTTACTTTTTGGACAAAAGGAATATCACACTGTACAGGTAGTGCAAGAAGGTGGTGATCGTGTATTAATTCTAGATAACAGCGTATTTGACCTCAAGCTGGAAGCGGGCACCCTACAGGTATTGGGGTTGGGAAATGTAGAGCTTAAAATACCTGACTTGAATAATCAGTCATGGGATCTTGCCAAAGCCACAGGCACTATTACGGAGATGGACATTGCGCTGGTTGAAAAGCTGGGAACCGTCAATGCGCTGATCGAAACTTACTTAAAAACAAGTGAAAGTGCCGTACAACTGGTTTACAGCGGAGCGCAAAAAGGGCTCATGCCAGTACTGGAAGATTTGTATAACCTGGAATCAAAAATAATGAAAGCAAATTCCCAACTACTTGAGGAATTGGATTAAAGCACCAACTGTTTAATGAGGTGAAGCAAAATGCCCCGGACAGCGTGTTCGGAAAATTTCAGTTTGTTGGTGTTTCAACTATACCAGAAGACCGCTGGTCCAGACTGAATGAGTTGGTCGACTAAATCACAACCCGATTGAACCTGGAATTCGCAACCGGGCATAACAAAGCATGGGGAGCACATCGGCTGTGACTCCCCATAAATCAGCTGCCACCACACTTATTCTGAATCTACCTTTCACACCTTCACTAAAGCCACATGATCAAATCAACCATCCGCTAATGGTTAATAAGATTTTCTCAGGTCAATCCCGAAAGACCGAAAGATTAGAAAGTCGTGATTATTCTCTTCAGAAGTACTTTATCTCCCAGATCAATCTTAATCAGGTAAACCCCCGGAGGTTTGGGGACTGGGATATCCGTGTCAGAGTTGATGTCAGTGATTTGTGAAATGATCTGACCGGAGATGCTCATCACCGTGACCCGGGTTGGCTCAGAAATGCCCAAAATCCGAAAGTCGGTGGTTACCGGATTGGGGTAAACCAATATCCCATTGGCTGGTTCGGTACTGAGAATCGTCTCATCTACCTCCACACATGCCGATAAGACAGAGCAGGGACCATTTGAAACATTCACGGCAAAACTCCCGGGTCCCATCGGGGTAAATGATGAATTGGTTTGATTTTCAATTGAAGCATCTTTTTCACAATCATACCATTGATAAGTCACTCCCTCCTGCTCTTCTGCCATGAGCACTCCATCGCTTGCGGTCACCAAGACAACAGGTTCTTCCCAAATGGTAAGTTCCAGCGTCACCAGACTGTCCCCACCTGAGGCGTTGGTCAATGTAACTGTATAGGTACCTGAAGTGGTGTAGGTCGTTCCCTCCCACACATAACTTTCGCAGGCCTCTACCTCTACCGAGCCAGGGCCTGGTTCGCCCGACTCATAGGAGGCTCCGGCATATCTGCCTATGTCCTCATTCTTCAGCTGCTGTGGAGTTACCTCCAAAAAACCAGGGATGCCGTTGATATTACCTCGCCAGGCACCCACATTGAAAAAATGTTGTGTGAAAGGTATGGGCTCACCTCCTACTGGTCCCTGGGCTTCAAAGGATTTTGAAAAAGCATGGTAATGATACCCAAATCCATCATGGTCGTGTCCTCCATAATCATCCAGTGCCTCACCATAACCCGCCATGGAGGCATAACCTTCTTCATACCGACCAAACATCACAAGGCCATCATAACCAAACCCAATCATTGGTGGGTGATTCTTCCCCTCATAATCTGCCAGATTATAAAGATTAAGCCCGTTTTGGTTAAAACCATGTCCATCTGCATGATAGTGTAATCCCATTCCCCTTCCAACGTGAATCCCGGTACTGGTGATCTCACCATCTTCGGCAGCAAAGCGTAGATTGTTGTTATACCCAGGGTAGACAACCACACCATCAATGGCGATGGCCTGGGAGCTTGGACCTACATAGTTATACACATCATAGTCCGAAGGATCAGTATCCAGCTCATCTGCCAGTATTCCATAAGGACTCAGGTCATTGTCCGTTAACTGATCGATTACCCCATAATCTTTCAGAGGTATTTTGATTAGAAAATAGCCCAACACTGCGTTTCGGGTGATTGATTGTTCTGCATAGCCCCCACCGGATCCATCTCCCGGAGGTCGCGACACGTCAATCAAGTAATTTGGGCTATCTGAAATATTATGTGAGGCGATCACCATAAAGGGATGATGCGCGCCAGAATCATCGGCTGCATTGGTAAAATACACATAAGCTACCAACCGTTCATTGAGTCGGCCATTATAGATATCTGTTAATGAGAGGGTCCTTGAGAGCAGGTTTTCACGGAAAGTCAGATACACCTCCTTGTCATAACGCAGGGATTCACCGTTGGTGGTCAGCGTGCTTTCGATCTCATTGAGGGCTTCCACAGCGGCATCAAGTGTGCTCTCATGATCACCAAACTGCGGCATATAAGCTTCGTCCACGTCCATCAGAAATGAGCCATTAAAATCACTTTCTTCATATTTCCAAAGGCCTTCCGGATACGCCGCAAAGGGGTTGGTTTGCCAATCTATGCCCGAGGGGTCAAAATCCGACCCATCGTCAATTATGTTATCGATCAGATCACGAGCATCGGCCATGAAAAAAGTAGTGGCGTCAGCTTCATCCCCCGTTAAAGAGAGTTTTCCATTGTCCAATACGAACCACTGTCGCGTCCAGCTCGAGTTTTCTTCCTGAAGACCAGTAGTACCATTGTAGGTATACTGGCCGGAAGCACTCAGTATCACCGCATCCGGAGTCCCATCAAATTCCACCACAAGGTATCCGCTCCCTGTGGCTTCCTCCACATAGTAAGAGCCCACATCCACAGCGAAAACCTCTGAGCTCCCGGATGAGTAATTGAGTGCAAAATAGCTATGCAATAAAGGAACCATTCGATACTTATTAGCGAAATCATCATCCGTATCGGAGTTAATATCTACGATCTGTAATACACCTCTTAATACAGTTCCGTAGGTGTGTATAACGTCACCTACCGAAGATATTGCAAGGGTGGAGTTGTCATCTGACAGGGTGACTACATTCGACTTTGTTTCTGCGTCCAGTAACAAAAAGTACTGGAGGTTTTTTACCGCAGAAGGTGCCGATGGAGTCCATGAATTGATTGGGAACTCGTTATCCAAAATCTCACGAAAAGGCTGTGGACCAAAGACATCTACGTTCTGAGCTTGTACTGTAAATCCTATGATAGTGAGTAGCAGAAAGGCACTTCTTTTCAACATATTGATTAGAGGTTATTTCACTTATAAAGATCAGAGGGATAATAACCCTACCCTGTGAAAGCTGAATTTACGTTTCTGAGTGAGTTGCACCTTCATGACATTACCCACACATAAGCAAGGGAGCCACCAGGTGTGGCTCCCCAGAAAATCTGCTACCGGCTTGTGATTATCCAGTTTGTTTTGTTAAAATTTAATGTCAAAAAACCCTGTTCAGTTCTAAAGTTCAAGTGTGTTATAACAGTTCTCCTGAAGTTCGAAAATTCGGATCAACCCATTATTGGAGACATTGAAGCCATTCCGTCAAAGAAATATTATCTCTTCTTAAAAATTACCGGACTTTGTTCTTGCAATGTTGTTGCAAATACTGATCTTTACCAAAGTATAAACGCAACAATATTGCATAAAAGAGACAATGATAGAATAGCAGCAGGGCGTCTCGCTGCGCTTGTCGAGTACTCTTCTATTGCATAAATAGAATTTAGTGATATGAACAAGCATGAAACTTCAGATGTGATCATCATAGGCGGCAGTTATGCAGGCCTTTCTGCCGCCATGGCATTGGGTCGCTCCTTACGCAACGTATTGATCATTGACAGTGGATTTGCCTGCAATCGGCAAACACCCTACTCTCATAATTTCATAACACAGGATGGAGTTACTCCGGGAGAGCTCTCGTCCAGGGCCAAATCACAGGTTTTGAAATATCCGACTGTAAAGTTCCTCAACGGACTTGCTGTCAGCGGAATGAAAACCAAAAGCGGTTTCACCATCACCACTCAAACTGCCGAAGTGTTTCATGCCAGGAAGCTAGTCTTTGCTACAGGCATCAAAGACATCATGCCTGACATCAAGGGTTTTGCAGAATGCTGGGGCATTTCCGTCGTCCATTGTCCCTATTGTCACGGTTATGAGTTTCGCAACCAAAAGACCGGGATTATGGCCAATGGCGAAAGGGCCTTTCACCTGGCGGGTCTGGTGAATAACCTGACCGACAACCTCACCATCCTGACTTCAGGGAAAGCTGATTTTGAAGCTACCCAAATGGCCACACTGGACCGAAACAAAATCGAGATCGTAGAAACTGAAATTGACGAAATAGCGCATCAAAACGGGCAAATCCAAAATGTGCTTTTCAAAGACGGGAGGCAATCAGATTTTCGGGCATTATACGCGGCCCTTCCCTTCAAACAACACTCGGACATACCGCTATCGATGGGCTGCGAACTCACTGAACCTGGATACATCAAAGTGAATGATTTACAGGAAACTACCATCGGCGGTGTTTACGCATGTGGTGACAATTCGGCCATGATGCGCTCAGTGGCCACAGCGGTATATACCGGAAACCTCACAGGTGCAGTCATCAATCGGGAGCTCACAGCTGAGCAATTCTAAGCTAAAGCAGGACGTGACAAAATTTCAATGATCATTCACGCAATCGATTGTTTTTATTGTCACATTTCATTTACTTCGCTTCACTGAGCTGATGGCCAAAGGGACGTTCCGAGGCAAGCTCATCCTGATGTTTTATATCAATCAACTACGACATGATGTTTCTTCAAATCCCAAGGGCTGTTTTATCGCTTTGCGCGTTTTCGCTACTCCTTGTTTCACAAACACTGTATGCTCAGGATTATCAAAAAAACAGGGTAATTATACTCACTGACATAGAAGCTGATCCTGATGACAGCCAATCACTGGTGCGCTTGTTTTTGTACGCCAATCAAATAGACATCCAGGGAATCATTGCGACCACTTCCTGCTGGCACACTTCTGAAGTAAATCCGGCATCTATTCATAAAATCATTGATGCTTATGGTGAAATACGACCCAACCTTCTAAAACATGAGGCCGGGTTTCCTGAGACTCAAACACTCTCGACGATGGTCAAGGAAGGTTTGCCCAGGTACGGCATGGAAGGTGTAGGTGATGGAATGGACTCTGAAGGGTCAGAGTGGATCATCAAAATACTGGAGCAGGAAGATGATCGCCCACTATGGATCTCCACCTGGGGAGGTGCCAATACCCTCGCTCAGGCATTGTACAAAATCCGAAAAACCAAAACAGAAGCTGAAGTCAAAAAATACGTTTCGAGACTCAGGGTCTACACCATCTCTGATCAGGATGACAGTGGCATCTGGATCAGGAATAATTTTCCCGACCTGTTCTACATCGTGAGTCCCGGCGATGACTATGGCAGCGCCACCTGGACAGGAATCAATAGTTATGTGCAGGGCATTGACAACACCACCATCAGCAATCGCTGGATCGCTCAAAACATCCAGCAAAATCATGGCCCTTTGGGGGCAGCATATCCTGATGTGGCCTGGGGTGTAGAAGGTGATACGCCAGCATTTCTCTCCTTGATCCCCAATGGGCTCAACGAACCCGAGCATCCCGAGTGGGGTGGCTGGGGTGGTCGCTATGAACTTTATCAGCCTGATTTTTCCAAGACCAAGGAAGGCGGCTCCATCGTCACCATAGCACCTGAGACCAGAGCCATCTGGACCAATGCCATCGACCGCTACACCCCCTACCTGCCCAACGAATATGGTCGCTCAGTAAAGCCAGACAGTGTTACTTTTTCCGACGATAAGGTCACGCTATGGCGCTGGCGCGATGATTTTCAAAATGACTTTGCTGCCCGCATGGATTGGTGCTTCATGTCGTATGAGGCAGCCAATCACCCGCCTGTGCCTGTATTGACCCATCCCGAGCAAATCACGGTGAAATCCGGTGCCGGCTTTACGCTGGATGCCTTTGACACCACAGACCCCGATGGAGATAGTTTCAGTTTTCTATGGTATCACTATCCCGAGGCTGGTACTTACAAAAAATCAATAGAGGTGAACGGTGCTGAGAATGTGCACCTGGCATATTTCACAGCGCCGAAAGTAGATCAGCAGGAAACTGCCCACTTCATAGTGAAGGTGACGGATAGAGGCGAGCCTCAGCTGTCGAGGTACAAAAGGGTCATTGTGACCATCCTCCCTGAATAGCGTCAGGGGTCATCAGGCCTTTATTGTAGGATGTCTTTATAACTTATGAGAACTGTGCTAAGCAGCACCCTATGACCTATCCAACCCCAGCTGCAACCGGCTGTTCACATACTCAGCCTCTTCGCTGGTGAGTTTAGAAGAACGATTCTTGATCGTGGCATTCACCTTGGCCAGGTCCTCATAGTGGAAGGCCTCAAAGCCATATTCTTCGGTTTTGAGCACATAATCATAGGGCCCGCGCTGGGAGATCAGTTTCACGAAAATAGGCGCTGTTTCCACCACCAGAAATAGCAGCATCACAAACCAATTGGCCACATTGATGGCTGAACTCTTAGTGGTCAGGCGGTCCAGTGCCTCTATCCGTGAGGCCAGCCCGGTCAGTTGTCCCGCTTCGGTGGCGGAGAGTTCTGTCTGCTCCCTTGTATTCAGCTCGGTGATGGCCTGTTCTTTTTCAGCAATCTGTGGAGTGTTGGTGGCGATGAGCGCCTGCAGTTCGGCATCTACCCTGTCGGCATCTGCCTTTTTGATTTGGTAGATCGGTCCGGCATTTCGCTGCTGAGTGCCGCCCGTGCCATCTGCCTCTTCCCGGGCGATTTGGCGGAGTTCATTTCTGCTCGCTGTTTTGGCCAGTATTTCGTCCTTGAGTGATTGGACCTCCGCACTGAGTCGCGCTCTGGTGGCCGAGAAGCGCTCCTTCACGGTCAGTTCTTTCAGGGCCAGGTCCTCCTGCATCATGGAGGTGATCTCGCTGTCGACTTCCTTTTCAAAAATCTTGAGCTCCAGAGGTTTGGCGATCACGATGGAGATGACCAGCGCCAGCACCAGCCTGGGGAGCACCTGCAGCCATTCCTGCTGGGGCTGGCCATTCTTGCGCATGCTGGAAACAATGAACCGGTCCAGGTTGAAGATCATGAGCCCCCACAGAATGCCAAAGCCTGCGGCCAGCCAATAGCTGTCAAAGACGGTGAAGAGTGCATAGCCTCCGGCCAGCGCTGCAAAAATGCCTGTGAAGAATATGGTGGCCCCTATTCCCACATATTTACTCGACTCAGAAGGACAATTGGATAAGATCTCTCTATTTGCTCCGGCGCATAACCAGAAAAACACTTTTAACCTGTTCATGAACCATTGAACGACGAGTTTTAAACAATGTTATCGTGCCAGCTGGGTTTTTAAAAGCGTGGTACTGCTGCACTCCCTTGCTCCCACCAGGGCTGATTTACCGGTGTTGCGATAAATAATGCTTGGAAGTTGTATAGCCTCCGCCCTTTCCGAGGTTGTCACCATCAAGCGATCGATATGTGAATGCAAACCTCTTAGTACCCTCAATCAACCACAAAAACACTGATGTAATTGGGGGTTTTGTAGCTGATGGTTATTATTTCATACTCCCCGCCAATGAGGGCATTGACGCCCGAGGCTACATCCAGTTCTGACGCCTCACTGCGGATTTGGTTGTTTTTCACCCGGTAGCCTGCTTCAGCATTTTTAGCTGTGGTCAGCTTCTTCACCTTGACGAGGTACCCTGTGGAGGCCAGTTGCTGAGCCAGCTGGTTCGCCTTTCCTTTGGAGTCACGGCTCGCCATCGTTTCTTCCAGGTAGAAAATATCCACCCGAAAAGGTGTGGGCTCCTTAGAGACGAGAGGCCGCTCATACACGGCTTTCTGACGTTGAATGATTTCCAATGCCGACTCGGGATCTGTCGCAGAGGTGTCCAGTTTTTCAAGTTTCTGCTCGTCTGCCAACAGTTTCTTATACTCATCATAGTCGTCCTGCAGCTTGCCCTGATACTCTACCCATCGCTCCCTCAGGCGATCTGTGGGTGTGACGGTCGCAAAGTACTCCGCCAGCTTCCACCTCTTCTCTATGTTGTCTGCCTCCAGGATCAGGTCCACATACTTGTCGTAAACCTGCATCTCCTTGATCCCTGTTTCCCTTTCGGTAAAACCATCCTTCACCAGATTTCCAGAGAAAACAAGTGCCACCGACACGATATACCATTTGCTGATCTCGATGATTTTTTCATATCCGGAAGAGGGCACCGGCTTGCCTGCCGCCAGGTAGATCCCCAGTCCGATCAGAAACAGAATGGGTAAGATCACATAAATCAAACTGATAAATGACAAAAAATTGACGGCACTTTCCATGGCGATGTGGTTGGGTTAAAACAGTTTCAGTTCATACCAGACTGATCACTAAAGGTAAGATCAAAACCCATCATTTACAACGGGAGCATTTTTATGGCATGTTCGTTTCCATCACCATGACACACACATCAAACAGTTACAGTTTTGAATAATTTGACCGGATCAGTTGAGTTTTAAGGGGTTCAGGTATCCACAAGCGCTCAGCATTCGTTTATTTTGATCTGTCCTGGTTTATATCTAGAAAAACCCAACTGTTCGTATGCAGGAAAACAGATTTAAATATGAAGCCATCGCCGATAATATTCGGGACGCCATCAGGCTGGGTTCACTTCGAACCGGGGACCGGCTACAATCCATCCGGCAGACAAGTCGTGAGCTGGGTGTCAGCAATGCGAGCGTATTCAAAGCTTACTACCACCTGGAGTCGGAAGGGTTAATCGAATGCCGACCAAAATCGGGCTACTATGTCAGGTATCACCTCCAGGACTCAGAGCCACCAAGCAGTCAGCTGCTAAACGAAGATGCCTGTGAGGTTTCCAACCAGGCCCTGATCCTGGAATTTTTAGCCACCAAACTCTCCCACCCGGACCATCTCGATCTGAGTACCGCAGTACCCTCTACCGAGCTTTTACCTATCGGTGGCCTCAAGAAGAGCATTCAAAAGAGCTACCTGAACGACCCCCGGGCAGCTACTGCTTATGAAAACACCACCGGTCATCCGGGACTCAAGCGAAGCATCTGCCAGTTTGGATTGAACTGGGGCTGCGTCATAGCTGAAAGTGAGGTGGTTATCACCAATGGATGCATGGAGGCCATTGCCCTCAGTCTGAGCATACTCACCAAGCCCGGAGATACGATTGCACTGGAGAGCCCGGTTTATTATGGATTGTTACAACTGATCCAGCACCTAAAACTGAAAATCGTAGAAATCCCTGCTGACCCGACCACCGGTATCTCCCTCGATGACCTGGAGCAAGTCATACATCATCAGGACCTTAAAGCCATTGTGGTGATACCCAACTTCAATAACCCCACCGGCTCATTGGTTCCTGATGAAAACAAGCAGCGCCTGGTGGCCATGGCCACTGAGCATCAGATTCCTATCATAGAGGATGACATCTACGGGGAGCTCTACTTTTCAGAACCGCGACCCAAAAATTGCAAAAGCTTTGATGAAGACGGATGGGTCATTTACTGCTCCTCCTTTTCCAAAACCCTCGCTCCGGGTTTTCGTGTGGGCTGGTGCATTCCGGGCCGGTTTCACGAGGAATTTGTCCAGCGAAAATATGTCACCAACATCTCCACTTCCTCCATCAGCCAGGCAGTTATTGCCCACTTCCTGACCCATGGCCGGTATGATTTTTATCTGAAAAAACTCAGAAGTGCCCTCAAAACACAGCACCTGCAGTATAAGCGGGCCATCTTCGATTACTTCCCGGGAAAAATCGCGAGTTCTAATCCTCAGGGCGGATTCGTCCTTTGGCTGGAGCTTTCCAAGAATAAAAACGCACTGAAACTCTACCAGGTGGGCGTTAAAGCAGGCATTGTCATAGCTCCGGGTCAGATGTTCTTCGCCCGGGCTGATTATAAAAACTACTTCCGAATCAGCTTCGGCAAACCTTTTGACGAGGCGGTAGATCAGGCCCTCAAAAAGCTGGGCAGCCTGGCTGCAACGCTTTGATTATTGGAGCATTATGAAACGAAAATAAATTTTAGGTCTAAAACACATCCAACCATGAATACTATCCTGAAAGAAGATTTGCTCACCCTCAATAAACTCCTGAGCGACACCCTGTTACAAGGATTGACTTACTTGTCCAATTTGGATCAAACGCCCACCTCAGTGTCTTTTGATCCACCTGCGGAAAGGACCCTAAGCACATCTGGGGTGGGTGGCGAAGGAGCGTTGTATGAGTTCATCAACCGCTTTGAATCCTTAATGGTCGCCTCATCCGGGCCACGGTACTGGGGCTTTGTCACCGGCGGTTCTACTCCTGCTGCGCTCATGGGTGATCTCCTGGCCACCATCTATGACCAAAACACCCAGACCACCAAGGGCCATGGGGATGTCTCAGCGATCGTAGAGTTCGAAACCATCCGGCTTCTGCTGGAGTTATTCGATCTGCCCGATGACTTTATGGGTGGGTTCGTCACCGGAGCCACCATGTCCAACTTCACCTGTCTGGGAGCTGCCCGGCAGTGGGTGGGTGGAAAGCAAGGTTATGACATTGCTAAATCGGGTATTTCCAGGCCCATCCACATACTCTCGGCAGTGCCACACTCCTCTTCCATCAAAGCCCTCTCCATGCTGGGGATCGGCAGTAGCCAGGTGACCAGGATACCCACCATCAACCCCACGCGTGAGGCGATCGACATCAGCAAGCTGGAAGAGGCCATCCATCAGCTCGACGGTGAGCCCTTCATTCTGATCTCCAGTGGTGGCACCGTCAATACCGTGGACTTTGACGACATGAAAGCGATCTCCGCACTCAGGGAGAAACACGACTTTTGGTGGCATATCGATGCGGCTTTCGGCGGATTTGCAGCCGTCAGTCCCAAGCACAAGCACCTCATTGAAGGCTGGGAACGTGCAGACAGCATTACCATAGATGGTCACAAGTGGCTCAATGTGCCGTATGAGAGCGCTTTTTTCTTTACCCGAAAAGAGCACACATTGCATCAGGTGGACACTTTTCAAAACTCCAACGCCCCCTACCTGGGAGACCCGAACGAAAATTTCAACTACCTCAATTTTCTTCCGGAAAACTCGAGGCGCTTCAAGGCCCTGGCGGCATGGTTTAGCCTTGTTGCATATGGCAAGGAGGGGTATCGGGAGATCGTAGAGCGCACCATCGACATGGCTCAGGAGCTGGGACAATTCATAGCGGACAGTGAGGCCTTTGAACTACTGGCACCCACTCGCCTGAATACTGTCTGTTTTACTCTGAAAAATGGCAGCGAGGCAGATGTGAATACCTTCTTGTCCAAACTCAATGATGGAGGAAAAGTATTCATGACCCCCACGTCCTTCAATGGCAGGGCCGGTATCAGGGCAGCACTAGTCAATTGGCGAACAACCGCTGCGGATGTTCAAATCGTGAAAGAAGAGATGAATCAGGTGATTCAGGGCATCCAATCCGTCGTGCTGTGACCGCCCCAATGAGGGCAGTCTGCTAAGGGATCATCCTCCTCTTACATTTGGTTGTTTTTGAATGAAAAGCTGTAGTAGAGCCCCACTGTGAGCCTGTTTCCGCCTTCAATCTCAGCAAAGTCATCGGTGTTGAAAGATTGTATGAGGGGCACCTGATACTGAACATTGGTAGTCACCCTTCCGGCAAAAAGCTGAACACCAAAAGTACCCAGGAGAGAACTACCCCCGGTATTGGCCTCTATGATGTCATGATATTTATGCCGATCCGCAGCCTCATAATAGACCCCTGCAAACGGAACCAGTGAGACCTTCTTCATTTCAAGGTAGTAGAAGGCATTCCCACTCAGGTTAAATTGATTGCCGAAACGATAGGCCTGAGTGTTGGGGGTATTCATCTTAAAAGAGGTCTCTGCATTGATCCCAAGATTTCCATGACGAATGGTATAATTAGCAGAAAGTACATAATCAAGGCTTCCTGATCCGAGCTGAAAATTACGATTGACCAGCTCCCCGTTATCTTCTTTATCAAATTCACCCACAGGCACCTTCAGTCCTGCGCCCACATTCAGCGAATGCATGATCGCCCGACTGAAATCATTCCCGGTATTGAACGGTGAATAGTAAATGACCACTACCGGATCACCTACTCCCTCAGAGTGTACAGTTTGATGAGAACCCTCCATATTATTGATCATGTAGGGCATCAGGTAGCGCACCTGAAAGCGCTCTGCGAGGCTGAACCTGCCCATCAGGTCATAGCGCTGATAGGTATCTTCTGAATGTTCATCTTCATAGTAATACCCATCGTTATCGATCGACGCACTAAAGGAGGCATGGCTATATTTTACACCCACAAAATGAGTGTTCTGGTTGGGTAGAAAACCAAAATAAAGCCCCGACAAGCTGCATCCGCAAACATCGCAGGCCCGACCGCTCAGGCTCAGCATAACGGCCAAAATGAATAGGTAAAGGTGTTTAGTCATGATTTTGAAATTTTGGATCCGAGATCAGGTCTCTGTCCGTTAATGTTTTGATAAATGAAATGATCTTTATTTTTTCGTCCTCCGTAAGTGCAATCCCCTTCACCTTGCCATCTTCCATGAAAATGGGATCCAATGTAGGCGAGCCTTTAATTCCCTGCTCGTAATGATTCAGCACTTCTTCCAGGGTAGAAAACCGGGCATTATGCATGTACGGGGCAGTGATCTCCGCATTCCTCAGACTTGGTACCCTAAACTTCCCATAGTCCGCCTCATCCTCGGTAATTGCCCCACGACCAAGATCTTTGAATGAACTACTGAGTCCATTGTTTTTATAGGAAAAATCTGTGAACAGTTCTCCAGAATGACAAGTAGCACATTTCTGATCGAATAGCTGCATCCCCTCAAGCTCCTCCGTAGACAGCTCACCTTTTCCAAGGATGTATTGGTCATACCTGGAATTAGCAGATACCATCAGGAGGGTAAACTGAGAAAGCGCATACAACAGATAAGGAGAAGTGACCTCATCCACGCCAAAGGCTTCTTTGAACAATCCGGGGTATCGATCATCCTGATTGAGCTTGCTCACCACATTGGCCAGAGACTCATCCATTTCCACATCCGACTCGATCGCATTAATTGGCACGAAATCCAGATGGCTTACCCCGCCATCCCAAAAGAACTCTCTCATGAAAGCCAGGTTCGCCAGCATGGGCGCATTTCGAAAGCCTGCCTGATTGTCCACCCCAATGCTCATGCCGTGCAGAGGCATGTCTGCAAATGCGCGCGACTGTTGATGACAATTGTTGCAGGACACACTTTTGTCTCTCGAAAGAATAGGGTCAAAAAAAAGGCGCCGCCCCAATTCAAAACCTTCTTTGGTTACCGGGTTGTTTTCAAAGGTATATGTAGGCTCGGGGAAATGCGCAGGCTTTTCGAACTTGTAGAACTCCTCCCCGGGATCTATGCTTTCTCCGCTACAACTCCCTAAAATCAAAAGAAGTACCCAGCTGTATGCCGGGTACTTTTTCAAGAGATCAATCATGACTACTGGTACTCTGGTGCACGTGATGTACACTAAAAGCATTCAAAAGCTGATCAGCCAACACCTTACCTCCTTTTGGGGAATGGATAGAATAGGTCGTGCTAAAATCCACTTCTGCTCCGTCCAATACCTTCAGCACATCTGTGATCAGATGTGCCAATGGAGATAGGTGCGGGTTCACCGTGACAGTGGTCCCAAACTCTAAAGTGATTGTCTTGATATTATTGACAAAATTCTCATTATCAGTTACATCCTTCCAACCACCTACATGGAAACCAAAGGTCTTTTCAAGCACCTCTACTCCATTTCCATGGTCTACGTAAGCCTGACCTGAATGCTCTGCAGTACCTTCCATCATCAGCCCGATATAACCTGCATTCCAATTCCAAAACCAGGCTCCGGCAGCAGGATCCAATACGCCACCTGCGGCCCCTTCTTTCATTCCGTCTTCCTCTACCCCTATGGTAAAAGTGATCCGATCGTAAGTGCCGGCAGGCACCTTTTCCAGTAGAATATTGCGTGAAATGGAGTTGCTCTCCTTCAGGAGGTAGTATCCTTTCGCTTCATCAGCATTCACACTTATTTCATCCTGAAAGTACTCGCCATTTGGGCCCTCCAAAGTGATTTTGCTCACATAATACCCGAGACTGGAAAGGTTGAATGGCTCCCCGTCGGAAGTTTCGTAATCATAGTCGGTAGAACCAGGGGCTCTCAGCGTGATGCTATTGGCACCCACCTTATTTTCAAAATACAGCTGAAAGGTGCCAAACTCATCAGGATTAACCTCATCATCACTGCCGCAAGACCATAGCAGCGTTGTTAGCGAAACCATCGCCATCAGTTTCAATATTTTCATCGCTTTCGATAATTCTTAAATGGTAAAATTGGATATGGGAGCCTGACGGACATGACATAACCATGCCCTGGAAGACTCCAAAAACTACAATAAATGGGGGATTGAGTTTATCCTATCCGGGGTGGATGAAATATATCGAACGCCAAACGTGATTTGGGAAAGTCCTCACTTAGATGTGAAAAAGTTAAATCCTGAGCGAGTGCCAGTTGATCAACCTCCCACTCGATGTGCCTGGTTTCTGAAAAGAAGAAGGTAAAACTTTTGGGAGTGAGTTGTTTGGATTTTTCCTGATGCTCCTGGGCTTTGTCCAGCTGTGCAGCCAGGTAGCAACTCCCCCCACATACAGTGATGGGTTGCTTTCGCTCTACACACAGCACCCGGGAGATGTAATCTCTGCGCATCTCAAAATCCAGATAGACCAAAGGAGTCACCAGCGCACTTCCCATATTGGCAAGGATAATTATGGCGATTATAAAAGACTTTACTCCGGTCATCCCGGCAAAAATCTCAATGTCTGGCATTCTTTCAAAGGGTTTTGCTACAATTTACTTGGAAACTTGAAATCAAATTTCGCATTCCGGTACAAACCAGATATACGACATTGTTGGTCAGTTCAATTGCCTATATTCCTGTGGTGTGTAGCCCACGCGTTTTTTGAATAACCGGGAGAAGTGCTGTGGGTATTTGAAGCCCAGTTCGAATGCGATTTCCTTAACAGATTTTTCTGACCCGAAAATCTTGTCTTTGGCAATCTCGATCAACTTCGTCTGAATGGATTCCTGCGCAGATCGGCCTGTCTCCTTCTTGATCATATCTCCAAAATAATTGACAGAAAGGTGCAGCTCATCAGCAAAGTAGCTTACAGAAGGAAGACCTAACGAATAGGGCTTTTCCGAAGCGAAGTAATTATTCAGGGATTCTTCAAACCTTCCCAGAATGCCGTTGTTCACGTGCGCTCTGGTAATGAACTGTCGATCATAGAAGCGCTCACAGTAGTCCAGAAGCAACCCAATATTGGAGGCGATCAACTTTCTGCTGTGCTTATCTACCGGCCGTTTCAATTCATTTTCAATTTTCAGGAAGCAGTCCACGATGGTCTGTTGCTCCTCCGGCGAGAGGTGCAGCGCCTCGCTCAGGTTGTAAGAGAAAAAACCGTACTCGTCAATTTGTCTGGCCAATGGGGTTCCTAATATCAAATCGGGATGAAAGGTTAACCCCCTACCTGACGGCTGATAAATATCTGTTTTGTTGCTCACATCCACCACCTGACCCGGCCCCACAAAAACCAGCGTACCCTCCTGATAGTCGTACGTATTCTTGCCGTACACAAGATCCCCGCATTTTACATCCTTCAGGAAAATGGAATAGATCCCAAAAGACATTTTGTACCCGTGTCTGGGGTTGGCCTTGGAAAAATCAAGAACACTCACCAGCGGGTGTAAAGTGGGATGATTATTAAAATCATTGTAGGCTTTGATACTATCGAAATTTTTCTGATCGCTCATATCATGTGCTTTTACGAATTCTAAACTACATCACCTAGAGGAATATGTGTAGCTCAATCAGTGATTATGGTACGGATAACCGTAATGTATCTACTAACTTCCATAGAATCAACTCGTAAAATTGCATAGTCGATTCAAACACTAAACCCAAACTAGATGCGACACTTAAACACCATTCAAATGAAGAAACTTTTGATCTGCCTGGCGATGATCCTGGGCACCACTCTATGGACATATGCCCAAAGTGACGATACCGAGATGATCAACTTATCCAAACAAAAATGGGCATGGATGGCCGATAAAAATGTGGAAGAGCTGGCATCGTTGTTTCACGAGGAATCCAAGTTTGTACACATGAGCGGATCCTGGAAAAAGGACCGGGAACTGGAAATCATTGAGAGTGGAAGCATTTGGTATAAAAACACCATCGTGCATGATGTGGATGTCAAGCGCTTTGGCAACACAGTCATTGTATGGAGTCGCATCACACTGGAAGCACACGTGCGTGGCAACGATGTGTCCAATGAGTTTACAGCTACGGAGGTTTACCAGAAACAATCAGACAGCTGGCAACTTTTGGACCTCACTTTCAGCAGTGTCCGTGATACTCATCAAATTGAACATTAATACCAAACTTTATGAAAACACTGATAATCGGACTGATTCTGATTCTCTTGAGCGTACACGGGTCCAGCGCACAGACTCCTGACAGAGAGCAGGAAATCATAGACCTGTCAAAAGCCAAATGGCAATGGATGTCAGATAAAAATGTAGAAAAACTGGAAGAACTCTTTCATGAGAAGTCTGCATTCGTTCACATGGGTGGTTCCTGGGGGAAAGAACCCGAGATCAACATCATTAAAAGTGGTGGCATTTGGTACAAAAAAGCTGACATCCATGAGGTATCGGTCAACATCATTGGCAGTACGGCCATCCTACTCAACAACATCACGCTGATTGCAGAAGTGGGCGGAAATGAAGTTACTAATCCCTTCATGGTCACTGAGGTATATATCTACGAAGATGGAGACTGGAAGCTGGGCTCCCTGTCATTTACCAAACTATTGACCAGAGGAGAATAGGGTCATCAAATAAGGTTGGAACGCTGCAAACATCAACTATGAAAACCAGAAAGTTAGGAAATCAAGGATTGGAGGTCTCAGAAATAGGCCTGGGATGCATGGGCATGAGCTTTGGATATGGCCCACCTAAGGATGAAAAGGAGATGATTGACATTCTCCATAAAGCGGTATATGCCGGAGTGACCTTCTTTGATACCGCTGAGGTGTATGGCCCCTGGATTAATGAAGAGTTGGTTGGAGATGCCCTGAAACCCTTTCATGGAGAAGTGGTGATTGCTACTAAGTTTGGCTTCAACATTCAGGATGGGAAAATGGCCGGATTGAACAGTCATCCGGAAAACATCAGAAAGGTGGCTGAAGCTTCACTGAAGCGTCTGAAAGTAGATACCCTGGATCTTTTCTATCAGCACAGGGTAGATCCCAATGTACCTATTGAAGAGGTAGCTGGCACAGTAAAAGACCTGATTTGGGAGGGTAAAGTGAAGCATTTCGGATTGTCCGAAGCAGGTACCCAAACGATCCGACGGGCACACGCCATTCAGCCCGTCACCGCACTCCAAAGCGAGTATTCACTCTGGACACGCCAGCATGAAAAAGAGATTATTCCGACCATAGAAGAGCTAGGCATTGGATTGGTAGCCTACAGCCCCCTTGGAAAAGGCTACCTCACAGGTAAAATCAATGAATCCACAGCATTTCAGGCTGGAGATATTCGAAACATCCTACCCAGATATCAGGAAGAAGCACGGGTCGCGAACAAGGCATTATTAGAAGTAATCTGCCAGTTTGCCGAAAGAAAACAAGCCACCCCTGCTCAGGTGGCCCTTGCCTGGGTTTTGGCACAAAAACCCTGGATTGTTCCCATACCGGGTACCACCAGGGCGCATCGCCTCGAAGAAAACCTGGGTGCAGCGTCCGTCAGGTTTTCATCCGACGAATTAGAGGAAATGGAAACTGCTTCTGCTAATGTGAAAGTGGTGGGTGAACGTTACACAGAGCAGATGGAAAGTACCACTGGACTTTGATGAGATAAACCAATGATTCTAAAAATCTTAAAGCTTGTCATGTTTGCAGGATCAGCTCTCGCCTCAAATTTTTCTTCCGGCCAGACCGTTGAAAATGGAAATAGAGCCAATGCACTATCAGTAAGTCAGGAGCAAATTGTGATCATTTCGTCTCTTACGGCCAAAGGCGATCTCCTCCAACTAAGAGACGCCTTATCGAGCGGGCTGGATGCCGGACTCACGATCAATGAAATCAAAGAAGTGATCGTTCATCTATATGCGTACTGTGGTTTTCCGCGAAGCATAATGGGGCTACGTACCTTTATGACAGTACTGGATGAAAGAAAGGAGAAGGGAATCGAAGATACCTGGGGAAATGCAGCTTCCCCTATCCCGGATTCCCCTGACAAGTATACCCGTGGAGTCGAAACTCTGGAGAAACTTACAAAAGCCAAACTTGGACCAAAACCAGCTTATCAAGAGTTTTCGCCAGAAATGGATGTGTTCCTGAAAGAACATCTCTTTGCAGATATTTTTGAAAGAGATGTGCTCAGCTACCATGCGCGTGAGTTAGTCACTATTTCCGTCCTTAGTACCCTTGGAGGACTGGAACCCATGCTCCGGGGGCATTTCGGTATCTGCCTGAAGGTTGGCTTATCTTCCAACCAACTCGGTGAAGCTCTGAACATAATCCATAAACACATTGGCGAGAAAGAAGCACTGGCGGCACAGCAAGTCTTAGAAGAAGTGATAACCAACCATAGAAATGATGAACATTAAGTATCTACCCTTTATCTGCTTGATAGCAATCATGGGTTCCTGCATTGATCAGAGTGAATCACGAGACATTGAGATGAAGCCATCCAGAGCAAAGATCTTTTCTAAAGGGGTGAGACTTGAGAGCGACCACTTTCATGGCAACGCCTGGTTGGATGTTCTGGTAGTTGCCGATAGTGTTAACCAGAATGCTGTTGGAAGTGTCACTTTTGAGCCTGGTTCACGAACAAACTGGCACTCACACCCCAATGGACAAATCATCCTGACACTTGAGGGTGAAGGATATTATCAGGAGCAAGGAAGTTCGAAAAAGATTTTACGCAAAGGTGATGTGGTCAAATGTCCGGCCAACTTACCTCACTGGCATGGAGCAAGCCCGGACAGTGAATTCGTACAGGTGGCCATTACCAGCCGTGTGAATGGGCCTACTGAATGGCTGAGCCCCGTTAGCGATGAAGAGTATCGAGGTGAATGAATAGGAACGTGGAGTTAGGGCATGTGATTGCAAACAAACTCACCGTTAAAAATTGAATACTTGATGTACTTCGTATCTGTGCTCAAGATTCTGTAAATTATAAAGCAATAATTTCAAACATTAACATCCAGAAATATGGCAAAATTCGCACTAACAATCAATGGTCAGGAGCGACAGGTAGATGTGGACCCGGCTACTCCCATCTTATGGGTGCTCAGAGACCACCTCAATCTTGTTGGCACTAAATACGGATGTGGAATTGCTCAGTGTGGTGCATGCACCATTCATCTCAACGGAATGGCCACCAGATCTTGTATGTTGCCCGTTTCTGCAGTCGGCAACAACGAAATCACCACCATCGAAGGACTCTCTGAAGGCGCCAACCACCCTGTACAACAGGCCTGGATGCAGCACGATGTGCCACAATGCGGATACTGCCAGTCGGGGCAGATCATGAGCGCAGCAGCACTCCTCCAATCCAACCCCAAGCCGACAGATGAGGAAATTGAAGGAGCCATGAGTGGGAATATTTGCCGATGTGGAACCTATGTACGAATCAAAGCTGCTATTAAAACCGCCTCTAACCTTTAACTCCCCTACTATGACCCTTCTAAAAACCAAAGTTGGCAGACGCGCATTTATCAAGACCTCCGCTTTAGCAGGTGGCGGACTGATGATCAGCTTTAGCTGGCTGGCCAGCTGTGGCCCTGGCATCAAAGAAGCTGAGGTATTGGCAATGTCCGATGAGTGGTTTGATCTCAACGCCTACCTGAAGATTGGTGAAAACGGAGTGACTACCATTATGTGTCCGAACCCGGAGTTTGGCCAGAATGTGAAAACCTCTATGCCTATGATCGTGGCTGAGGAACTGGACATGGATTGGGAAAAGGTAATCGTGGAAATGGCTCCTTTCAACACCAGCCTGTATGATCGCCAGTTCACCGGCGGGAGTCAGGGGATCCGTCGGAGCTGGAATGTCTTGAGAATGGCAGGAGCCACCGCCAGGCAAATGCTCAAACAGGCTGCAGCCAATGCCTGGGGAGTTCCGCTTGAAGAAATAACTACCGCATCAGCTACAGTAAAGCATGAAGCTTCTGGCCAGTCTGCCACATATGGCGAGTTGGTCTCAGCCGCTTCCAAACTCCCAACACCTGCCGAAGTACAACTTAAGGAAGTGAAAGACTTCACCATCGTGGGCAATTCAAAGAAAAATGTAGACGCCAGAAAGATTGTCACTGGTACGCCAATGTATAGCCTCGATATCAATCAGGAAGGAATGCTCACAGCCATGATTGTGCATCCTCCTGCCTTCGGGATGAAGTTAAAATCATTCAATGCAGATTCTGTGAAAGACATGCCCGGGATCAAAGAAGTGTTTTCCTTCAAAACCTTTCAGGATGATTATGTGCAGAATTACTTTGACACCAATACATTCCCTGAATTGGTCGCTATTGTAGGCAATAGCACTTGGGAGGTGATGAATGCCAAAAAAGCATTGCAAGTTGAATGGGAACCTTTTGATTCATACTCCTTTTCGGTAGATGCTTTTGGTAATAAACAAACAAGAGAGGTTCCAGCCGGCCTTGAAAACAGTGACAGTCACCTGACAGCTATGCAGGAAAGAGCGTCAAGGCCTTGCACCCTGCTCCGTAAGGATGGCGACCCGGACAAGGCCTTCACCTCGGCTGCCAAAGTCATTGAAAGAACCTACACTGCACCGTTTCTGGCTCACAACCCAATGGAGCCAATCAACTGTGTGGCGGATGTGACCGCCGAGAGGGCCATCATTAGTGCACCCATTCAGGCTCCCGAGCTGATCGAAGGCACACTTTCCGCCAGACTCGGACTGCCCCTGGATAAAATAGAGATCGTCATGACGCGCATGGGCGGCGGATTCGGCAGGCGTGCTTACGGTCACTATATGGTGGAAGCTGCGGTGATTAGTCAGAAAGTAAATCGTCCCGTCAAGCTTGTTTACATGCGAGAAGACGACATGACTTTTGGTGTATACCGCCCCACCTACATGGCTACCTATCGAGCTGCATTGGATGAAAACAACCAACTAGTTGCATACCATGTAAAAGCAGGTGGGATACCCGAAAGCCCGCTTGGACGAGGAGCAGCCAACAGATTTCCTGCCGGGGCTGTGGATCATTACCTTGCAGAGGAATGGTCTGTTAACTCTAATATCACCATTGGGGCATTCAGGGCTCCAAGATCAAATTTTTTGGGAGGAGCTGAGCAATCATTTCTGGATGAAGTAGCCGAAGCAGCCGGGCAAGATCCTATTCAATTCCGATTGGATTTGCTTACCCGTGCTAAACACAATCCTGTGGGCGAACAAAATGATTACGAAGCAGACCGATATGCTGGAGTGCTTGAGCTTGTACGGGATCAATCTAACTTGAGCCAACCACGGCCGGGGGTTCATCGTGGGGTAGCGGCCTATTTTTGCCACAACAGCTATGCCGCTCATGTGCTGGAGTTAAGCCGGGAGAATGGAAAACTGAAGGTAAAGAAGGTCACCTGTGCACTTGACTGTGGCATAGTAGTAAATCCGGATGCAGCAGCCAACATGGCTGAGGGTGCCATCATTGACGGAATTGGCAATGCGTTTTATGGAGAGATGACCTTCAGAAATGGGGTACCAGAAAAAACCAACTTCGACCGATACCGAATGATCAGGATGAATGAAGCACCTGAATCCATTGATGTCCATTTTGTCAAAAATGAAATTGATCCAACAGGATTGGGGGAGCCACCCTTCCCTCCCATCTTTGGTGCGGTGGCCAATGCCCTGTACAAGTCATCCGGCAAACGTTATTATCACCAGCCTTTTCTCAAGGAAGGTGTTGCTTTGGGCTAATCGTGTGTCTTGAATACTTAATGAGTATGCTCCAACCTTAAATAAAAACACCTGTCAATGAAAAGCCTAATCCTTACTGGTTTTCTCTTATTCTGCGCATCTTATTTACCTGTTCAGGGTCAAAGTCATAAAGTACGCCTTGCCCAACTCGTGATCGACTCCATCCACCTGGAGGATTACAAGGCGCTATTAAAAGAGGAGATTGAAGCCTCTCTTGCTTTAGAACCAGGTGTGTTGACACTATATGCTGTGTCAGAAAAAGACCGACCAAACCGTTTCACAATTTTAGAAATCTATGCCAGTGAATCTGCCTATCAGTCGCATCTCAAAACCGAGCATTTCTTAAAGTATAAAAACAAAACAGTAAGTATGGTACAGTCTCTGGAGCTGATCGAAACCATCCCACTCCTACCTCTAATGAAGATTAAATCCGAATAAGTCTCACCAACGATTATTCTTAACTCAGCATCTAAACCCCCATTAGGTCGCCTAAAAGTTTACCTTTGCGCTTTCAAATAATCGTTCTTATGTCTGAATTCCCTCCATGTCCCGCCTGCAAGTCGCCATACGCCTACCCTTCTGATACGCTCCTGATGTGTCCTGAGTGTGGACATGAATGGGATCCGCAGGCTGAAGCAGCCGCTGACACCTCCGTGATCAAAGATGCCAATGGCAATGTGCTCGAGGATGGTGATACTGTAGTAGTCATCAAAGACCTGCCGGTGAAGGGAGCTCCCAAAGCCATCAAAGCAGGAACGAAGGTGAAAAACATCAGACTGACCGACGGTGACCACAACATCGACTGCAAGATTGACGGCTTTGGCGCCATGTCCCTCAAGTCGGAGTTTGTAAGGAAGGGGTAGTTCATCAGTCGAAAAACTAGATGTGGCTTGCACTGTCCATGAAGCGCTCAGGCTCATAAATGATTAGTACTTACCTCAGTACATCAAAGCGCTTCATCAGTATGTCCTTATAGGTATGGCTCACCGGAAGTGCCCTTTCTCCGTTCAAAATCACCTGATTATCCGTGAGATGTATTTGTCTGATCTCATTAAGGTTGATGATATAGTTTCTGTGAATTCTTAAAAAGTGATAAGCTTGTAATTTTTCTTCCATTTTCACCAAAGAAAGCTGAACCAAAAAACTTCCTTCTCTGGCATTGATTTTACAGTACTTTCCATCCACTTCCACATATTCAATATTGGAGATGGGAATTTTAATCAATGACTGCTTATGCTTGACAAACAGACTCTCCTCCATCAAAAGGGCATTCTCTTTTATACTTAGCCCTCCAGGTTGCGAAGCGAATTTCTCCATGGCCAGTTCTATGGCATACTGGAGCTCCAATGGATTGAAAGGCTTCAGGAGATAGCTGTAAGGGGACACAAGTTTAGCCTGTCTAAATGTCTCAAAATCTGCATGCTGGGTGAGAAAAATCAATGGTCTGGCGGTATTCATGTTCTCACCCATTCTTTCTGCAAAGGAAATACCCTCCGGATTGCCCTTCAAATAGATATCGGCCACAACCAGGTCAGGCTTCAATGCATAAAAGAGGCCAAGTCCCTCTGTCAGGTTATCAGCTATCCCGCAAACTGAATACCCTCCCTTTTCCAGAAACACCTTAAGCTCATCGGCCTGGTCGGCCTCATCTTCAATGATCAAAACTCTTATTTTTTCCATATTTAGGTCTCCGCTATCCTGGGTAGATTCAACGTTATAATGGTCCCCTTTCCAACCTGACTTTCCACCTCAATGGTTCCCCCATTTCGTGAGACAAAGGCCTGACACAGGATCATTCCAAGCCCGGTACCTGTTGTACCATCCGTTCCTGTCTGAATTTTCGCCTGACTGATTTCAAACAAACGATCAACAACCTCTTGCTCCATCCCGCAGCCAGTGTCCTCTATGGCTATTCTGACCATATCTCCGCGAGTTGATGTAGCAATATGTACTCTTCCTCCCTTTGGGGTAAACTTAAGTGCATTATCCAACAGGTTTCTAAACACCACCTTCATGCTTTGAATATCCACCAACACCATAGATCCGCTTACAAAATCAGTCTCAAGATCGATCCCCTTCTCCTGAAACATGGGCTCATAATCGTACAACACCTGCTCTATCAGACGTCCTGGTTCGATTGATTCTCTCATCAGGTGAACCTGATTGGTTTGATCAAGTGACCACTGCAGCAGGTTGTTCAATAAGTTCTGAGTGGCATTCAGCAGATGGCCATTTACTGAAGCAAGTGCCAATAATGTTTCTTTGTCTTGGGCACTGGCAGCAGCTGCCATTTTTTGTTGAGAACGTTGCAGGGATCTTACGGGAGCCTTCAGGTCATGGGCCACTATGGAAAATAATCGGTTCTTTGCTGTATCCATCTGTTCCAGCACCCGTTTCTGTTCCGTGATTTGTTTATTGGAATGGCTTACAATCCGATACCCAACGCCTACCACACCTGCCAAAATGAATAGGAAGACGGAAGCGATCAGGTAAGCTTTGATTTGCCATCGTTGCCGGGAGAGTTCCGCATTCTTTACCAGTTCCTTCTGCTCTAGGATCGTAATTTCACGCTCCTTCAAACCAATTTCATATATTTTCTCCTTTTCAGCCATCTCCCATACCTTATCACGATTCCAGAGGGTGTTTTGTACTTTTTCAAAATCCTTGCGGTAGCTGAGCGCTCTTTGCAAGTCTCCGCGGTTCTCTTCCACCACCGCCATGTTCAGGTAGGCATTTCGAAGCACGTCTGGCTCCTGAGCGAGTAGTGCATATTCCAGACCTTTCTGAAAATAAGGAATGGCCTGATCATCCATGTATTGCTCGTAGTACAAATTGGCAATGTCCATATAAGAAATGGCAAGACCCAGCGTATCGGCCATTTCCATTTCAATCTCAATGCTCCTGTTAAAGTAGAATGCCGAGCTGTCAAACTTCTTCAGGTGCAGATAAGCTATACCCAGATTGTGATAATAATCACCAAACTGATCCTTATTCTCACTTGCTGAATACCGCTCCACCCAGGGCCTTAAATACTGAATGGCGGTTAAAAAAGCTTCTTCTTCCAGAAGCAAACTGGCCATCACAGGTTCTATGGCAAAATCCTCACGATAGGAAGGTGGAAGTTTATCTCTCAGGTCCAATGACACTTTGTACTCATTTATAGCCTGTTTGATCAAGGATTTCTCGTAGAAGATCTTCGCCTTCAGGACCGACAGCAAAAAGCACTTTTCACCCGTGCAATGATCAAATTCGGGGATCAGAATTTCATAGGCTTTGTCGAAATCACCATTCTGAAACAGCACTGTCAACTCCTGTACCTGAACACACGACGCTTCACGCTCACAATCCTCCTCAAGAAAACTTAAGGCCTTCCGATGAAGGCTTGTTGGAGGCTCCTGATCATCAGCGAACAAAAGCATCAAAAAAACCAAAAGTGTAACCACCTTTATTGAGATCAGGTGCCGGGATCCTTCACCGTAGTGACTGTACCCCGTGAGGTCTCTGGGTCTGTATCTACCAGCACCACATCCTCTACACCCACAGGGTATTTACTCTCATAGGTGAAGGCTATTTGCCACAGGTAGTAGCTGCCTGTTCCCTTTTGAGATTTATACGTGAGGGTGATCAAGGTTCCTATTAGTGGTCCTTTGCTCAATTGACGCTCTACCTCAGTATTTCTGATCTGCTGCTCGTCATGAATGGAAACGGTGATCTTATCTTCTACCAATGTAGGCAGGTAGGCATTGATGAAAGCTTTCTTCTTGCCTCCTCCTATATCCTTAAAATGGACTAATGCATTGTCACAAAATGGATACAGAGGGCCTGCGATTTTCTGATAATAAAGTTCTGTAGCTGTTGGTTTGGTTGTTTTCATGGTGTAGCGATTAGTCGCCCTTTAGGAATGATATATCCCGGGCGCCGTTGGTTCTTATTCCGTGAATATAACATCTCGTGCCCATTCTCACCGCACTCGTACCATTTTTTCTAAATGGGTTTTTGCCCCAGCATACTTTAGGACTTACAATTCGACAGCAAGAGCGGTCGCTTTGAAATGGCGGACACTGAAAAGCCTTCAAAAGAGTAAGTAAAAAACAATCTAACTACAATACTATGCCAACGACAATTCCATACGATCCATCACTGGTGTTGGGTAACATCGTGACACTGGAAAAGCTCACTAATATTGAGCAAATAAGCCAAGCTGAAGCCCCCGTGAATGCGGCCGAAGATGAACTCAACTCACTCATCGCCATGAAGAGAAGCCTGGATATGACCATTCAGGATATGCTCAACATGAATATCGATGCAGATCAGTTGGTTCAGGAATCTGTAAAAGTAGGCCAGAGCATCCAGCAGGCTGCCATCAATTATGCGCAGGTAAAACTGGCCGCAGAACAAAAAATTCAGCCGCTCAGAGCCAAAATAGCAATGATCAACAGCAGCGTGGAAAGCCCTATGGACTACAACAAGTCCCAAATCAAGAAAATGCCTCTGGCAGCAGATTCATTGAAAATGAACTGCCAGTACTTTGGGTTCGACAAAAACGAGCAATCTTCTGACGCACACGCTTCCACGATCGCAGGGTTTGTGAGTGATTCACTCAGTCTGTTTGGCGGATACGAGTCCGGTACCGGTACGGTAAAATCTTCTGTACAACAACAGGTAAGTAGTCAGCATCAAAACCACAGCATCGCAGGAACACTGGTGATCAGCATCAACTGTACCCACAAAGATGCTTTACTGCTGGCCCCTTATATACTGGATGTAGACAAGGCCATCAGAGTCTGGAATCAGGAATTCCCCAAAGATCAACTCAATGTGATGAGCATTGCCAGCATCATCGAAACTATGATGGCAAAGGACTCGCAGGGTGAAAACAAACTGCAACTCCTTTCTGGTGCCACATTTGGTTCCTGCTTTGTCGGGATGGTGCACGTGCTGAATACCACCGAGACGGATTCTTCTCAGCGGATGTATTCTGTGGCTGAGTCCATTCAGGGTCAGTTTGAAGTTGGCGGCTGGTGGGCACATGAAACAGGTGGATTTGGTGTGGACAGTAGTTTTTCCAATGATGCCAAAAACCTTTTGAGCACCCAAAATGTAACCTCCCACTGCACACTCACCGTCATGGGTTCCATCCCATCCATTAAGGCCAATTCGGTGGACATGTTTGTGAAGGAATTCAACATGAACGACGATCCTCTGAAAGGCGTGCAGACCCTTCAAGGTGCCACCACTGACGAAATGAACACCATTAGTTCGTCTGCAGAGGCAGCCAGAACAGGCCAGCAGATGATTGCCATGAAGAGCGCGGGAATCACCAGCGCACTAAGTGCTTTGAGCGATTCAGACAAAAAGAGCAATCAAATCCTGGACACCAACTCCATGATGGATGCCATGCAGGACTACATCAACAAGTGTTTGGCCGGAAACATAGGTGTCCCTATCAACTACTATCTAAAGCCCATCACCAAAAGCGAACTGGCCGGTGCATGGCTGAAGAAGTACCACCCAAACAAAATGAATAATGCATTGGGAAGTGGAGATGATAGCGGAGACAGCAGTAGCTCTTCCGGGGCTGGCTCAGGTGACAGTTCGTCTGACGCCTCATCCTCTGGCTCATAAGTCAATCCACCGGAGGTGAAAAAGCAATTTCACCTCCAAACATCAAATAACCAGGGAAGCCGAAAACTGGAAATAGAGTAGGCAAAATTAATCATTCTAAAACTCATGGCATTACCACTCATAGCACCCACAGCAGAACCTGTGGCCTCTCAAATACCTACTCCTGCACAGCGAACATTGATTGCCGGCACGAGCATTCAAATTGGTGGAGTAAGCACTCCCGGTTTCTTCTCTTCCCTCCAGGAAGATCCCAACCTGGCGATTATAGGTGACCAGAACGCAGCCTATAACTGTATCTCATGGTCTCATGGCGTAACCAACGCCTGGAACAACCCTCCTGCGAACCCTATTGCCTATTATCAGGCATTGGGTTTGAAATCTTGCACCGCAGGTGATGTCAACAAGAAAGTGGCCGTCTGGTTTGACGCAAATGGGGTGACCACTCATGCAGCCATACGCAAACTCGTGACCATCAACGGTCAAAAAGTGTACTCATGGACCTCAAAACTAGGCCAATCCTACTGCATGCGCATTCTATTGACCGACTGAATGGGAACGCTTATGGCAATCCGGCAATGTTCTTCAAATAATTCTACCAACATCAAAGAACCAGGGAAGCCGAAAACTGGAGAATAGAGTAGGCAACATTAAAAATTTATATATCATGGCTAGTTTAATTGATCAAATTTGGCAAATAAGCCAAAAACCAAGCAGTGCAGCTGGATTTACAATCTATACTTATGGGCTAGATAAACCAGTAGTTGGCTATTGCGTAGCGTACTCAGACACTCAGGATTGCTTCGGGCAAGAGGGCTTAGCAAAAGCTCTTGCTCATGCTCAAACACACGCTCAGGTACTAGGTGGGTGGTTAGATAACGGTAAGTTCTACTTTGATAGCGTCAGAATCTATCAAACCAAGCCAGCAGCCATTGAAGCCGCAATAAAGGAAAATCAAATTGGACTCTTTGATCTAAATGGAGGGTATGTTCCCATACGAAATCAGGATTTGGTACTACTCCCCAATTATCAAACCTTTCTTTCACAGGTAAATGCAATAAGAGCCAAAGCTGGTTTGCAACCCTTTCCTGTACTCAATCAGAAGTAATAAAAACAGCTTGGGATTCCCGTACAAGTTCAAACCAAAATATCATGCCAACCTCAATCCCCTACGACCATCCCTCACTCACGCTAGGCGCTGTGGTGGATACCCAGGTGCTCGATTCCCTGGATCAGGTAGCCACACTGAATCAGGCCATTGATGCCGCACAGGATAAAATGAATTCCCTGATCATGATGAAGCGCAGCCTGGCCATGACGCTCAATGAGTTGCTGGACATGAATGTCGATGTTTCGGACCTGAAAAGTGAAATGAAGGCGCTTGACCCGCAAATCTCGCAGGCCGCAACGGGGTACCTGAATACTCGTCTCAAAAATGAGACGAGTATTCAGAAGGTGAGGGAACAGTTAGCGGAATTGAAACAAAGTCACATCGAAAGTCCGGTGGATTTTGTCAAGTCTACCATCACCCAGCAGCCATTGGCTTATGAGTCCATGAAATTGGACGCACAATACTTCTCTTTCGGGGGTAACCTGGAAGACGATACCCTGTCCAATATTGAAACTTATGTGAAAGAAGCGAATAGCGACCTGGGAAAAGGTGCCGCCGATTTGGCCAAACAGGCCACGAGTCAGATCCAACAACAACACCGCAATCACAGCATTTCCGGCACGCTGATCATTACGGCCTGCTGTATGCACAGAAATGTGACTTTGATCGAGCCGTTGGTTCTGGATCTGCAGAAGGCTGTGTCTATCTGGAATGCTACCGTGGGAAAAGGTGATCCCATTGATACGAATGACCTGGCCTCAGGGCCAGCTAACTCCAAACCATCCACTTCAGAAAGTCCATCACCGGGTTTGTCCATTATATCAGGAGCAGCCTACGGATCCAGCTTCGTTGGTATGGTACATATCCTTAATACTGACTCGGATGGACCGGCAGAAGAGAAAATAGCCTCCCTGCAAGAGAAACTGCAACTTGGCGGATGGCTCGAAAACCTCTCCGGTGGGTTTGGTGTAAATGAAAGCACCCTCAGCGAGGTGAAGAAAACGCTGAGCACTCAGCAGGTATCTTCGCATGTAAGCCTGATCACCATGGGAGCCATTCCCAGCATTTCATCAAGTAAAATTGATATGGGGGTTAACCGGATCATGCAGCCCGACCCGGAGGCCATCAACGCGGTATTGCAAGCCACGAATAAAGATGCCGATACGTCCACCGTCGCTACTGGAGCGGATGACGCGCGACAGGGAAATCAGCTCTTATCCATTCAGAATGCCAAAATACAGACGGTAATGAAAGGACTGGAAAAAATAGACCATGGCAGCAATCAGGTGATGGACATCAACTCACTCATGAATGCTTTTGACAATTACATCAAATCAATCACAGACGGAGCCACCATCGTGGGCTCACCAGTACACTTTTACATCAAGAAACTTGTGAAATCAGACCTGATCAAGATGTGGCAAAAACGCCACCTGGCAGAAAAAAGCGTAACCACCGCTCCGCCTGCCGCTGACTCTGACAGCCCTGCTAACTCATAATGTTGATAGCCATGAAAGATAAAACCAAAAAAACCATTGTATCAGAAGAACTCATGAGCGACATTTTCAATGGCTCCATTGCCCTCATTGGCGTTTGTCTCATCGTTCTGACCCTTTTCCAGGTTACCGACAAAAGTGCCCTCTATTGGGTGGATGAATTCTTCTATCTCACGGCAGGATGCTATCTACTCACCTCCATATCGGCCTACCTGAGTCTGAGAAAACCAGGCCAGCACCGACTCAGACCCTTGACAGATTGGCTGTTTCTGTTTAGCCTGTGTAGCACACTACTCTCCATTTGTGTCCTCATCTATGAATTCCAAACCCATGCGTGAACTAACTGATCTGGAAAAATCCTGGGTAAAAAGTCTTTCGGAGTTACCCCCTGCTGCTGATCAGCCCATAGCTGGCTGGCTAGAAACTGTTTTCTTCAAAGAGGCCGAAGGTCGGGCGCTGATCATTCAGGCTAGCGAGGGATTTGCCGTACTCTTTTTGACCAATGAGCTCTTCAATGACGAAACGAAAAAAGCAGCGCAAGTAAGTCAGTTTTCTGAATTGATCTCCTTCCTCAAATACCTGCATCGCGAGGGTTACCTCTCCATCAGCAGGGGGAAGACTACTCGGGACAAGTCCATGTTTTTCATACAGGATGCCTTCATAGATCCCAAAAACCAAAATGGCCCCATTGTATTGAATGCCAAAGGTGACTACACGGATAACCCTCACAAAATCCTGGATACCAAAAAGAACACTGTTTATCAGGGCATCAGGTTTGATACCGACCAGTTTGATGCGATCCTCTCTACATGCACCGGATCACTGCTCGTATCAAGTGCCATAGGGCAGCTCATAGCCGAAAAGAAGCCTTTGAATAAAGAAAAAAAGACCAGTGAGGTCAACTGGAACATCCTCTCTGTCTGGGTGTCGATCCTCTCCGCCTTCCTCTGCCTGTTTATCTACATTCATTATCAGTCCACCCACCACAGGAGGGCCCTGTCACTGGTTGATTACAAGCAGGATCAGTTGGGGTACAGACTGGACTCACTGAACGGCCATCTGGAGTCATTGGCTTCCAGACAAAACACCACCAGTCGGTCCCGTCAAGCCACTCAGCGGGGCATTGATGTGTCCCGGTGGAATGGCGACCTCCTACAGGCGGTCAGCAAGCGCGACTTGCTTTCTTTTGTGATTTGCAAAGCCACACAGGGCAAGTCCTATGTGGACCCGGACTTTCATACCAACTGGAACCTGATCACAGAAAAAGGCCTCATTCGCGGCGCCTATCACTTTTATGACGCGTCACAGGATCCTATAGATCAGGCCGAACACTTTGTCACAACTCTTGGTGAGCTGACCAGCACCGACATTGGGCCCATACTGGACATTGAGCCGGAGAGCATACCTACTGATTTTGAAGTGGACCCCTTACAGCTGCAGGTGGATCTCTATATTTTTCTTCGTCATGTGGAGCGCCTGTCAGGTAGAAAACCCATTATCTACACCGACCCAAGCTTTGGTGATCAGTACCTGACCAATGAGAAATTTGGTCAATACCCGCTCTGGGTGGCAGACTATACCGATGCGCCTCAGCCTACCATTCCAAAGGTTTGGAGTGATATAGGCTACAAATTTTGGCAAAAGTCCGCCAGCTACGACCTGCACTCAGACAAAACAGACCTGGACCTGTATAATGGAGAAAAGGCTGGAATTTATGAGGATTGAAGTCAAAAATCTGACTCTGGTCGTTTTTGTCAATTAGGCTGCAAAGATTCCGGTATTTGGCCATCGCTACGCATTGTCCAAAACCGGATGACGGAGCGGGAAAAGAACGTCATTCCGGTTTCTGAGGCACGAAGAAGACCGGAATCTGCTCCTGTCTAATGGTTCGACAGGCTCACCATGACAGGTTCGATGGAGCTCACCATGACAGGTTCAGATGGGCGATTTGGGGTTTATTCTCTGGCGCTACAGACCTGCAGCTGCATTAGTGACTGAGAATGGGAAGCTTGGCGGGAGACCACTCTAAAAAAATTCCGGTATTTGGCCATCGCTACGCTTGCCAAAACCGGAATCCTAGACATTCTTTAAACTGGGGTTACTTTCGGTATAATAATCACCAACACAGTAGGCAGTATTATTTAACTCATTAGGAATAAAAGAAGTGGTGTAAATAACCTGATAATCATCTTTATTAAATTTTTCAGACTCCGCAATTATTATTCTCTGAAAGTTTTGTGCTCTTTCTTCTTCAATTCCCTTGTCCTCCATATTATCACTAAAAATGAAACGTGGATACCGCATATTTGGAATTTCTAAGGACGCTAGAAAAATAGAGAATCGAGCTGAAGCCTTTAGATAAAAGCTTGAACTGGCCGAATATTTGGCGTCTTTATCAGAAATAAAGGCAATGTTATTTCCATAGTCAATATGAAACTCCTTTGCTTCATAAAAATCAGACTGTCTTCTAAGGTCATTATTAAGTAGATATGTTCCTTTTTTCTCGATAGCCCTATTAATATCTGATTTCAATCTTTCTCGATTGTTTTTTAAAGTTGATATAGTTCTTGACAGAACTTCCAATTCAGACTTTAATTCAGCCTCTCGATTAACAAGTTTCTGATAGATCTCTGCATTCTCCAGCAACGTTCTCAACTGAACAATCTCACCTTCTACGAAGCCTTTCTCTACATAAAGTGAATCGAGTTTTTCTTCTCTATGAGAGCGAACATCGCCTAAGGCTTGATTAACTCTCCTCTGAAGCTGATGAAATTTTACCTGTTCAGCATCATAGTTTGCCTCTATATCAATTAATTGTCTCTCCTTTTTAATCACAAGCGTCCTAGATTCCTTTATCTGAAAGCTGAGCTCTTGTTCAATTTTTCGAGCCTGAGAAATTCCAAATGTTTGATCAATTTTCTGCTTGCACAACTTACACCTATCTTCTTCTTCCTCGTGATTAGATAAGTCAGACAAACATTCTGGGCAATATTCAAGAGGAAATTCACCTAATAGATCACGCGTTTTGATTGATTTCTTAATTGCATTCCTTTTATTTTCAAGAGCTTCAATGAAGAAATTAGTATCTTCAATTTCATATCTGAAAGAAGCAATCTCTTTTTTTAGTCTATTTACTTTTTCTCTTTGCCCAATTGATTCAGTATTCAATACTTCAAATTCCAGCTGTGTTTTTTGAGTATATCTGAGACGTTTGCTTTCCTCTCGTAGACCGATAATTTGCTCTTCTATTTCACTTACTTCTTTTTCTTTATTATCGATCGCAGTTACCACATTACTGGGAACAAGATCCAGTGGATTAGTAATAAATTGTTTGATAATTTTAATCTCCTTTCGCACATCATCATATTCTCTGTCAGCTTCTATTTCTCTTTGCTGTTTGTCATAAAGCTCTTGATTGTAAACACCTAGCAATAAGTCGGATACAGTTTCTCTAGTTAGTGAAGAGTCAAATGGTTCATAATAAAAAAGTGAACTTGTTGGGGACTCTTGATCTAAATAGAGAAGTCTAAGCACTTGATGAAAGGTGATATTATTCTCACCTTTGACAATAGGTAAATCCAAATTTTCAAAAAGAACGTTGGAGAAGCTTTTCCTTTCAGTAGTTGTATTAAAATTGAATTTTTGCCAGCTATCATTTTGAGTTAATGACTTTTGGTAACTACCCCAAAAGAAATAGATTCCTTCCTTATCGTTTGCCTTTCCCAATTCATTTAAAACTATATTCCTCTTAATAGTAACAACTGCTCCATTTAACTCAACCTCAGCTGTTACTGATTGACATTTCTTAGCTTCTTTAACCCAGTCATTGAATGCTCCTCCCAATACATAGAATATAAAATGGGTAATTGTAGATTTACCACTACTGTTATCTCCTCTTATGATGTTAATCCCTTTGTGATATTCTTCATCATATGCAATCTGTCCATTCAAAGTATGGATTATCATTCTATTTAGAAAGAGGTTGTTATGCATCATATTTACTTTCTAATAAACCTGTTTTGGCCTTCAAACCATAAGGTCCAAATAGAGATATTTTATAATAATGAGAGGTCAAGAGTTTTATAGCATTTTCCTCTTGGATACTTAAATTCTTAAAGTCCTCATCATACTTCGAGAAGAAATCTCTTGAAATAGATGTAATTCGATTATTGTTTAAGTAATCTTTATTAATCATACCATATGATGCAAGGCATTTAATTGCGGTAAGTTGATAAGGTTTGATTTTTTCAAAAGTCTTCCGATCATTATGAAGAGGTTCGTAGGGATTTTCAGGCCTAAGGATGTATTGATGGATGATTGCTTTTATATCCTTTTCCGATTTTTTATGCTTTATTGCCCTCATTCTATTAGGAAAGAGAACGTAATAATCCCAAATTCTAAGCCTATCAATCTCAATGTCACCGTCTCCCCTAAAGTGAGCTAATAGTTTAATTAGCCTGTACACCGTATGGTAGAGATCATATGCCTTTTGATATACAATCATACAGCCCATTTTATATGACAGGTTCCTGTCAAATAATGAAACATTCCCTCAATTTCAGTAGATGAAATTCCAATAATGTCATCACAACCCTCTTGATGGATAAGATCTAATATTGGTCGTGTGACTTCTTGAGAAATTGACCTTAAAACATCTGATTCACTGCTGCCCGATTGAAGCATTGGCCTTATTATATTTCGATACCTATCCAGAACTATTGCCAATATGAACGCAAATATTTCTTGTGCTGGGGCATATTCCTGATAGAGTAACAGCTTTTTATGAAATTCTTGCTTCAACCATGAAAAGTCCTCAAAAAGATGTTGTTTTTGTGCTAATTTCAGCTTCTCTTCAAGACCAATTATATCTCTATCGCTGGTATATCTGATTAGGTCATTTGAGATATTACTTATTTTTTCTCCTTCTTCAAATTGCTCTTTAAGCTTACTAAATAGTGATGAAAGCTTTCCACTGGGCTGTATAGTAATATTATTAGTTGTAGAGTTGTCATTACCACCTACTATTTTATTCCCATCTCCACCAATATCAATGTTTTTTTGATTAACCATTATTTGCCTGAATTGTCATCTGCACCCACTATTCTATTATTGTTGCCATTAATGGAGATGTTCTTTTGCTTAGATTTATTTGATTTGTTATTGGAGTTTTTATTTACGAACCACCCAGCTCCCAACAACCCAATTACAATTGAAGCAATTATTCCGATTAGTTTCAAATCATCCTGATCCATAAAATCCATTGGCTAAATTCCTTAAAGGTTAACTTAATCTCACTTACTTGCAATACCATAATTATGGTAAATTAATTGCAATTAAGCCTTTTTATGAAAAATTTGCAGTAATTGCCTCGATTCATTTGATGCACACGTTTACCCTCTCATCTTCCAATACCTTTTTTCTTAACTCCTCAGTGCTAAAAAGCAATCACCAAGTTCCCGAAATACGTCTCCAATCACTCCAGAATCAGCCCCTACCAACGAACCCAAAAAAGACGGCCATCTTTTCTGAAAAGACGGTGATGTTTTTCGAAAAGATGGCCATGTTTTTCAAAAAGACCGCCATCTTTTTTCAGAAGATGGCGGTGAATCATGAGGATCAGCTTTCCGTCTCTTCCGGAACCTCCTCATCGGCAGCTTTTACGCTCCCGGCATCTACCTTTTCAAACGCCAACGTGGTGTTGAGTTGCTCCAGAAATTCCTTGTTGGACCTGAACATGATATTCACATGCTCAATGTTCCTGCTGGTCACATCTTCTGCCCTTTCACTCGGTACGCTCTTGTACCTGGGATAGAAGCTGCCAATATCCCCCAGCCGGATGATATTGCCATTTTTGATCTCATCGGGCAGCAGGTCTTCAAGAGCCGCCAATACACCGATCACGTCGGCATAGTTTTGACCGGTATTCTTCTGGATTTTCCGCGCCATACTTTTGAAACCAGACTCGCCGCTGGTCACAGGCTGTGGATAATACTTGAAAGGAGCATTGGGGTCACTGGGGTTCTTACGCGCAACCACCGAAAATTTAAGTGCCATAAAAAAAATGTTTAGTGAAAAAAATAACTCAACTCACTCAAACACTTCCGAACCGCTCACTACTGGTATAGGGTATTCGCTGGATTTTGCCTTTGCTTTACACAGGCCGTATACAGGTGTAGGCCACGTTCCAGAAAAAGCTCGACTAATTAAAAATATTTCTTGTAACGATGCAATAGTCCCCTGAAAAAAATGTGGTGGTAAAATTTCGATCTTCCTACTTGCCTGTCCTTCAACCTGTCATGGTGAGCCTGTCGAACCATCACACAGTTGAAGATTCCGGTCTTCTTCGTGCCTCAGAAACCGGAATGACCTTCCTTTCCCGCTGCGTCATTCCGGTTTTGGACAAGCGCAGCGATGGACAAATACCGGAATCTTTGATGATGAGGGGGTATGATGGATGAGATTCCGGTATTGCTTCGTGCCTCGCAAACCGGAATGACGAAGGGGAAACACTCCAAACCATAGTACTTTACTGCATATCCTCAATTTCATCAAACAGATCCCTCCAAGTTGGGTTCATCGAATTGATGAGGCTTTCTTTGAATGATCGCTTCCATTTCTTCATTCGTTTTTCCTGTTCAATGGCCCCAATGATTGTATCATAAAACTGAAAATATAATAGATCGGTACATTTGTATTTGCTTGTAAATACAGATCCTATACCTGTCTTATGCTCATATACTCTTGAGTAGAGATTATTTGTAACACCAGTATATAAGACGGTTCTGTTTTTATTGGCAATGATATACACATAGCCACCCTTGGTTTTCATCTAATTAAGATAAATAGATTTCAATATTCCTGACACGTAATAAAAGCCGATTCTGGTTTGGTAGATTCCGGTATTGCTTCGCGCCTCGCACTTTCCATAACGTCATCCGGTTTTGGACAAGCGTAGCGATGGACAAATACCGGAATCTTTGATGATGAGGGGGTATGATGGATGAGATTCCGGTCTTCTTCGTACCTCAGAAACCGGAATGACCTTCCTTTCCCGCTCCGTCATTCCCGTTTTGGACGAGCGCAGCGATGACGGTCTGCAACCGCCTGCTCAGGATGACATACGACACGGCTGTCTGCGACTCTCATTTCATTTTTAAACACGAAATACCGTAGGTCTTTACTTTCCAGAATAGGTCATTTATTTTAGATTTATATACCGTCTATCGTAATATTTATCAAATGAAAAGAAGAAATGATAATTGGCAGCTTGAACTCATCGTAACGGCTATTCTTTTGTCCGTAATATTCAGTGCTGATAAATACATTTTTGACAAGAGTACGGATATAATGTATGAAAGGTATTTCCCATATACTACACTTATGGGTTTGGCAATGATAATTTCATTTTACCTATTAAAGCACTCACTGGTAATTCATTTTGTACTTCGTATACTCTGGATAGCTGCATTGAGCTTATATAGAAGTGACCAGATAGATAAAGCAAATTTAACAACTTCGGTCCCGGTGAGCCCTTCGTTGCTGAGGTATGTCAGATTACTTGATTATGTAGCAAGCCTCATTTTTCCAATCATGCTTAATTGCATTTTCATTACAATTTCACTCACTCTGTACGTCCTTTACCTTTCGCTTTTAAGCGATTACTTTTTCCTACTGATGGCTTTCATATTTATCGGCGTATTTGGGTTCATGGAGTTTCTAAAACCTGGATTTTTCTCCAATGCACATGTTCCGGATGATTTGATTAGCAAAATACTTCTTCTCACTTCTAAAGTACTTATCAGGGCCAATTCGGTATTGACTTTGTCAATTTTATGGGAGCCCTTATATCGGAGCTTCACAAAGAGAGTAGCCAAAAGAACTGTAGGGCTTTTATTAGTTCCATACATTATTATTTCAGGTTTTCTCCCCCCAATGAGCCGGTTTGAATCAAATAAATTTTTTCCTGAGTTTCCGGACAAATTGGAATGTAATACTGAGGTCTATTTTGACTTGATTTACTACTACGATGACTATAAAGAGTATCACCGATCCAATCCTATTGCATATCCGATTACAACATTGTCAATACCGAGCAGGAAATTGTTTGATGATTTTTTGGAGGTATTTGTGAGGTATACCGATTCTGATGATTATTTACTCGAAAAAAATACCAATTTAATCCCAGTCAGAAAAAGTGGACTAGTTAATATATTTTCTTGGAGAAAAGATATAATCAGCCAGAATCCCAAGCTGGATTCTATGCAAAGGGTCATCAATGAAAACAAGAAAGGTGAAAAACCCACTGACCATCTTGAAAAAGTTTTGAAAGCTGAGCTAAGAAAAATCAAAGAAGACAATTCGAACAAAATTAAGGAAGCATTGATAAGTAGGCTAGAATTTAAGATAGATGACCAACTCATTCCCAGAGACTCCATCCAATATGGCTATTTTAATCATCCAAATGATGGAGAAAGGGGACTACTATGTATAATTGATCTTAAAGGCTATAAAAGAGGTGATCATGTCTTAGGGTTTAAGAAGGAGAACTTCAATTTCCATTCAAACAAGATAGATACCATCTGTTTGAAATTACCACTTATCCTTATTAAGTGATTTCTCACGACTGACCGAAACACCCTATCCCCTCCAGATGACTCCAGTATCGTCATTGCGAGTATCCCGATGACTATCGGGGGACGAAGCAATCCTCCGCTCTCAGTCCCTTCTCAAACACCAAGTGGTGTTGCGGTCTGCAAGCAGACACGTCATATGCCTAAATAAGCATTCACTTACCTACATTCCCTCCTATTTTGGCATTTTTGTCGGTGGTCAGGGCTTCAAAGCCAATGTTAATCCCCAGGCCCAGCCAGGTTTTCCCGTCATAAATCCAGTCGGTAGACCGGTCCTTGAGACCCAGCTTGTCCCACCCCACGAACGCTCCAAAATTGATGTGTTCATTGGGCCATAAGACCACCCCCATCGAGAGGGTGAAAGCGGAAGCCGTACGATTTTCAGGCACTTCGCTATTGAGAGAATCAAGTCCTATACTGGTCAGCCCCAGACCCAGCGACCCATCTACTGTGGAATGCTTCTCCTTCCTTGACCCCACTCCAAAAACCAAATTAGCAGTCAGGGAAAGACTGGACTCAAAGTCAAAAGGTTCACCCCCACCACCTACTCCCCTCAGACGAAATGGCACGGTATAGACTCCTACTTTGGCTCCCTTATATCGGCTATAAAGTGGTCTGGTAATCTCTTTAAACTCCTTTTTCGACATCACCCAGGTGACAGGTGTGTTGTAGGTATTATACAGACTTTGATCACTGAAATTGAGATAGCTGTAGTAAACACTGTCATTGCTCAGATGATCGATGATTACCATATAACCGGAGGAAACATCATAAGGAGTCCGCCCATTGGCATCATCAACATATTTTTGATCTGTAATTGCTGCTATTTTTGACGCAGTAAACTCATACAACTGCCCCACCTGAAGCGATTCTTCAGTGGTTGACTGACCCGATACACCCAGGAATAAGGTCAGAAATGAAAGTGATAGTAAGTATCTCATAATGATGAAACTAAATTCATTCGAATCTCATCATTCGACAGAAGATCCGCAATCACCAATAGTGGGTATTTTAACCAACGGTACCGTCTCTCATCTGACATTTTCATTCACCCATTTCTGAAACCCAGCCTTTTTATTGCCCGTTTCATCGGCATTGACCAACTGCTTTCAAATGAACACACCAACCAACACACCCGGCCCGGCGCTGCTCCTCATCGACATACAGTCGGCCTTTGACGACCTGGCCTACTGGGGCGGAGAACGAAACAACCCCGAAGCTGAGCAGCGTGCCTCCGAGCTCCTGCAACTATGGAGAGCCCGCCGGCTCCCTGTTTTCCACATTAAACACTGCTCCACCACACCCGGATCACCTCTGCACCCTTCGCATCCGGGCAATGCCATCCATCCCCTGGTGGCCCCTCTGGACGGAGAGCCGGTGATCGAAAAGAATGTCAACAGCGCCTTCATTGGCACCGACCTCCAGCAACGACTGGAGAGTTCCCACATCACGAAACTGGTCATCGTGGGACTCACCACAGACCACTGCGTGTCCACCACCACCCGAATGGCCGGAAACCTGGGGTTTGACACCACGCTGGTAGACGATGCCACAGCTACTTTTTGCAAGCAAGGGAAAGACGGACAGCTCTTTAGTGCCCAGCTGATACACGACACGGCCATCGCCAGTTTGAACGGGGAGTTTGCCCACATCGCCACCACGGCAGAGGTACTGGAGCAATGGAAGGATCCCGAAGTGGTAACCCCATGACCTCATGATGTTCGCCAGCCAATTTCCGGATCAGTCGACCATCTCCAGGTTGCGAAACCAGCCCTCGCCAGATGGCCAGCACCTGAAATGGCCGGATGTGCTGGTGCAATCGCGCTACCGCACTTACGAAAAATCTGTCCCTGAAAGCTCCTTTGCGCTGTTCACACTGAAATCACCGGGAGAAGCCACCTTCAGCGTCGGCGGGAAGCATCTGCGCATCTGCCAGCAGACGCTCTGCCTCATCAATCCCTATGAGGCCTTCGAATACCGCATCGAAGCGAATGAAGCCGTAGAAGTGCAAAACCTTCACCTGAGCCTCAGCACCTACCGTCAGCTCATGCATGCCATGGGCACCAGCCCCAACCGGCTGCTGGATCCTCCTGCCGAAAGTGAAGCGCCTGCGGAGTGGCCACACCACCTCTATTACATGGATCCTGCCATGAAGGGGCTATTGGATCAATACCGTTCACTGTGTCCCGAAGATTTTCTCACGGGCATCGGCTCGCTGCTTCAAAGGCTTTCCGCACAAAACCAACAGGTGACCAAACGCATTCCTTCACAGAAAAGGGCCACCCAAAAAGAGCTGGCGAAGAGAGTGGCCATCGGACGGGACCTGATCTTTAGTGCGTATAACGATCCTGACCTCACGCTGGACCGCATCTGCGCGGAAGTCTTCATGTCCAAGTTTCATTTCATTCGGGTATTCAAGCAGGCGTACGGACTCACCCCGCACCAGCTCATTCGCCATATCAGGATACTCAAGGCTCAGGAATACCTGAAAACCGGCCAGATGACCCTGGAGCACATTGCCTACAAGGTGGGCCTGCAGGAGCCCAATTCCCTCTACCCGCTCTTGCGCACCGAGGCAAATTAGCAATTTTGAATAGGCTCCCTGCCTGCCGCTGCTCCTAGCTTTGATTTCAAAAAAAGTCTATGGAACTACAACTTATCCGAAATGCTACCCTGAAAATCAATTACGCGGGCAGCACTTTTCTCATCGATCCTTATTTTGCCGAAGCAGGCACACAGCCCTCTTTTGCAGGAAAGGCCAAAAACCCCACCGTACCACTGCCCATGAGTACTGAGGAGATCCTGAAGGGCGTGGACTATGTCCTCATCTCCCACCTGCACCCCGATCACTTTGATGAAGCGGCTCAGGCGATCATTCCCAAAGACCTGCCCATCTACTGCCAACCGGAAGACTCAGAGACCATCCGGGCGGCGGGTTTTCAGGCCGTGCATCCGATAGAGGATCAGGTGGACATAGGTGGGATCAGGCTTTCAAAAACCCAGGGCCAACATGGTACCGGCAGCATTCTTCCCCTGATGGGTGAGGTTTCAGGGTTTGTGTTGAGCCACAAAAATGAAAAAACCATCTACTGGTGCGGTGATACCATCTGGTATGAAGGCGTGAAGGAAAATATTGATTGGTACCAGCCAGAGGTCATTGTCTGTCATGCGGGTGCCAATAAGTTCTTCCAAGCGCACAATGTGTTCGGACCGGCATTCACCGGGGACAGTGAGGTGCTCATCATGGATGCCGCTCAGGTTTCTGATCTCTGCCACCATGCACCCGAAAGCCAGGTGGTGGTCACCCATGTGGGGGCGCTGGATCACGAAACGGTCACCAGAGCAGAGCTCAGGGCAGCCTTGAAAAAAAATATCGGCGCGGGGCAACTATTTATCCCCGAAGACGGTCAGAGTTTGGTATTCGATCAACATTAAAAAATATTCCAACCATGATTAAAAACAAGCTGGAACAGCTGGGGCTGGAGTTACCGAGCCCCTCCGTTCCGGGGGGAAATTATACCTCATTTCACATCAGAGGTGGCATTGCCTATGTGGCCATTCAGTTTCCGATACGGAGCGGTGAGTACCTGTATCAGGGGAGATTGGGACAAGATCTGGACACCGAAGACGGGTATCAGGCCATGCAGCTGTGTGCACTCAATGTGCTGGCGCAAATCAATCAATACACCACCGTGAATCAAATAGAAGGGCTCAATCACATCGATGCCTACTATCAAAGTACCGAAAGCTGGGATGAAGCGCCCCTCATCGTCAATGGCGCCTCGGACCTTTTCGTCAATGTGCTGGGTGATAAGGGCATTCATACCCGCTCGATCGTTGGTGTGCATACCCTCCCGAGAGGGTTCAGCGTGGGGTTGTCTGCTTCGCTTACCCTTCGCAAGCCCGCAAGAGGCTGGATTTGGCTTTAATCCTTCCGGCGAAGGTGCTTCAGATCCTCCGGGGTATCCAGGTCTACTTCTCCTTTTTCCAGGTGCCGTAAGATCACCTGGTCGGCATGGGCCGCAATGACCTTTCTGGCCCCGGCCTCATCGCCGATGGACATCAGCTCCCCAAAATGCGCCTGAGGAAAAATGGCCGGTACACCCTGTATGCCCTTGTATTCAGAGGCCACGATGGAATGCCTGCTGTGTGCAAACTGATCCAACAGTCCGTCGATATGGGCAGTGGTCAAAAATGGCTGATCACAGACCGCTATCAATACCCCATCCAGCGCAGGCTGCGCTTCCAGTAGCCTGAGCATTCCAAACTTCAGGGAGTGGCCCATCCCCTTTTCCCAGGCTTCATTGATGCAAGTATCGGTAGCCATGTGCGCGATGACCGCCAAGTGCTCCTGAGCCCGTGCGCCCAAGACCGTCATGGTATGGTTCAGATGCGAATGGAAAAGGGTTTGCAGGGTACGTCTGAGCAGGGGTTGATGGTCAAACTCCACCAGCTGCTTTGACTGTCCTAAGCGGGAGGAAGCCCCTGCGGCCAGCAATAACCCACCAACGATCGGCTTATCCAATTTGCTGTTGGTCATGCTCTGAGTGGAGATACACCTGCTTGAAGACCTGATCGTCCACGCCCTGTCGTTTGTGGATCGGCCCTTTATGGTACTTTAGAAATCCGCCAGACCGTCCGGCAAACTTGGCCAGGACCTCAGATAATATAGAGAGGGCAATTTCATCGGCCGTTTCGGCACCAATGTCGAGTCCTATCGGGCTGTGAATCCTCTGCAGGTCTTGCTCAGTGAGGCTGATGTTGGCAGCTTCCAGGGCTGCAAAGAGTTTATCTGCACGCTTTTTCGGGCCCAGTATCCCAATGTAAGGCGCTTCAGATTTAACGATCTGCTTGAGTACTTCCAGGTCATAGTCATAGTTGTGCGACATCAGCACAATGGCCGTGTATGGACTCACCGTAATCTCCCGATTCACAAAGCCACGCTGACAGGAAACCAGCTGGTCGGCCATGGGAAAATGTACCGGTGCCAGATGGGCAATGCATTCGTCACTGATGGTCACCCTCCAGCCAAGGCTTTTGGCTAAATTGACCACTGGCTGAGCATCTGCACCAGCACCAAATATAAGTACCTCGATGGATGGCTCTACCACCTCGAAAAGCACCTCCAACGTGCCTCCTTCCACCGGGTAAGACCTGGTGGCTGATTTTTTGGAGGTGAGAATCGATGGCAGATCCTCTCCTATGATGTCTGTGAGGGCGGCTGAGCAATAGTCAGCGTTCAGGCCCTCGTCATTCAAGAGCAACAGTCTTTCACCGGGGATAATATGATGATCATCAGAATGATAAACCAGCGCAGCTACACCCAGGCTACTGAGGGTCAGTAACCCCCGAAGGTGATCCAGCGAATGCGACTCACCCGGGGCTGCTACCGGCTCCAGCAGCACATCCACCACGCCATTGCAGCCCAGCCCTATTCGCAATTCATTGTGGTCATCATCCATGGTATCATAGGTCACCAGCACAGGCTGCTGGCTCCGCATCACCTGCCGGGCCTTGCGCATGGCGTCACCTTCCAGGCAACCACCACTGATACTTCCAACCCACTGGCCATTGTCCATGATGAGCATTCTCGCACCCGGATTGCGATAGGAAGATCCTGCCACCCGCACTACGGTAGCCAAAACCACTTTCCTAGCAGAAAAATCAATCTTTTCGTATGCCTCGATGATGTGTTTAACTTCTTTCATATCAAATCATTTCTACGGCTCGCTCCTGCTGAGCTGCCGTGCTGAAAGGCTGATGGTAATAACGCTGCTTGGTCGCACGATACATGGCATTGGCCAGTGCACCGATGGCCGGTGGCAATGAAGGCTCACCCAGACCTGTGGGGCTAATGTCATTCTGCACAAAGAAAGTCTCGATTTCCAGGGGTGCTTCTGTGTGCCGGATCAGGCGATAGTTGTGAAAATTGCTCTGCTCCGGTGCCCCATTGACGAAGCTCAACTCACTGTACATTGCATGGCCGATTCCGTCGATGATTCCTCCTTCGATCTGATTGAGGGCTCCTTCCAGGTTTACCACGATCCCACAGTCAACCGCACACCATACCTTTTTGATCTTGATCTGATCCTCTACTTTGATCAGGTCAATGACCTGAGCCACATAGGAGTTGTGACAAAAATAGGCAGCCACACCTCTCGATACGCCAGGCATCTCCGCTCCCCAATTGGCCTTTTCCTTGACCAGCTTCAACACCCCTGCATAGCGTGCTGGTTCATAGTCATTCTTTTCGCCAATAGGTGCATTGATGGCCCGCTCGAATAGCTTCAGTCGGAAGTCTATCGGGTCCTGACCGGCAGCCTCCGCCACCTCATCCAGAAAGGCCTGCTCCGCTCCCGCTGTGAAATTGGAGTTGGGTGCCCGCCATGCACCGGTGGAAATATTGGAAGACACCGCTGTACCCACTGCACGGTAATTCTCCACCGTCCCGGCAGGGAAGCGATTGGCAAAAATGGGGTTGCTGTCAATGCCCACTCCTTTTACTTCGTAGGCGATCAGCTCATTGTTCGCATTTAGCCCGGCTTTGAACGTCATCCGGTAGGCCGGACGGTACGTGCCCTGTGAAATGTCATCTTCCCGGGTGTAGACCAGCTTCACCGGTGATTTGATTTTTTGGGAAATGACGGCAGCCTCCAGTCCGAAATGCCCATAGAGCCGGCGACCAAAGCCACCACCCATGCGGGTCATTTTCACGTCTATGTTCTCCAGTGGCATCCCCAGCAAACTGGAAATGGATTTCTCCATGTATTCGGGGGTTTGCACCGGGCCTACGAGCTCCGCGGTGTTTTCTGTCACATCCGCGAAGAAGTTCATCGGCTCCATGGTATTATGCGCCAGGAAAGGCGCCGTAAAAGTCCTTTCGATCACCTTAGCCGCCTTTGCAAAGGCCTGATCTGGCTGACCGTCGATGCGCCGGACATCCGCTTCAGTGGTGTTCTCCAGTGCTCGTGCGAGCTGATCCTGATGATCTTCGGTGTTCTCAAGAGGGGTCTCCTGCTCCCACTCAGCCACAATCGCTTTCTTGGCTTTCATCACCTCCCAGGTGCTGGTGCCCACCACGGCAATCAGTTCCGGAAAAGCATTGGTATCCGACCACTGGCGCTCCTGAGGGGCAGTATTGATGGTGAACACATCCCTGATCCCTGGCATGGCCCGGGCGGCCTTGTCATCTAAAGACTTCAGTTTCATACCAAAAGCCGGCGGGTGCACAATCATGGCAATGAGCATGCCTTCACGGTGATAGTCCAGACCGAAAAGCGGCTGACCTGTTATGATTTTCTTAGCGTCTACATTGCGTACCCTGCTACCCACCAGTTTGAAATCTGCGGTATTTTTCAGGGTCACTTCTTCGGGTACCGGAATAGAAACTGCGGCTCCGGCTACAGCTCCATAGGTGGTGGACTTGCCACTGCTCTTGTGGGTAATCACCCCTTTTTCTGTGGTGAGTTCGTTCACATCCACTTTCCATTCATTGGCAGCAGCCTCCATCAACATCCTCCTGGCCGTGGCTCCTGCCATGCGTAAGGGTTCCCAGCCTCGTCTGATGGACTGGCTACCTCCAGCGATCTGGCCCTGATAAAGATCCGTGTTGAGTTTGGCCTGCTCCACCACCACGTTTTTCCAGTCCACATCCAGCTCCTCAGCCACAATCATGGGCATGGAAGTTTTTACGTTTTGACCGATTTCGGGATTGGGTGAGAAAATGGTCACCAATCCCGTATCGCCAATTTTGATAAAGCCATTGATGTCAAACCACTCCTCAGGAATGGCCAGGGCAGTTTCACTCTTGGGCATGCATCCGGATAACCAGCTAAACCCCAGCACCATGCCCCCACCTGCGGCGGCTGATACTTTCAGAAAGGATCTTCTATTGAATTGTGTTGTAATCAGTGTCATGGTAATGTCTTTAGCGATCAGTTCGTTTGTGCGGCCGTTTTGATGGCTGCTTTGATTCGGGTGTAGGTACCACATCGGCAGATGTTGCCATTCATGGCTGCACCGATTTCCTCATCCGTAGGATTTGGATTTTGACTCAGCAGGGCGGCCGCATTCATGATCTGACCTGCCTGACAGTAGCCGCACTGCGGCACATCCTTTTCTTCCCAGGCTAGTTGGAGGGGGTGATCGCCTTTTTCTGACAACCCCTCTATGGTGGTCACAGCCTTATCCCCAACTGCACTCACAGGCAGGGAGCACGATCTTACCGCATATCCGTCCATTAATACCGTACACGCGCCGCACTGGGCCATGCCGCACCCGTATTTGGTGCCTACCAGCCGCAGGTGATCCCGCAGTACCCAAAGTACCGGGGTATCAGGATCTACTTCGACAGATTGACTACTGCCATTAATTTTTAGAGTGAATGAAGCCATTGAATTGATTTTGATTGTATAGAAAACGTTCAATCCGAACTGGGTCAAAATGAGCCATTCCAGTTGGTAAGGAATTTATAAAATTTCTGTGATTTTATAACTACCTCTTTGGCTCAAAAAAGGCTGTTCACTTGGGGTTTTCTAAATATCGAACCCTGAAAAACATGTAACCTGTGGACCCAATGAGCCTCACTCCTTCCTCGTATACTTCATCAGTTCGGCACTTGGTGCGATCACGGTACGATTATCCCACAAGTCAGGTGCGTTGGAATACTCCTTTCTGAAACGAACCAGCGCAGGTTGCTTCACAGTCTCAAATTCGTTCGCTTCAAGGGGTTTCCGGTCCAGGATCAGCAGCTCCCAATCGCTATGTATCTCAAAAGTCAGAGAGGCCTCCAATTTGATTTCATTCAATTCTTTGTCAATCAAAAAGCGTTTTTGCTTTTTCATAATAGTGAAATCACGCGCTATAGAAGCCGTCTCATGCTGCTTTGCTTGGATGTATTTCACAAAATACCCTTCCGCTCCTTTTTCGAAAATGACTCGTCCCTGCTTTGAATTCATCGAGTGGCCAAACCCCAACAAATGGATGTTTTCACTCGTCTTCCCTGGCGCATAAGCAAAATCCAACTGGAGGATGGCAAAGGATTGCGTAGAGACGTACAAGGTTCCTTCAAACAAGCCTCTTTCCCGGGGAGTAAACGCTATCTGATAGACCAATTCCCCATTGAAAACCGTCACTTCTTCCATCCTGTAATCGTAGCGGTTTGGTTTGGTGATAAACTCCCAATTATCACTCCTGAGACTACCATAGTCTTTGAGCAGGAAGGACACCTCTCCATCGAGCTGAGTGGTAGGTACGCGGTAGTGCAAGGAATCTGCGTGAGGTTCCAAAGCCCCCGTGTCCTCATTGGGGTTGGTATCGGCTTTCATGGCAAAAATACCAGTACGGAACTTGTAATAGATCTCTTGATTGCCTTTACTCTTTTCAATGTCCTCAAAAAAAGCACCCAGCTTTTTCTCAAAGATGGCCTCAAGGTCCTGCATGGCGTCCTCCTCCAAAGAAATAGCCTCCACAGGTACCAGCTTGTGCTTGTCTTCATAGTTATAGAATGAGAGGACGGCATCCTGATACTCGGTGAACTCATCGGGGAGCATTTTCAATAACCCTTCAATGGTAGCCTTGTCCATTCCCACAAAGTCTGAGTGCTTCACATGAATCTGGTTGTCTTCTGGGAAGGGCGTTCGCTCAAATTTGTGGTAAAACATGCGCCGCATCTCTGACCGTTCAGGATGATTCTTTGAATAATTCTCCCGGACCTGCCCGATGATTTCCCGACCGGTCAACTGCCTGGAGTAAACGGTGACTGCATCGAGGTTGATCTCAACCGACCGAAGGTAAACCAATGGACTCTTCTCGAAATCCTGAATGGCTCTCTTGAAGGTCTCATACCCCATGTAGCTAAAAAGAAGCGTGTCTGTACCCAAAATAGATTCACTACTCAGAACGAAATACCCTTCTGAGTTGGATATGGTACCCAGCTGACTGTCCATCACCGATATGCTGGCAAATGGGAGCGGCAAGAGCGTCTCGGCATCCAGTACCTGGCCAGATATGGAATTTCCCAAAACCCTGGCAGCCAACAAGCACATTAATACCCAAAGACAACAACGTTTCATCGAAGTAGTAAACATAAGAGGTCCCGTCAAATGGTGATCACGATCACGGGTTGAAACATATGCTTTTCTTTCCTGATCCTCACACAAAGCTTCATACTTTACTTTGATTATTCTATTCTGGTAAATCTTCGCAATAAAGGCCGTAGGGCCTGATGAGCGCATCAATGTCCGAATCAGACAGGGCGCTGTGACATTCTATTCTGAGGACATGGTCACAGTCCTCTCTATCCACCGTCCACCTTTCGATGACCGGATGGGAATCCAACGCCTTTGCCACCCGTCTTACTTTCTTCCTGGAGCATATGTTCGATTTAAGAATAAGGACGTTCATATTGGTCTCTTTAGAGTTTTGAAAAGCTCTTTAGCTATTGGGAAGCCAAAAGATCACAGTCGCCATAAAAATGCCTCCGGCCATCAGGGCCGTTAGCACCACCAGACCAAGCGTCATGGTCTTCCGGCTGGCGGGTCCGCCCTTTTCTTTCACCCAAAAGTATAACTGTAGCAGCGCCACGGGAATGAGGGTATGACCAAAAGCCAGAAAAATATCAAATGGCCCATCAAAAGTATCGGTATGCCCCGGCGCACCCTGATGAATGAGTATCCAAAGGCCAAACCCCACCCTGAAGAACCACACCCCACTGACCACCAGATAAAGCCTGAGCGCCCAGTGTCTGTGTACATCCAGTTTGCCCATCATCGCAAAATACATGGTCATTACAGCGCAAACCATAATCATCAGGGCATTCAGGGTATTTCCAGCTCCCATAACCGGACCACCCACGGCCCCTCTACCAAAAATCATGTACAGCCCCGATAGGCTGATGACAATGGCAGTGACCACATACACCCGGCCATTCCTGCGGTGAAATCTGCGCATATGCTTTTGTACCCATGGTGTCAACTGTATGGGGCCTCCCAAAGTGATGATCGCCGCCAGCAGGAGATGAATACCCAGGGCCACGTTGCCCATGGTATCACCCGTAATAATCCCGTGATAAAGAATCTCATTCCAGACTGCTAAATCCCCCTTGATGGTGGCTCCCCCATAGAAATGGAGAATATGAAAAACAAATATGAGCTGGCCGGCAACCGCGAATAAAAACCACACTTTTGCCGACCCACTGAGTAGCTTTAATGAATGATCACGCACCAACGTGGGTTGGGTAATCATACTCATAGCCCCAGGTGTTTAAACCCCTCAAAAACGAGAAAGGCCGGCCAAACCAGGGCTTTTAACACGCCCAATACCCCCGCCCAAAAGCTGGTAGCCTGTGTGATGAAGTAGACTGCTGCACCAACAAAGCCAAGCCCGTAAAGGCAGCTGGGTGTCCCATGATTTTTCTGTATTTTATGATTCATAGTATTCATGATGCGATATGTTTTAGTGTGAGTCAATCATTTGAAAATTTCATGCCCGGATGATGAACGCCTCCGGGCCTTGCGCTTTCTATCTTCCTGAGCTGGTTTTGTCAAACTCAATGATGTTGGCGCTCACAGTGACCGTGCGTTTGTAAAAGAATGGAGGCACGCCCCCTATATGTTCTTCTGAGACCATGTTCACCAGTGCTCGGGACCCTGTAGTCAGGTCTGCATTGTTCATCAAGTCTGCGTAGGCATTGGCAAAGAGTTGTTTCTTTTTCATTCCTCCAAAAACCAGCACATACGACACGTCGGCACTACCTCGCACCTTGTCCACTACGCGGTAATTGCCACTGGCCAGATGCACCTGAGTCGCATTTTGATTTTGATTGAGAATGAAGGCATTGCTCGCTCCGCAGGAGCTGAGAATCACCAAAAGGATAATTGGAACGGAAAGATTCATTAACTTTTTAATAGACGTATGTTTTAAAATTTGATTTACTATTTATTGATTTAGTGCTCTTTCATTGATGCTTTCGCCAGTTCTTCTGAGAGCTTTAAGCCCCTGCTGCTGACGGCTGAAGTGTTGAAGAAGCCGGTAACCGGAGTATCTTCATCACCCACCGGATAGATATTGGTGGAGGTATTCGCCAGAGGCATTGAAAACAACTCAGCAAAGCCACCGGGTCTCGCTATCTGAAAATAGAGCCCATAGAGAAAATCAAAGGCCAGGTGATCCAGCGAGTGAATCTCCACGTAGAGAGAATCTCCCACCTCGTAGGGTGGCAGGAGCTCATTGGCTTTCTCAGGATGGGGATCGTATGGGTTCATAAAATCCTTGCGAATGGGAATGATAAACTCCTGGCCATCTACAGGTTGACCAGCCGAAAAGCCAGCATCATAAGCCATATTGAGTTCACCGGGATTGCCCAGAAAGGCCCCGTTTTTCCATGCCTTGATCCAGTAGGCATCCCCCGCTCCTGCAGGATCTGAAGCCACAAACTCCGCAGTATAATACTCCTTCTTCACGATCATATCCTTGGGGTTGTAATGGAAAATAATGGAGTCTATTGGCGGCACCCTGCCCATCAGTGAAAAGGCCTCAAACTCCTGATCATCTACGGTCACCGTGAGCTTGTACTGATGTCCCACCTTTCCGAACGGTTGGTCAGTGGGGTACCAAAAGTATGACTCAGCTTCCTCCTGAAATTCATAGATTTCACCCGAATTAAGATCTTCTATCACCACATGAGCACCCGGGATCTTCTTAGGAATGGATTGCTCAAAATAGGGCTGAGACCTGGTAATTCTTATTTTCTGAGGTTCCATTTTTTGATTGACCCAGGCATCCACTACGATGATTTCGGCCGGAGCATTGAGCTTCGGAGTGATTTCGGTTTCGCAGGCAAAAGCGAAAACCGTGGCGAGAGTAAGGAATATATTTTTCATAATGAGTATATGGTTTTGTGTGAACCGACGCACCCTGTTTGTTACAGTAGTCATTTGATCAAAATTTGAAATTGTAAGAAATGGCAGGAATCAACGTACCGAGCATGGAGAGTTGGTTGGCAGAAGTAGCTATGGGCTGCTCCGCTGATTGGCGCTCACGGCCCTGAGAAAAGTAAATGCTGAATGGGTTCTTGCGCGCATAGACATTGTACACGGAAACCACCAGATTATCCTCACCAGAACGGCCCTTCTTACCTCTCCACACATTGTTGATGGTCATGGCCAGGTCCAGTCGGTGGTAGGCCGGAATACGGAAGTTGTTACGCTTGTTGCCATCGATGTATGGAATCACATACTCCTGAATCATGATCCTGTCTGTAGGAAAGGTCGTTGGTGTACCCGAAATGAAACTGAAATTTGAGGAGAATGATACCTTCTTACTCAAGTCATAAAAAGCCGCCACTTTGAGGTTATGTCGCTGATCAAACTTGGTCGGATACCAGCTTCCCACCCGGTCTTTGCGATAGCCATAGTTGATGCCATCCACTTTCAGCTCTGATTTACCAAGCGTATAGCTTACCCAGCCCGTCAGCTTTCCGGTATTCTTTTTGGCATATAGCTCCAGTCCGTAAGCCCTGCCTCTGCCAGAGAGTAACTGCGATTCCAGAAACTCATTGATGAAAAGATCCGCTCCATCGATGTAGTCTACCTGGTTATGACTCCACTTGTAATAGACCTCTGCGGAGGTTTCATAGGTATTGGACTGAAAATTCCTGAAATACCCAAGTGCCACCTGATCACCCTGCTGGGGGCGGGTATTATTGCTGGAGGGCTGCCAGATATCTATGGGGGTAGCTGCTGTGGTATTCGAGATCAGGTGTATGTACTGATTCATCCTGTTATAGCTACCCTTGACGGAGGTCACTTTAGAAAGCTGGTACCTGAATGAAGCCCGGGGCTCGAGGTTGCCAAAAGTTTTGATGCTTTCCCAATCGCTCTTTTCTTCCACAGCAATCAGGGGCCTTTCCATCCCCGGGAGGGTATCGCCATATTGATAAGCGGTGCCGCCCATGTAGTCAAATCTGCTGAACCGCAACCCGTATTGGAGTGTCAGACGATCCGTGAGCTGCTGGTCGTTTCCCAAATAAAGGGAGGTCTCCAGGGCTTTGCGGTGGTCCAGGCTGATGTCTGCAGTCACTCCATCACTCACGGTGATGGCATTGGCTGGCTCAAACTGGTAGAGAATGGCTTCCCCTCCGAACGTGAGCTCATTGCCCGCATTGATAAACCAGGTAAATTCCGGTTTGAAATTATAGGTGCTGATCTCCGACTTCCAGTCATACTTATCCAGGTCGCTTTCTCCCAGCTGAAAACCATAGTCGTAGTTGCTATAAAACGCTGTGATGTTTGAGAAGAGTTTGCTCCCATACAGGTGATTCCACCGGACTGTGGCTGTTCGATTTCCCCAGTCAAACCCCTGAAATTCATCCAACCGAAATACATCTCTGCCAAAATACCCTGACACGTAAACCCTGTTTTTCTCATTGATATTGAAGTTGGTCTTCGCAGTGAGGTCATAAAAATACAATCCGGTATCGTCCTCCAGAGCATCAGTGAAAGTTCTGGCCACCACATCTGCATACGAGCGCCGGGCAGCGATGATGAAAGAAGACTTGTCCTTCTTAAGCGGCCCTTCCACCGCGAGGCGACTGAAAACAGTGCCAATACCGCCAGTCACATCATAGGTCTTGTTGTTACCTTCTTTCATGCGGATATCCAGTATGGATGAAAGGCGACCTCCATATTTGGCGGGAATACCTCCTTTGTACAGCTTCACATCCTTGACCGCATCTGGATTGAATACCGAGAAAAAGCCAAACATGTGCGATGACTGATACACCGGAGCTTCATCCAGCAGCACCAGGTTTTGGCCCACACTTCCTCCCCTTACATTGAATCCAGATGCACCCTCGCCGACCGTGGATACTCCGGGAAGCAACTGAATGCTCTTGATGATATCCACTTCTCCGGCAAATGCAGGCATCTTTTCTATGGATTTAATATCCATCACCGCAGTGCTCATTTCAATGCTTTGCACATTCTCATCTAAAGCCTCACCAGTCACCACCACCGCCTCCAGCTGTGCCTCTCCTGCATGAAGCTCCAGATTCAGTCGGAGATCCCCGGTCAGTTCTATCTCTTTGTGTATATCCGTATAGCCCATGTACCTGAAACTGACATGATAGGTTCCTTTAGGTAATGTTAGGGCATAGAATCCATAGGCATTGGAAACAGCTCCGTTAGCGATTTCACTCACGTATGCGGTCGCCCCTATCAGCGCCTCGCCATTGCTGGCATCTTTGATATAACCACTAATGGTGTGCTGTGGCTGAGCTGAGCCGATTGCGCTACTGACAAGACATAGTAATCCCAGTATCGCACTGAGTCGATTTTTTTTCATCATCGTTAATTGTTTAGAACGCACCGGGCAAACCACTCCTGATCAATAGTGATGTATCCTACTGTGAAGCAAGCCCAGTGGCATGGTGGTGTTTAAATGGTTAGTTTACTTTTTCCTTTGTTATATGGTTTACTGTTGAATCATTTTGACAGTTTGATCTGGCTGTCCCCAGACACCTCAAAAGAGGTATAATCGAATACATTTTCGTAACCCGAAAAGGTGCTACCCCCTTCAAGTACAACCCTCAGCGTATCTGAGTCAAAATCCGCATAATTTATCATGGCGCCACCCGATGCCCTGATGGTACGCAATCTGGGAACCGTGATCTTCACATGAATAGTATCTAAGGACTCCCCATTGCTAGCAGTCTTCAGATAAAGAGTGCCGTCTACATTTTCCAACACAAGATTCAAGCCCTCCGCATGTCCGGTTTGAAGGAGCACCCGCTGCTCCAGGCCAAACCTGATTTTCGCGTTCCATTTGCCTGAAAAATCCACCTGATCAAAACCCTCAACTGCCACTGGAGCGAAAGGACTTCTTGCCTGAATATCACTGACCACCGCCATAGTCTCCTTACGGAAACTAATAAGGCTCACTATCAGTAACCCTCCGAAGATTCCGGCAACGATCAGCAGTATTTTCTTACTTGTTTTCATGGTTTCGGTTTTCAGGTACTGGATTTAAATTGCTGATAATACTCGTGAATGTCCTCCATATTCAGATTGAGAAGTTCCATGGTTTTAAAAAGCCCTGGTAACTCCTGGCTTACAAAATCAGATTTTCTGAGTGCTTTTGTCTTTTCAAAACCATCTTCACAGACAAAGTATCCTATCCCCCGTTTGTTAAAAATGATTCCTTTTTCCTGCAAATAATTGAATGTTCTCATGACTGTATTTGGGTTCACTTCAGTGTTTACCGCCATCTCACGCACGGAAGGGATCCGGTCTCCGGCATTCCACTTCCCCAGTAAGATATTCTCGCAAAAAAGGTCTGCTATTTGCAGATAGATTGCCTGATTGTCTTTAAAGTCCATGCTACGCCTCCTGCCCCTTTAAACCCAGATAAGTAATGACCCAGCTCAACGGTGCCAGGATCCACCAAAAAAGCCATTTGATAATGGCCCATATAGGCTGCTCCGCTATGACATCTATCAGCTCACAATCCACACCGGAGCATTCGTGCTCTGATAGGAAAGGCTCCCGCAACATGAAGTAAACAACCGTGCCGCAGATCACTGCCAGCACAATGAACACACTTACTGTTTTTGGGAAAACATACCCCCTAAAATGCGCAGCTCCTACCAGAAAGATTCCCTGCAGCACAAAATAGCATTTCATGGTGGTGATCGTAAATGCGCTCAGAGGATCAAAAGCATAAAACGTAACCCTACTGAATAATAGCTGTCCCAGGTAATTGGCCACCCAGGTATAGGCGGTGTAAGTGAGTGTAAACAGTACTATCCATACAATGGAAGTCAAAAACCACATGGACAAAAACCGCTCAAGCGTAGAGACCGGAAGGTTGAGATAGGTATATCTCCTCAGTGTACTACCAAGATCACTATAGGCAAGGCTACTCAAAATGAATCCACCCAAAATGAGCGTGTAAGCATAACCTTCTGAGTGATCGAAGACTTTCATATCTGGCTCTGTGACAATAGCCAGTAACATGCCCACAAAAAACAACAAGCCAAAAGCGATCAGAAAGGTCATGAATACACCTTTCCTACTCCTGAACAGTTCCAGTTTGAGCAACGACCAAAATCTTGAAAAGTCAAAAAAGTTCTTTGTGTTCATGGCTCAGTTCTGAAATATGTCACGGATTTTCTCTTTGCTACTCACTACGGCATTGAACAGAAGTTCCAGACTCAAATGAGTTTCCTCCTCTGATCCGCGCTCCTTTACCACAATATGCCCACCAAAATTGGATTCTGAATAGATCAGTCCTTTCTCCTCAGGTGGATTGGCTTGTCTGGTAAACGTGAGCTTGTCCGACACACTGGCATAATCCTGAAAGAAAACCACCTGGCCTTCATCCAGAATAATAATCGGATCAATCAGATTCTCCATATCACGCACCTGATGAGTGGAGATCATAAAGCTGCGCTCCTCATGAATCGCATTGGCTACCACCTTTCTAAACTGACTCTTCGACGGGATGTCCAGACCATTGGTAGGCTCATCCAAAATCAAGAGTTTACAATCTGTGGCCAAACCAAACGACAGGAGAAATTTCTTCTTTTGCCCGTAAGACAATGCTGAAAGTTTCTGGTCTTGTGTGAGCTGAAATTCGGAAAGATATCCCTCAAACCGCTCCTGATCAAATCTGGGGTAAAAGGGACTATACATCTTCACAAACCGATCGATGCGAATGGAAGGCAGGTAAAACTCCTCTGCCACCAGATAGATCTCCCGCAAAAACTCAGGATACCGGTCTTTGGGTTGAAAACCCGCTACCTCAATCTGCCCCTGAGTTGGATACAGTAGCCCGGCAATCATTTTGATCAGGGTGGATTTGCCCGCTCCGTTTTTTCCAAGAAGCCCATAAATATTGCCCGGAGGCAAAACAAGGTTCACTTGCTCAAAAAGCGGTTTTTGCTTACTGTAACCAAATGAAAGTTGATCAATCTGTATCATGCTTCTGCGTTAAGCTAGTGTACTATGAAACTAATACACTGCAACAGTAAGAATAAACGGGCATAAAAGCAAATGGTTTAGATTTTTTAAATTTTCACAAAATCTAACCTCAAACCCCTCTAAAGCTCATTTTGAACTACCTCCAGCCGTACTGATTCTCTGTTTGATGTAGTAAGCAGCTACGCCCAGTAGCGCAAAAAGCAGTCCACCAAGCACCATTTGATACCCTGTAGAAGCCAGTATCACACACCACATAGCAATGGCGATATACACCGGCCATGGATAAAAGGGCATTTTGAAAGGAAAGTCTTTGCGCTTTTGTCTCAGCATCAGCAGCCCCACGGCCTGACCAATGAACTGCACAAGAATGCGCATGGCCAATATGGCGCTGATCACCTCGCTCAGCTTAAAGATGAGGCTAAATACGAAAGCGATGCCCCCTAAAAACAGTACCGAGACGTATGGGAAGTTGCCCTTCGGGTGCAACTTGGCAAAGGGTTTGAAAAAGGCACCATCCACGGCTGCAGCATATGGGATGCGGCTGTACCCGAGCGTGGCAGAGAATACAGAAGAAAACGCCACCAGCAGAATGAGCACCGTCACTATTTTACCCGCCATGGGTCCCATGAGCTGCTCCATAAATAAGCTGATAACAAACTCACTCTCTTTGGCGATTTGCCACGGAATCACACTCACCACACTCACATTCATCAACATGTAGAGGACAAAAATTCCACCAATAGAAAGAAACATACTCTTTGGGATGTTCTTGGTGGGATTGACAATTTCCCCACCCAAATGACACACATTGTAGTAGCCCAGATAGCTGTACACACTCTTGACAGAAGCAAAACCGATAGAAGCTACAAAGGCGTAATTGAAGTTGAGGTCTTTATTGATGTCTATCAAAGGCTGAAGGAAATTGCCATGAGCCACGCCACCACCGATGATCCAGAGAATGGTGCCCAACACGGCTACCCACAGCACTACGCTGATCCGGCCTATGACTTCAATCCTGCGAAAGAGCATGATCACAATGCAAATGACCAGGCCCCCACTCACTACTTTGGACCCAACAGGGCCGAGCGGCAGCAGGTAAGAAAAGTAGGAAGCAAAACCAATGGCCGCTGAAGCGATGACCAAAGGTGCTTGTATCATGGTCTGCCAGACAAACAGAAAGCTCATCAATCCTCCAGATTTACTCTTACCGAAAGTCTCTTTTAGAAAATTGTAAGAGCCCCCGGCCCTGGGATACGCTGCCCCAAGCTCACTCCACACCATGGCGTCTATGAAAGACAAAGCCGCTCCCGCCATCCAGGCGTACAGAAAATATGGGCCGTTCATCAAACTGATGACCATCGGAAGGGTGATGAAAGGGCCAATGCCCACCATATCGATCATATTGATGGCAGTGGCTTGTAGCAGACTCAGGCGTCTTTCCTGTATGGGTTCAGGCATTTGTGAGATAAGTGTGGTTGACCATAGGTTAGCACTCTTTTACGAGTTGACGGCCCTATTTAATCAAATTATCCCTGAATAGAAAGCGGCTTCACCATGACATCTATGACAGACCCGCTATTTTTTGGATGGACTTGCCCATTTGTCAACCAGCATACCGGGGATTTCTAGTCCTTGATAATCTTAACCACCGAGCGGCTCTCCTGCTGCTCCACTACCACCAGGTATATTCCCCTGGGGAGTGATGATATGTTAAGGGTTGTTCCTTCCCCTTTGGACCTTTGCTCCAGCATGAGGCGTCCCTCCTGGTTGTAAACAGTGGTGCGTGCGCCGGAAATGCTGTCTGGATTTCTAAACCTGATCTTCAGGATATCTGAGGTAGGAGACGGAAACACCGACACTGTGCCGGTCTCTGGTCTTGTTGCCAAAACACCCCTTATCAACACATCGTCCACCACATGAAAAGTTTGAGTGGTAATGGCTCCACATTCATTGGTAAATGTGGCGGTGGCGGTACCCAATCCATTCAGGGGCACTGTCCGCTCTGTATCTGATCCATCAGCCGCACCGGCGGTGCCATACCCACTCCATTTCCAGGTACCAGTGTCATCCGTATCTACCCTGAAAGTGATGCTGCCACTTCCATCATCCACCCCGATTTTATTCGTTTCGTACCAATCGGCTGATTCGCCTGGTCGTATGGAGGCTGTAATTTTGGAAGGAGCGCATTCTGCATCCCAGCCATAGTCATTCTTGATATCCGGAAGCTCATCCAGCGTAATGACCAGGTGACTCTGATAGGTATTGCGCAGGTAGTTCTCATCTACTCCTGTGAGCCAGTCGGTATGCCAGATCATCCACCACGACCACATGGCCCCCGTGCGAATGCAATCTTCCGGGTCGGGCGGGTTGCCCGTTTCATGAAAAGTAACGGGGTAGTTGTTACCACCTACGGATTCCAGCACATCGTTGAACATGGTGAGGTGTGCGTCGGTGGTATTGTCATAGGTATCAGCCCCAGCGATATCTACATACTCGTCCCCCGGAAACCAGGCGCCATTGGGATCACCGGTATAGCAGAGCACCCATATCAGGTTGTTAAGCTCCCGCTCGTGCACCAGATAGTCATACATGGTAATCCATATCCGCTTAAACTGTGACGAACCTCCTTTGCTCCACCAAAACCAGTTACCGTTGAGCTCATGCAGTGGTCGCCAGAGCACTGGCACATTGGCATCTTCCAGCTTTTGCAGCCAGTCCCCTATTCGCTTGAGGTCTCCCCAAAAATCCTCATATTCAGGAGTGCCCTCAATGAAGCATTGATCAATATCTATCGTTGCTTTACTGTTCTCATACCCTTCTCCTACTCCCGGTGCTCCCCAGTGCCACATCATGGTAGAGATACCACCATCATTCCAATAATTTATAGCTCTTTGGTTTTCAAGGGCATTGGACGGCTCATTGATGTAATCAAAGCCGGCGATCGCCGGCTTCAGGCCCGTAGCATTCTGCACGTAATCAATTTCATTGATCCCCCAGGGAGCCCACATCTGACCAGACAAGGTCTTTTTGCCAAACATATCCTGTATATACCTGTAAAGCGCAACCGCCTCTGGTGAGGGATTGGGCGCACTGAGCACATCTGACACCTCAAAATCCTTGAGATCTACCGTGTGATTCAGTCTGGACGATCCACTGACCTTCTCAATCTGATTGTGCTGTACCTCTACTCCTGATATGGATAAGACAGGGGTATCCTGTGCGTAAGCACTTGCAATTAGAATAAGTGATAAGAACGCCAGTGAATATTTCATGCTTCAAAAGTTTAACTGTGAATGTAAAATACGCATGACAATTTTGCCATTTCCGGATGGCGTACTTCTCTTAAATAGACAAATGCAACACCTTATATGCTCAAAGCATACTCACTTCATCTGAAATCATCACACCTCACCGGCAGCCAATGGTCACTTGACGTGTATCAACAACCACTCACCGAGAAGCCAGCATTCAATAATCCTTGATTCATCAATTTTATAAAGGTATTGCAACGGCATCAGGAGTATGGACCGCTTATTGCTTCACCTGCTCCATCGCCTTAATTGAGCCAGTAAAACTTAAACCAAATAGTCACATGTTACAGATTTCTTACCAAACGAGTACCTCCCGACTTCAGCTTGAGTTGAGATATCTTCAAATGGAAATGTTACAAAAGCGGCAGGAAAGGCGGTTTGAAGAAATAGAGCAATTAGAAACCAAGGTAGATAGGATCCACAGTGAACTCATGCGCCTGAGGCAGTTTGTTGAGTATTGACTACTCTTTAATAAACCTACGTACAGCCCCAGAGGAACGAATAAAATAGATTCCGTTGGGCAACGTACTAACATCCAGTTCTATCCGTGCTGGGGCATGATTCAGCACTTCTATTAAGTACGTAACATTGCGTCCGGCCGGATCAAACACTGAAAAGCCATCCAGACGATTGATGTTGCCAGAAAGAGTAATGGTGCTTACTGCAGGGACAGGATAAATATTAAAAGCAGGCAGCCCCAGGTACTCAGCCATCACTACAATACTCTGTGAGTAGGTAAACTTCCCATCATAATCTGTCTGCTTCAGTCTGTAATACGCAAAATCTATCGGCTGCCAATCGGACCAGACATAAGTAAGCAACTGGTCACTGTCACCTGCACCTTGTATACTATCCAGTATCAACCACTCAGCATTCCTTCCTTTTCGCTCCAGCGTGAAGTAATCATTATCATGTTCGGAAACAGTCACCCACTTGAGGTCCACTCTGTTGGTGATAAATTGTCCCTCAAAACTCAGCAGCTCAATAGGTAATATTGTTTTTTCATCGGTACTTCCAATGGTGAACCATTGGCCAGCACTGAAATCGATATTATCAAAAGTGGCAATCGAATCTGTATAAGACGAAACCGGATAGAGTGTGGCATTCTCAAAATCTCCATCATCACTATCAACGAGCAGTCTGAGGTGGCTACCGCTTTCTACCTCATAGCCCGTCAGATCAAAACTTACAGAAACGGTACCTACCTCTCCCGTCTCATCCACCCGCCAGGTTCTGTGCATGGCATTGTCGATCCCGGCAGGCGGATCTGTCCAGGCAATGAACCGCGGGCCATACATGGGATCAGCGTTATCGTGCCCCCACAAGAGGTAATCGCCATCATCGAGGCTTGAGGGAGAGTAGATCCTGACAATGGCAGGGCCCTGAGCATCCTGATGAAAACTTGATATCGTTTCCCTCCCTATACCAGCCACATAGTGCTCATAGGTTCCCGGAGTATCATAGGCGTATCGGTCGTTCGAAATGGTAATTCCATACTTAGCTGACAGATAATTATCTACAATGATCCTCTGCGCGGTATTCAAACCGAAATTGTAAATGGCCAACTCGGAAATATATCCTTTCAGCCCAGCTGAGGCTATGGACTGATGTCGTCCGATTCTGGTAGCTGCCGGGGTGAGGTCTCCATCACTGTCACTTAATGTGCCTTCCAGAGTGCTATTGAGGTAAACCTGATAATTACTTCCACGGTTTCTCATATAATCTACCATCTGAAAGGCAGATGTATTAATGTTTGTGGTGGTCACTGGGCCACCCAACCCTCCACCGGAATTATCCCTTTTCTGAAAACCATATTTATTGGTGTTAGCTACTTTCAGACTAGCAAGCTCATTAGTATCTACCGTTCTATCAATGATGTAGTCGCCAGAGCCATCTGATGTGGAGCCCGACGCATAGGAAGTGGCTTCTACTACAACGAAATAAGTAAACCCTCCATCTCCGGCAATACCTGGCGACCCTGCATCTATATAGGTGTCCCCCGTAAAGTTCATAGCGGGCTGTGTGTTGACAATATTGGTGCGATAGATGGGCTGATTAGCGGGTGTTGCCTGATTTGCGTGATTGGCATTACCCGATAGGTCTTGCCATTGTTGCACTCCGTTGCCATCTGTAGCCATGGTGCTCCCGGCATCAGCGAATACACCCGTATCCGCCTTCAGCCAAAGCTTGTTGGTGCTAGCATCTCCCACACCTCCCGGACCAGTGTATCCGAAAAACTCATCATCCAAAATAGTATAAGTGTGAACAGTATTTGTACCCAGAGATGCATTCACAGGTGAAGAGATGGTGATCACGATGGTTTCCCGCAGCTCAAGAACAGCATCATCCACCACAGTAGCGGTGATGTTGCCGGAAGCACTCCCTGCAGGTATGGTAAACGTGCCACTACTCAACGTATAATCAGTGCCCGAGCCCGTGGCTGTACCAGACACGGCATAACTCACCGTCGAATTTAGACCAGATATTGCATCCAGATCTATCTGAAAATTAACGGAGCTGACAGCTTCCGATCCGCTTGAAGTAGCTGTCGTAAACTGAATGACCGGAGGAGAGTCGTTATCATTGATGGTGTAGGTATACACAATGAACCCCGTACCTCCCAAAGGAGCTACCCCATCCAGGTTGCAATTAACAGGGTTGGATAGGGTAATAATGATGGTCTCATTATTTTCATACAGCGCATCATCATTGATTGTAATATTGAACGATCCGGATGAGCCTCCTGCTGCGATAGTAACCGTGCCGGCTGCTAGTGTGAAGTCCGTCCCCCCGCCAGTGGCAGTTCCTCCCGTCACACTATAATCCACGGAAGTAGGATTCACGCCATCGATGTTGTTGATGGAGATGGATACAGATACTCCTGTCACACTTTCATCACCACTGGACGATGAGGCATCCAAATAAATTTTTCTGGAGTTATCATCATCAAAAATGGTATAGGTGTGCGAAACAATACTCCCCAAGGTGATTCCTGATGAAGGATTGCTCAATGTGATGTCAAAATCCTCACTATCCTCTACCGTGACGTCATTGGTGATGCTGATGGTATAGCTACCCGATGAAGTCCCCGATAGTATCGTAGCAGTACCTCCGGTCACAGAAGTATAGTCGCTCCCTGCTGCGGCTGAACCATCCGAAGTATCATAATCCACTGTCCTATCAGTTGCAGTAATAAAATTCAGCTCCACTTCTACCACCGCATCGTTTGGCTCAAAATCACTGGATGTACTGAGTGTATGCTGAACCAGAGGCTCTATAGCAGCTATCGCCACATGATCACCATCACTAATGGTTAAAGCATTTACGGTGTACTCCGTACCAGATGAAAAGGTAAGCTCATATACACTCGCTCCACTACTGAAGTCTCCATCTGAGTCTACCATCAGCGCATATAGGGTGTGATCAACAGGTAAAGATGGCAGTGTAGCGACATCCACTGTTACGTCCACTGTTCCCACATCCCCTGTCTCATCCAGCCGCCATTCCCGGGAAAGTCTCTGAATTCCTGACTTATCCGAAGGAGTCTCTGTGGAGGTCCATGTGGAGGTCACATCAGTATTGTCATGCCCAAAAAGAAGATAATCAAGATCACCCAAAGCGCTGGCTCCCGATATTCGCAGTATTCCCCCGGACATGGCCGCTGTGTGTGTGTTGCTGGCGTTCTCACGTCCAATCCCGGCTACTTCATGGCCATGATTGCTGTCATATGCATATTTATCATTCGCTATGGTCAGGCTGTATTTAGCCGCGAGATAAGTGTTGATGATATTGAGCTGAGCAGTATTCAAGTGAGTATTGTAGATGATCAGCTCTGAGATGTACCCTTTTACACCATTATTGGCAGTATTGAAATGCCTACCTATACGTGGTACAGGCGGAGTGAGGTCGCCATCTGCATCCGCTACAGAAGCGTCGAGGGATCCGTCGAGATACAATTGATAGGAAGTCCCTCTTTGACGTTGATAGTCTATCACATGAAAATTGGTAGTATTCACAGCGGTGGCGCTTACCGGCCCACCTAGTCCACCCCCGGCGTTCGTCCTTTTCTGAAAGCCATATTTATTGGTATTGGCAATTTTCAAGCCAGCAAGCTCATTGGTAGCTGGTGTCCGGTCAATCAAGTAATCACCTGCTCCGTCAGACATTCCTCCTGCAGTATAACTGGTATCCTTAAATACAATCACATAAGAAAAGCCTCCTGTACCAGCTATCCCTAATGCTCCCGGATCGATGTAAGTGTTACCGGTAAATCTGAGTGCCGGTTGTCCATTGATGACATTCGTTGCATAAACGGGCCTGTTTCCTAAAGTAGCCTGCGAGGCATTGTTATTATTACCGGAGTGATCATTCCATTGTCTTACAGCCACTCCATCAGTAGCCACAGTGACGCCCGCATCACTATATACATTCCCATCAGCTTTGAGCCAAAGTCTGTTGGTTGTGGTATTACCCACACCTCCAGGTCCTGTCTGGGCAAAGCCTACCTGTGCGCCAAGCCAAAATATGGTTAGTAAAATTTTATAAGGTTTCGGAATCAAATGATTGGTTCTATCTGGTTGAGTAAGCTAATATCCGTTCGGTGATTTATAAGACAACTATTCGACAGGAAAGTGGATATTTGGGACGAAAAGACACATTAACGAGTGATCATTTTTTTTTGAGTCAGCCTTGCAAACGACTGGCGGCAGCCAGGAGAATGGTATCTTCTATTTCGCGGGCATCAAAGGGCTTGGTGAAGCATTTCAAAATCAGGTTATCGGATAGGGCCTGCTGAATGTCGTCATCATAGCCATACCCTGTCAGGATGCAATAAAAGATTTTACTATACCTGGCTTTGGCAATTTTGATAAACTCCAGACCATTCATTACCGGCATTCTCATATCACTGATCACCACGATGATCTGATTGTGATGCTCCTCCAGTTCATCCAAAGCCTCCATGGCAGAAATAGAAGTAATCACTTCAAATTTCCGATTAAAGTTAGCCTTGAAGACAAAGAGGTTATCTTTTTCATCATCTACATATAAGACCGTTATGTTTTTATGATCAACCATCCTTATGTAAATCTAAGGATTTGAAAACGTGATCGTGAATTTTGACCCTTTTTTTAGCTCAGACTCCACTTGAACCTCTCCATTCAACTCCTTGATGAGGGTATAGGTAATGAAGAGCCCCAGGCCTGTTCCGGCCCCAGGGGCTTTAGTCGTAAAAAACGGATCCCCTATTCTGGAAAGGTTCTCCTCAGCAATCCCCTCTCCATCATCCTCAAAACTCACAACGATCCCATGTTCCTGCCTGGCTGTTCGAATCACTATGCTACCCTGCTCCTGAATAGACTGCTCGGCATTTACCAGAATATTTAAAAAAGCCTGGTGCAATTTGCCCTCGTTGCCAATGACGACCAATTCCTCTGGTGCATAGTCCTTCACTATTTCTACCTTATGCTTAAGGTTGGATTGGAGCATTACCACGCAATGATCAATGACGTCATGGATCACACAACGTTCCTCCATGCTTTTCACCTGTCTGCTGAAATGTGTAAGGCTCTTCACTATTTCGCTAGCTCTGGTCACTCCGTCATCGATGATTTCCAGGAATGGCTTGAGCAGTTCTTCATCATATTCCGGATGCTCTTCCAGCTCTTGAATCAGTCCTGAACAGCCATTTTTGATGAAGTTCAGCGGGTTGTTGATCTCATGACCAATGCCAGCCGCCAGTATCCCCAATGAGGCCATTTTCTCAGCCTGAATCAGCTGAGACTGTGTTGATTTCAATTCTTTCAGGGCTTGTTCCAACTCACTATTCCCTTTTACAAGCGCCTCATTCTTCACCTTCAGCTCCCGGGTTCTTTCGGCCACCACGTGCTCCAGATTTTCCGTATAGCGCTCCAGCTGATACTCTACCAGCTTTCGCTCGGTAATGTCGAGCAAAACACCCTCAATCAGCCGCAGCTCATCGCCTTCATAGATTCCCTGCCCGTACTCATCCACCCAGACCCAATCTTCGGAATGTTTGTTTTTCAACCTGTAGGTAATGTGGAAAGGCTCCTTGTGTTCCAATGCCGAATCTACTTTCGCAAAAATCGTTTCCTTATCATCGGGGTGATAAAGGTCCACAAAGCTGATCTGATTTTGAATAAATTCATCAGGTGTATACCCGGTCAGGTTCATCACTTCCAGGTTGAGGTATAGCATGCTGTAGGTCTCATCATTTCGGCACAGGTAAACGACCCCTGGAATATTGTTTGCGATAGCCCTAAACCGTTGATCACTCTCTCTTAGTCTGATCTCGGCTTCTTTCAAGTCGTTGATGTCCCTGGATACAGTGATCAATGAGCTGATTCCTCCCATGTCATTTTTGATCACCTCTGTATAAGTGTCCAGCCAAATATAGGTGCCATTTTTGTGCAGAAAGCGATACTGAACCCGGTGAGGCTGAAGGCCCTTCAACGCCAGGTCATGGGAGGTTTTCACCACATGCGCTATATCATCAGGATGAAAATAGGTGTAGGGATCCTTCCCTATCAACTCCTCAGGGTCATAGCCAAGAAGTTTGTGCACAGATGGGGACACAAACTTATAAGCACCCCCCGGATCGTGTGTACAGATCAGTTCTCTGCTGACCTCCAGCAGATACTTATGTCGTGCCGCGTCTTCCTGTGAGGTCAAATCTACCCGATGCTTTTCATGTGACGATTCGGTATGCTCCCTTGCTCCGATGTACTGGCCGTCCATGTAAAATGCTGTTTTTTGTTGAACCAGAAAAACCTCTCCGGGTGCTATCAATTGCCGCTCCCCTAGAGATTTTGCTTTCAAAAACTGAAGCGAATCAATGAAAGAATTAAGTGATTTAAGATCCTCTTTTTTTATTCCATAAATAATAAAAGACTGATCTGGTTGATGATTGGATAAGAGATCAAAAAGCCTGGCTAATGGCTGCAACTCAGCATTAATCAAAGAAATATTCATACTGCCTGGATGGTTTGGCTGATAAATTACCCATTTATTATCAAAAGGCACTTCCAAAATAGTAGGAGTTGGTGAAACTTCGACCACCAGTAACCAACTGTCTCCAAACGACATGATATGACAGATGAATGGATTCACCCGGTCAACTGGTCGGGAAGGGAAAAGCCTTAAAAAATGAAATGGGGTGACATATGAAGTAAATTTGAAGTAGTGCCACCGCAGGGTTTTCCTTCAGGAATTAAGATAAAATTTTGTAATATGCGCATTAGACAACACTTTTTTGACCAGCAGCCTATAAGTGGTGAACCAACGATTATGTATGCTTTTATGGGGGCTCATCTGTGGCCAGATCGCCTACGGCCAGATAGGAAATAAGGGTGTACCCAACATCCGCAATTTCACTTATGATGAATACCAGGCCGGTGCCCAAAACTGGAGCATCCTTCAGGATGATCAGGGAAGGATGCTCTTCGGCAATAACTATGGCCTGCTGGAATACAATGGCAGAGACTGGAGTCTGATTACCCAGCCCACCAACAAGACCGTAGTCTGGTCTATTTACAAAGGAAGGGACAGCACCATCTATATAGGAGCACAAAACGAGTTTGGCTACCTCAAAATCAACAATGCCGGTCAGAAACGTTACATTTCCCTGCTCTCCAAGGTTCCTGAAGACTCAAGAGAGTTTAGCGACATCTGGGCCATTCTGGAGACATCCTCCGGCATTCACTTTCATGCCAGAGGTGCCGTCTATATCTACAAGGATGACACCATCAATGTGATAAAAACTCCAATGATTGATGGGTTTTCCAAGATTGGCGATTCTATTCTGGTGCAGGATCGCTCATTTAACATTTATGTAGTAAAGCCGACCGGACTCCGCAAGGTCATCAGCGGTGCAGATGTACAGGGCACCGTCCTCAGAATCTTTGACAATCATCATGGCGGCCTGCAACTCGTGACCCAGGATCATGGCATTCTCACCTTTGAGAATGGTAAAATAGTGCCTGAAAAACACATTAGTAGTGCCTTCATGCAAGGGCACAAAATACAATGTCTGTATAAACTCCGCAATGATTATCTGGCAGTGGGCACTGTGGGCGCCGGACTGCTGATATTAGACGATGCCTTCAGACCCATCCAATGGCTCAACAAAAGCAACGGCCTGCAAAGCAACACCATTCTGGCCATCGGTTCTGATCATATCGGTAACCTGTGGGTGGCAACAGAAACGGGCATTGATTATGTGCAAACCGCCATTCCCCTATATAAGATTGCAGACAATTACGAGTTAGAAGGTACTGTTTCCTCTACGCTCATTCACAATGACAAACTATATGTGGGCACCAATTCAGGGGTATTCTATACCGAATGGAACGATCAGGAAAACCCCCTCACACCCACCCTGCACTTCAAGCAGATCAAGGGGCTGTCTGGTCAGGTATGGAACCTCCATCTCATCGACGGTCAGATATACGTATGTCAACATGAAGGGCTCTACCGAATTGAGGGTAGCTCTGCCATCAGAATTTTCGAAGGCACAGGTGTTTGGAACCTTATACCCATTCGGGAAGGCAATCCAAAATACTATCTCCAGGGTGCCTATGATGGCATTCACCTATTTGAGCTCTCCGATGGTGATTTTAGATATCTGCGAAAAATTGAGGGATTTGAAGAAACCAGCCGAATCATAGAGCTGGATGACAAAAACAACATCTGGATGGCCCACGGGTACAAAGGCATTTACCGGCTCCGGCTGGATCAAGCAATGAAGCGCTTCGCTGAGGTGAAGCTTTACAAAAAGGAGCATGGGTTTCCTACAAGTCTCTTTGTCAATCTTTTCAAAGTCAAAAATCAGGTTTTGTTTGGTACCGAACGCGGTACCTATCAGTATGATTACGCCCTGGACACGATGGTAGCAGATCCGCTATATACGCGCATATTGGGCAATACCCAGCATATCCGCCTATTGAAGGAGGATGACGGCAAGATATGGTACATCAAAGGCCAGGACATGCATGACGAAATGGGAATCATTGACTTTTACGACAATGAAAAATATGAAGTCACCAAGGCTCCCCTGCAGCATCTGCAGGGTCGTTTCAATCCGGGATTTGAAAACATCAACTCTCTCAGCCAAAATGCCGTCCTTTTTGGAACCAAGAATGGTATCGTTCTTTTTGATCGTACGGTAAATCGGAATTATGCCAAGCCCTACCTGGCTTCCATCACTGAAGTGCGCTGCGTAACCAATGACTCCCTCCTTTACGGACAACTACCCATCGATCAGCAAAAACCTATTTCTGATCATGTGGATCCTCCGCTACTCCGGTACGATCAAAATGCTATCCGGTTTTATTATGCCAGTGACTATTTTGAATCGCCCGATCAGACTTCCTATAGCTACTATCTGGAAGGTTTTGACAAGAGCTGGTTTACCGGTGAGCATGAACTATCGAAAACCTATACCAACCTGCCAGCCGGAGAGTACATCTTCAGAGTCAAAGCCACCAATGTCTATGGGTTTGAAAGCAAAGAGGCTCACTATTCTTTCAAAGTATTACCTCCCTGGTACCTGACCACCATGGCCAAAGTAGCCTACGTCATCACTTTTTTGCTGATAGGAGTCGGTTTGATGAAACTCTACCGAAAGAGGATTGAAAACGCTCAAAAAAAGGAGCGACTGGCACAAATGGATGTGCTTCAAAGAAATCGTGAAGAATACAATGCTGAGAAACTTCTCACTGAGCAGGAATTGATCACCCTTAAAAATGAAAAACTCGAGGCTGAAATTGCCATTTCCAGGTCAAAAATGGACGTGCTCAATGCAGAAATGGCCGCTTCTATCATGATGATTACTCAAAAGAACGGAGTGCTCATCAAGGTACGTGAGGACCTGGAAAGCCTTCTCAAAAAAGCAAAGGATTCTAATAAGGAGTTGATTCAGCGAGTGATCAAACACATCAACCAGGACATAGATACCGACCAGGATTGGCGTCAGTTCAAAATTCACTTTGACAAAGTACACGAAGATTTCCTGGAACGTCTCAAATGCCAGTTTCCTGACATCACTCCAAAAGACCTCCAATTGGCAGCCTATCTCCGACTGAACCTTTCTTCAAAGGAAATAGCTTCAATGATGAATATAACAATCCGTAGCATTGAGGGCTGCCGATATCGCCTGAGGAAGCATCTCAACCTCAGCAGCGAAACCAACCTCAGTGAATTCATCATCAAATTCTGACGAAACCAAGTATCGGATCACCCCTTCCAATTGCCGGAACCACGTGGGTCAGTTAAATCACAAATAATTGATAATCAACTATTTAAAACACATAAATTACAAGGGTACGTAATTTTTGCGTAGTATCGGGCATTTGTGTGAGGTTTTTGAGTGGTGGGTATTTTGGGATCAATTCAAAGTACTGCTAAACTGCAGTACCCTTAACCAAAAAGTATCCAACAATGATGAAACACCTACTACCTTCTCCTATCTGGAGCAAAGTATCAATACTCCTGCTGCTGAAGAAATTTCCCTTTTCGCTGAAACCTGTTACGGTCCCGATCTACGGGACACAACCTTTAGATCACATTAGAACATAGCGGGATTTAACCACTCACCTTAATAGAAGACAGATAGGCGACTGCCACATAGGTTGACACTTGACCTGTGCGAAATCGCAACGCCTATCTAAGGCATTATACCAACCAAATTCAAACCTATGAAAACCAACTCAATCCTGTGGGGACACCAACCTCCCTCAATCCAATCCATTATATGGAAACATATAAGACTCTTACTCTTTCTTTTTGTCATCATGTCCATGGCCACAGTCCACGCACAGAAAATAGTGGGCTATACTCCGTCATGGCTCGGAAGTGCCAATGACATTGATTACGATAGACTCACTCACATTAACTATGCCTTTGCCCTACCCACAGCCTCGGGCGGTCTTCAGGCCATTGAAAATCCAGCCAAGCTTCAAAGCCTCGTAAGTCAGGGACATGCCAAAGGTGTGAAAGTCCTCATCGCCATAGGTGGCTGGGATCTGGGTGATGGTGGTGGCAATGACGGCCGATTTAATACACTGGCGGCCTCAGCATCCTCCAGAAATAATTTCGTAAACAATGTGCTTAGTGTGATCAACCAGTACAACCTGGATGGAGCTGACATTGACTGGGAATTCCCAGAGCCCGTCAATGGTGCACCCGATAACAATTTCACCCTACTCATGGGACAGCTCTCTACTGCCCTTCACAACCAGGGGAAATTACTCACTGCAGCAGTAAATGGATCCGCCTGGGCTGCTGATGGCATCTCCAGCCAGGTATTCGGTTACGTGGACTTCCTCAACATCATGGCCTATGATGGAGATGCGGGTGCCGGGCACTCCCCATATAGCTATGCTGAAAGTGCCCTCAATTACTACAAGGGCCGTGGCCTGCCTGCGGCAAAGGCAGTCATTGGAGTCCCCTTTTATGCCAGACCAAGCTGGAAGGGATACAACACCCTCATCGCCGAAGGAGCTGATCCTTATTCCGATTATTTTAATGGAGATTATTACAATGGCATCAATACCATAAAAGCAAAGACAGCCCTGGCCAAATCCCAAGGCGGTGGCATCATGATCTGGACTCTGGATCACGATGTACAAGGACAATACGCTCTGCTCAAAGCCATCAAGGATGAAATGGGAACCACCGGAGGATCAGGGGTGGTCACACTCTTCCAGCACTGCGATTATGGTGGTTACTCAGCCTCCCTCAACACTGGCAGTTACACTCTGGGGCAACTCCAGGCCCTCGGTGTAGCTAATGATGACATCTCCTCCTTACAGGTACAAAATGGGTATCAGATCACTATGTATCAGCATGATAACTTCACCGGAAATGTATTGGTAAAAACCTCCAACGACAACTGCCTGGTCAATGAGGAATTCAATGACGACATCAGCTCAGTCATCGTAGCGCAAGCTTCCTCGGGCTGGTCAGCGACCATAGAGGCAGAGAACTGGACTATACAATCCGGCACACAGACCGAGGCTTGTGCTGAGGGAGGACAAAATGTTGGTTGGATAGATACTAACGACTGGATGGTTTGGGACATTAACCCACCGAGCAGTGGTGCTTATACCGTGGAATACCGCGTGGCCAGCCCCAACAGCGGTATGATCCAACTCGAAAAGGCTGGTGGAAGTCCCGTATATGGCACAAGGTCTGTCCCCAATACCGGTGGCTGGCAAAACTGGACTACCATATCTCACTCCATCAACCTCACGGCAGGACAGCAACAGATCGCCATTAAAGCACTCACAGGCGGATGGAACATCAACTGGCTCAAACTGACCAGCTCAAGTGGATCTCGCATTGCCCTGGAAAGCCAAAAGTCACACATTAATCATCCTGACCTAAGGATTTTCCCCAATCCTACATCTGACTACCTGGAAGTGCAGGGCTCTGCAGGTACGGGGAGCTATACCATATATGATTTGAATGGAAAGGCCGTTTCAAACGGCCACCACAGCCCCCAGGAGGATCATAAGAAAATTGATGTACGGCAATTGAAGGCCGGGATCTACTTCATCAGCCACAGCAAATCAAAAAAGGTCTTACGATTTATCAAACAATAAACCTATCACCATGAAAACCCTATTACAAAACCAATCAATCAAAATCACCCTGTTACTTACCCTGGGGCTGTGTTCCTCTATGTTTACTCAGGCTCAAAACTGGAACCTGGTGTGGGCAGATGAGTTTACCAATGGCATCGGGCCGGACTGGGTCTTTGAGACCGGTACCGGGTCTGGCGGCTGGGGCAACAACGAGCTTCAGTATTACCGTCAGCAAAATGCCACTGTTGAAAACGGGCAACTTGTCATCACTGCGAAAAATGAGAGTTTCGGTGGTATGAACTATACCTCCGCCAGAATGAAAACACAGGGACGAAAGTCCTGGAAGTACGGGAAAATTGAAGCTCGTATCGCTATGCCTTCTTTCCTGGGGGTATGGCCGGCCTTCTGGATGCTTGGCGACAACATCACCTCAGTTGGTTGGCCATCTTGTGGCGAAATCGATGTAATGGAGCACGTCAACACAGAAGCCGCCACCCATGGCACCATCCACTGGCAGGACCACAATAACAGTTATGCCAACTATAGTGGAAGCACCGGCACGAATGTAACTGCCTTCCATACTTACGCTGTGGAATGGGATGCCAACGCCATCAAGTGGTTTCTGGATGGTAATTTATACCATGAAGCCAGCATTGCTGGTGGAGTGAACGGCACCTCAGAGTTTCACAACAACTTCTTCATCCTCCTCAATATGGCCATCGGCGGTAACTGGCCTGGGTTTAATGTGGACAATGGAGCCCTTCCTGCCAAAATGTATGTAGACTATGTACGGGTATACCAAAGTGGAGGTGGCAGCTCCAATGGTGTAGCCACCCTCTTCCAGCACTGCGATTATGGTGGCTACTCAGCTTCGCTGAACCCTGGCAGTTATACCTTAGGACAACTTCAGGCGCTCGGAGTGTCCAATGATGACATCTCATCCATCCAGATTCAGTCCGGCTATCAGCTGACGATGTATCAGCACAATAACTTCACCGGAAATTCTCTGGTAAAAACTTCCAATGACAACTGCCTGGTCAATGAGGGTTTCAATGATAACATTAGCTCAGTCATCGTAGCACAAGCTTCCTCAGGCTGGTCTGCCACCATAGAAGCAGAGAACTGGACCGTGCAATCCGGCACACAGACAGAAGCTTGTTCAGAAGGAGGACAAAATGTAGGCTGGATAGACACCAACGATTGGATGGTCTGGGATATTAACCCACCGAGCAGTGGTGCTTATACCGTGGAGTATCGGGTATCCAGCCCAAATAGCAATGGAATGATCCAGTTAGAAAAAGCAGGTGGAAGCCCTGTGTATGGTACAAAATCTGTTCAGAATACTGGTGGCTGGCAAAACTGGACCACCGTAGCGCACACCATCAGCTTAAGCGGTGGCCAGCAACAGATCGCCATCAAAGCACTCACCGGCGGATGGAACATCAACTGGTTTAAAATAAAAAGCGCTGGCGGCAGCAGAGTGGTTTCGGAACCTTCAGTACCCGAACCCACCCCAGAAATCTCGTTGAGCATTTTCCCAAATCCTGCATCCAATCTATTGAATATCAAAGGACTCAAGGGTTTGGGCAACTATCAGATTTATGACCTAAGTGGCAAAACTGTCCTGGGGGGTATTTTGAGCAGTGAAGATGGCCTCTCCTCTACCATAGATGTGAGCTCGTTGAATACAGGCTCCTACTTTTTAGTGGAGTCATTGAGCAATACCAAAATGAGATTCATCAAAAAGTAATCAGCTATATCCAACCAAGGGCCGGAAAGTTCCGGCCCATTCTTAACCATAAACCTTTACAATCATGAAAACCAAAATTTACCCGTCACATTGGATTCTCAAATTCTTTGTCGCAACGACCGTGATGCTCCTATGGAGCCTCACTACCTGGGCACAAACCCTTCCCTATCTTGTGGAAAATAATTCAGAATATCCGGACAATCAGGTATTTGTGGCCATCGTAGGAATCACAGATGGTCACGTC